>CAYQCO010000106.1:0-1529 GCA_964416085.1 uncultured Lachnospiraceae bacterium | reverse complement strand
GCATTTTGAAGTGCAGAGCGGGTGACAAGTGTTGGGTCAATTATTCCCAATGCAAGCATATCAACATAACTATTGTTGAGTGCGTCATAACCAAAATTGTCATCACCAGCACGCAATTTGTCAACAACAATGGCAGGCTCAACACCTGCATTCAGACAGATTTGTTTGAGCGGAGCGCTTAGGCTGTTGGCAATAGTTAGTGCACCCAACTTGTAGTCTCCGTCAAGAGTAAGTGCAAAGTTTTTGACTTCTTGTTCGAGTTTTAAGAGAGCAACTCCACCACCAGCAACAATTCCCTCCAAAAGAGCGGATTTTGTCGCGTTGATTGCATCTTCAATGCGAAGTTTTTTCTCTTTCATTTCAACTTCTGTCGGAGCCCCAACTTTGATTTGTGCAACTTGACTGCAAAGTTTGCCAAGCCGTTCCCTAAAAATTTCTTTGTCATAATTGTTGGTCGCATTTTCAATTTGTGATTTAAGTTGAGAGACACGCAAAGCAAGTTGTTCATTGTTGGAATTGCCAGAAATAATAGTGGTCGAGTCTTTGCTCACAACAACAGACTTTGCTCTTCCAAGATATGAAATATCAAGCGATTGTGTGTCAGTAATGCTGTCCTTAATCAGTGTCGCACCAACAAAAGTTGAAATATCTTCCAATTCTTCAATTTTTCTGTCAGCAAAACTAGGCGCTTTTACACCCACAACATTCAAGTTGCCCCTAACTTTGTTGACAACAAGAGTAGCCAAAGCATCTCCGTCAATGTCGTCAGCAATGATTAATAGACTGGCTCCCTGACGAGAAATTTCTTCCAAAATTGGCACAAATTCATTTAGATTGACAAGTTTTTTGTTGGTGACGAGAATATAAGGATTTTCCAAATTCGCTTCCATTTTTATTCCGTCTGTGCACATATATGGTGAAAGATAGCCACGACCAAATTTGTAGCCTTCCACAATTTCAAGTTTTGTAGAAGTAAAATTGCTTTCACTCAAATGCACAATTCCGTCTTTTGAAACTTTGTCTATTGCCTGAGCAATAAGTTCGCCAATAGATGAGTCGCCAGCAGAAATTGTGGCTATTTGCTTAATTTCTTCATTGCTAGTAATTGGGTGAGAGTTTTCTTTCAAACGTTTGACTGCAAAGTCCACCGCTTTTGCAATTCCGTCACGTAAAAGTATTGGATTGGCGCCAGTGGCAAGATGTTTTGCCCCTTCGCACAAAATACTGCCTGCAAGAACACAAGCAGTAGTTGTGCCGTCACCAGCAATGTCGTTGGTTTTTGTGCAAACTTGCTTTATTATGCTTGCTCCAAGGTTTTCAAATTTGTCTTTGAGTTCAATTTCTTTGGCAATGGTCACTCCGTCATTTGTGATGAGTGGGGTAGAGTTGCCACGTTCCAAAACAACGTTACGTCCTTTTGGTCCAAGAGTAATTTTTACTGCATCAACTAGTTTTTGGGCACCCTTTACAAGTGCCATTCTGCTTTCGTCTGCCATAATTATTTTTTTGTTCATAATTTCTTCCTTTTA
>CAYQCO010000105.1:0-1577 GCA_964416085.1 uncultured Lachnospiraceae bacterium | reverse complement strand
TAATGCCATTTTTAAGTATTTTTATTAAATTTTACATAAAAATTAATATTTTTCAAAAAATATTTTTATGAAAAAATTATTTATATTTATTTTGATTTTTTGCACAATTTTTATTGTGGGCACCAATTTTGTTCAACCAATTATTGAAAGTGTAAATTTCCCAGAATATATGTATGTCACTTTTGACGACATAAAATCCGCCAATGAAAGCGGTCAATATTCCGGACTCAAATTTTCTTTGCCAGACGACTTGACTGTCAGCAACAAAAAAGTTGAAGAGACGACAATGGATATAAAACTTTTTGGTTGGCTGCCAATTAAAAAAGTAAAAGTAAAATTATTAAACGATGTGGAAGTTTTTGCTGGCGGAAACACTGTTGGTTTTCACCTAACAACTGACGGAGTGCAAATTGTTGGAAGCAATCCAATTTGGACCGCTGAGGGCAAAGACGAGCCTTTTAAGGAGTGTTCTCTTCAAGAAGGCGACTATATCCAAAAAATCAATGGGCAAAAAATAACAAGCATTGACGACATTGACAAAATTTTAAATTCTAGCACACATCCAGAATATGCCACCTTGTTAATTTCTAGAAAAGATGACAATTTTGAAATCAATATCACCCCCGCCCTAGACTTGTGGACAAAAAAATACAAACTTGGTCTTTGGGTCCAAAACTCGACAAGCGGAGTTGGAACTTTGACCTATGTAAAAAAGAGTGATTATCGTTTTGGAGCGGTTGGACACCCAATCCCAAACCTTGACGGACAAACAACTCAAGGCGAAGTTTATCTTTGCAATTTCATTGGTATAAAAAAAGGCACAACTGATGCCCCGGGCGAAATTCAAACAAGCATTAAACTTAGCGACACAGAAATTGGCACTGCTGACACAAATTGCGAGTATGGGGTTTATGGCAATTTGTCCAACACCAATTCGCTTGACCTGTCGCGAAATATGTCGCTTGGTGGAAGAATGAGCGTTGAACTTGGCAATGCACAAATTTTTTGCGACATTGACGGCGAAGGTGTAAAGGGCTATGATATAAAAATTGTAAAAACAAACCACCAAAATTCTGCTAGCGAAAAGAGTATTATGTTTAGGGTTGTCGACCAAAAACTCCTTGAAAAAACCGGCGGAATTATTCAAGGAATGAGCGGAAGCCCTATTGTGCAAAACGGCAAACTTGTCGGTGCTGTTACTCACGTATTTTTGAACGACCCAACCAAAGCGTTTGGCGTGTATATTGATTGGATGATTGAAAATTAGTCATAAAATGAAAAAAATTTGTAATTCACATTTTTTTAATACAAATGTAAATTTTGACAAACATTAAAAAACACAAATGCAAATTTTTGTATACAGCATTTTCAAAAAGCAAAAATTATATAAAATTGGAATAAATTACTTGACAAACGCAATTTTTTCGTGTAAAATGTCAAAGTAATTTATGCAGAGTTGGCTGAGCGGTCGAAAGCGGCGGTCTTGAAAACCGTTGAAGTGCAAGCTTCCTGGGGTTCGAATCCCTAACTCTGCGCCACAATCTTCACTCGTAATCGAGTGATTTTTTTATTTTATA
>CAYQCO010000104.1:0-1590 GCA_964416085.1 uncultured Lachnospiraceae bacterium | reverse complement strand
AGCGCGGTCGCGGGGCAGGTGCAAGGGCCCAGCGGTCGCGCGTTTTTTATATAGTCCAAAAACCAATTCATAAATCATCAAACATCATAATACAATATTTTGAGGATAATATGAAAAAAATAAGGTTTTTGACTTTTGCATTGATAATAATTTTGCCAACAATTTTGTTAGGTTGCAAAAAATCTGACAATTTGGAAGAGATTGGACAAGATTTTACCAATTATTATATTGATTTGGAGTATAACAATGCTACAAAAAATGCGGTTGCAAGTTGCGAGATAGATTATTGCAACAACACAGATGCACTGATGAAAGAAATAAAAATTCATTTGTATATTGCATCTTGGACAAGACTTTCAAATACTGATGTGGTTGATGAAAACAATTTTACCAACTGCTTTTATAACGGAGAAAGTTATGCAACACTAAACATTGCACGCGTAATGCTGAATGGTGAAGATGTCGCAACAAATTATGAGGGAAAAGACAACGATATTTTGGTGGTAGGACTCAATTCTTCACTTTATCCAAGCGAGAGAACCAACATAAAAATTGAGTATAGTTTTACACTCCCAAATTGCAATCACAGGTTTGGTTATGGTGAAAATACTATCAACTTTGGCAACTTTTATCCAATAGTTTGTATGTATGAAAACGGCTGGAAAACAAACGGCTATTCTTCAACTGGCGACCCATTTTTTAGCGAAATGGCCAACTATTTTGTGAGTTTAAAAACCGAAGACAATCTAACTCTTGCAACGACTGGATACATAAAAAATTCCACTACTGACAATGGTGTAAATTATTACAATATAGAAGCGAAAAGTGTCCGCGATTTTGCATTTGTTTTGAGCAAAAAGTTTAGCGTAAAGGAAACAAATTGGAAAAATGTCAACATAAAATATTATTATTTTGATGACGAAAATGCGGAAAAAGTTTTGAACTGTGGAGTCGATAGTATAAGAACGTTTAGCGAATTGTTTTATACCTATCCATACAAAACTTATTCTATTGTTCAAGCCGATTTTTGTTATGGTGGAATGGAATACCCAAATCTCAGTTTGATAAGTTGTGACGTAAAAGATAAAGACGAATATTTGAATGTCGTGGTGCACGAAACTGCACATCAGTGGTGGTATAATCTGGTGGGCAATGACGAGTATTGTGAAAGTTGGTTGGATGAATCGCTCACTGAATTTTCTTGCATACTTTTTTATGACAACAACAAAGGTTACAAATATAACCATAATGAAATGATAAATGCTGCACACCAAAACTATTTGCTTTACAAAAACACCTATGAAAATGTGTTGGGAAAACTTGATACATCAATGAATAGGTCTCTTGATGAATTTGACACTGAGCCTGAATATACTTTTACTATCTATTGCAAAGGAGTGTTGATGTTTGATAGCCTTTATCAGTTGATAGGTGAAAATAAATTTGAAAAATCCTTAAAGGTTTATGCAAAAAACAATGCCTACAAAATTGCACACGCTGACGACTTGATTTCCGCTTTTGAAACTGGGTCAAAGTCAAATTTGGAAGATTTTTTTGATTGCTGGCTGTCCGGCCGAGTGATTATTGAAT
>CAYQCO010000103.1:0-1634 GCA_964416085.1 uncultured Lachnospiraceae bacterium | reverse complement strand
GTGTTCAAAAATTTGAATACTTTTTGGCTGCCCTTGGTGGTAACGATTGACAACATTATATTTATGTTGTTGATTAATGTCAAGATATTGAATAGTTGTTCTTGACACTTTTCACTATCCACTTTCAATGTTGCCCAAGGAGCATAACTGTCAAACAATTTGTTTGAGAATGACACGAGTTCCATAATATCTTTGACCGCCAAAACGATTTTGCCTTCTTCCACATATTTTGACACGTTTTCAAATGTTTTTTCTATATTTGTCTTAATCTCTCTGTCAAGATTTTTGTGAGCAATTTTGCCACCGAATTTAGATTTTACAAAACTCAAACATCTGTTGACAAGGTTGCCCCAGTTGTTGATAAGTTCGCCGTTTACTGTATTTACAAAATCTTGGAAAGTGAAGTTGACGTCTTTTTTGTCGTTGACATTTTTGGCGAAATAGAATCTAATCATATCGCTGTCAAATTCGCTTAAAAGTTCCTCACCAGTTAGGCAAGTGCCTGCACTTTTGCTAATCTTTTTGCCTTCAATAGTCACATATTCGCTTGCAACAATAACATCTGGCAAATGATAGTGATTTGAGTTGGACAAAAGCAGTGCTGGAAGTATCAATGAATGGAATGGAATATTGTCTTTTGCGTGCACATAATAGTGGGTTGCATTGTCGTTTTGCCACCAATCAAGCCAATTTAGATTGTGGTCATCGCAATACATTTTTGTAGCGCTTAAATATCCCAAAACATTTTCTGCCCAGTTGTATATAACCTTGTTTTTGTCACTACTATCTGGCACAGGAACACCCCAATTCAAGTTTCTTGTAATTGCCCTATCTTGAAGTCCCTCGTCAAAATATCTTTGAGTCATATTTTGTGCATTTATTGTCCACGAATCCTTATGTTTTTCAAAATGTTTTATCAATTTTTCTTCATTTTTGCTTAGTTGCAAATATACTTGACTTGTTTCTTTCAATTCTGGTGTATGCCCACAAATTGAGCACTTTGGTTCCAACAAAATTTCTGGCTCCAAAATCTTTCCACAATGGTCGCAACTATCCCCTTTCGCTGGGCTTTTGCAATATGGACAAAGTCCAACGACATATCTGTCCGCCAAAAATCTGTCACAATCCTTGCAATAAAATTGTGAAATTGTTTTGCTGGTTACATATTCGCTTTTGTATAAATCTCTATGAAAATCTTGTGCAAAAGCAATGTGTCTTGGTTCGACCGTTTTGGTAAAATTTTCAAATGAAAAATCCATTGCATTGAATGTCTCTCTAAACTTTTCGTCATATTTAGAAACAATGTCTAATGGGTCGCAATTTTCTTTTTGGGCTTGAATTGACGCTGGTGTTCCAAAGCAGTCACTTCCGCTCACAAACATAACCTTGTTGCCTCTGAGTCTGTGATATCTTGCAATAATGTCCGCTGGCAAACTGCTCCCCAAATGTCCAATGTGAAGTAATCCGTTGGCATACGGCCAACTAAGTCCAATCAAAATGTTTTTGTTCATAACTCTCTCCTTAACAAAAAACGGAACCTTGAAGGCTCCGCATTTTCATTAAAAACTAATGACAACTCGTGCCTTCAACTTTTAATATAGACGCATCATCATAGTTTTAATGTTTTTCATATT
>CAYQCO010000102.1:0-1648 GCA_964416085.1 uncultured Lachnospiraceae bacterium | reverse complement strand
TTTAAGGAGTATTTATGGCAAAAATTGTTTTTACTGGCGGTGGCACTTTGGGTCACGTTATGCCCAACATTTATTTGATTAATGAATTGAAGAATGACAACGAGATTTTTTATATCGGTTCTTCTGGGATTGAAAGAGAGCGAATTTTGAAAGAAAAAATTAAGTTTTTTGAAATCAAAACCACCAAATTTAATCGTGGAAAAATCACCAAAAATCTTCTTATGCCGTTTAAGTTGGTGTCGAGTGTACACCAAGCAAAAAAGATTTTGAAAGACATCAAGCCTGACCTAATTGTGTCAAAAGGCGGTTATGTCAGTCTGCCTGTTTGTCTTGCTGGGCGACAACTCCGCATCCCTATCATCAGTCACGAAAGCGATTATTCTTTTGGGCTTGCAAACAAAATCATTTTGAAAATCAGCAATGTTATGTGTGTAAATTATGAGCATTTGGTGGGCAGCAGAAAAAATGTGGTTTTTACTGGGCCAATTCTTTCTAGTGACTTTAAACTTGCAAACATTAAGTCAACTGTCAAACTCAAACTTGACACCAACCTACCCACAATTTTAATCGTTGGCGGCAGTAGTGGGAGTAAAATCATCAACGAAAATGTTGTCAAAGCACTGCCCAAACTTAGTCTTAAATACAACATTATTCACCTTGTTGGAAAAGGCAATGCAACAAAAAATCGCGCTTCTAACTACAACCAATTTGAGTTGAGCGACAATATGCCTTATCTTTATTCTATCAGCGACCTTGTGATTGGGCGCGCTGGTGCCGGTGTGATTTTTGAGTGCGCTTTTATGCACAAGCCTATGCTACTTATCCCACTTGAAAACGGACATAGTCGTGGCGACCAAGTTCAAAATGCACAATATTTTAAAAATAAAGGTGGGGCAAAAATTTTGCCAGAAGCCCAACTTAACCCTACTACCCTTGCCAAACATATTGAAATTGCACTTAAAAATGCGGATGTTATGTCAAGCAACTTGAAAAAAATGGACCTTTCACAAGGCAAGGATAAGATGTTGAAAATTATTGCCGAGGTGCTTGGGGGCGCTGGCAGTCCTACGCGCTAGCGCGTGGCAAAGTGCCTGTGGCACTTTGCAAGCCGACACGTTCCGTGTCGGCTGGGACTGCCAGCGGAGCGCCCATTCCACCGCATAAAAAAAGACCTTCAAAAAGGTCATTTGGCAGGGGTAGAAGGGCTCGAACCTCCGAATATTGGAGTCAGAATCCAATGCCTTACCACTTGGCGATACCCCCAAAACATACAACAAGTTTATTACAAACTGGACAATTTGTCAAGTTGATAAGCAAAAAACAATATGCTTTTGGCATAAATACAATAAAAAACGACATAAATTCAATAAAATACAAACAATTTTAATTTTTTTTGCAAAAACACTTGCATTTTTTATTTTTATGTCGTATAATACATAAGTCATCAGTCAAATCACGTGATGACAACCACTCTAATATTTAGATACAAATAATATTGGGGCCCCCACAAGAACTGGTTTCGCAGTGGGGAAAGGAACAATCAAGTGGCGGTCGAACGAACGACCAAATGGGAGTTCGAGCAAGTCATACGCAGATTGTGACGCGATCCATTAGCTCAGTTGGTAGAGCACATGACTTTTAATCATGG
>CAYQCO010000101.1:0-1677 GCA_964416085.1 uncultured Lachnospiraceae bacterium | reverse complement strand
TAGATATCTCCATTTTCATCAACATATGTAAAATCAACCAGTATTTCATTATCTATCATTTCATCAAGAACAACAAATCCCTTGCTTCCACAATGAATGTTGTGTTGTGAATATTTGTTTTTTTCTACAACAACTTCAACATAATCGCATTCCTTAAATTTTGGTTTTGTCAAGACAAGATTTTTGTTTTGAATAGGTTGTTTTTTTAAATAATTGTCAAGTTCTTTAATGATGTTTTTAGGCAGGCAGGCATCTTCTTTTTTGATTAAATTGTTGTCAACTGTGCAAATTGTGGATTGCCCGATATTAAAATCATTAAAAAACATTACTTCGCAACTTGCAATGCCAGTAGAAAGTATTACCCCGTGAAAATCTAATTGCAAATTAAGTTTTTGCAATTCATCTGTCAATCTAACAATTTTGACTATATCATATTTTTTCATTTACAATATTCCTAATTGGTAAAAGTTTAAAAAATAACAGCCTCGCTGTTATTTTATGACTTCAATTTTTATTGCAACAACGCCATATTGCACTTCGTCTTCGAGTGAATAAAATCCGCGATAAATGTCGGCGATAGTGCTTTTGCTGTAACCTGCAAACCCAATTTTGTCGGCCGGCAATGCTTCCAACATTTTGTCAAAATCTTTAAAATAAATAAGGTCAAGGATTTTGACTTTAACCTCACTGTTTAGGTCAGGTGCCCTGTGAATAACAAGTGTGTCGCCGACATCAAATTGTTGACGCTTTATGTCGTTAAGCCTAATTTCATAAATTTTTTCGCCAGAGACTATTTTGTCAAAATAGACGGCCATTACTTTCATATTATGTTCCATAATATCCCACCTTTCAAGGCAATTCTAACAAACTTTGCCGCAATTTGCAATACTTTTTGCAATTTTTTTTTAAATTTTGCAGCAAAAACAAGCATTTGATTACAAATTTACCAAATTTCAATGCAAAATCAACATCATTTTATTGCATATCAAAGACAAGCAATATATTGTCAAGGATTAAAGAATACAAACAACATTTTGCCAAGTGAAAATGAACACATTTTACATTTCAAAAAATGTCAAAATACTTTTGTTGCTCGTTAAAGAAATACGAAAAATTAATCCAAAACAATTTCTTCGTCCAAAATTGAATATAGGGCACAGTCGTGTCGAGTATGAAGGTTGTTGGAACTCTTTTTTCGTAATATCCCTTCAAATGTCATTCCAGCGCGCTTCATCACATTTCCACTTTTAAAGTTTTCCACATCGTGCTTGGCAATAATTCTCTTGGCAATATTGTGAGATTTTATATGCTTAAACATTCCAACAAGCGCCTCGGTCATATATCCAAAACCTTGATATTTGGGATTTAATACATAGCCAATTTCTGCTTCTCCATCACTATTTTTGTTAAAACCGACAATACCAATAGCGCCGATAACTTTGTTGTGTCCTTTAAGTTCAATACAATAATCGCACAACATTGTATCTTCTGTATATTGATTTTTCAAAAAATTTATCCTGTCCACTGCATCTTGCATAGAAGTGTAAGTTGGAAAAGTTAAAAACTTGATAGCAACTTCATCACTTGCATATTCATACAAATCTTTGCAGTCACTGTCCATCCACTCGCGGACAATTAGACGCTCAGTCTCATAAATAATTTTCATATTTTTCTCCT
>CAYQCO010000100.1:0-1691 GCA_964416085.1 uncultured Lachnospiraceae bacterium | reverse complement strand
TGCATCATACTTTCTTGTCAATTTGTTGTTTGACAAAACCAAAGGCAAATTCCACAATTTTCTAAATAACTTTAAAATTCAAGATTTGTTTAATAAAAAATAATTCCACCACCTGTCATACCGAGCGAAGCGAGTGTATCTGGCTGAAAATTGTTAATGTTTATTTTAAACAAAAATATCAATAAAAAAATTACAAAATAAAAAAACAAAAAAATATTATTAAATAAAATAATAAACTCAAAAACAATAAAATAAATAATAAAAACTTAAAAATTAAAAAATAAATAAATCAAATAAAAAAATACTTAAAACAAGCAAAAAAATAAAACTCAAAAGAGTTTTATTTTTTATTTTATTAAATTATTTTCAATATTTTAATTAATTTTATTTAATATTTTAATTAATTTATTTTAAAAATTAAATAATTAATTTTAATTAAATTTTGACAAAATTATTTTTTTGTTTTTCAAAGAATTTTGAACATCAATAATTCTTTGGTTACTGCTTCCGCGAAAACGCAAACTCAAATTTTTTAGTTCTTCAACAAAGCGTCCGTCAACAAGTATGTCAATATGCTTCAACAATTCGTCTGCATTTTTACCAGTTGCACGAGAATTGCCCCACAACTCATCATCAAGAGTAAAACCAGTAAAACACCAAACATCTTTGTTGGGATAAGTTTTTTGGACATCTTCCAACAAGTCAATCAAACATTCCTGATTTTCTTTTTCAAAAGGTTCGCCACCCAAAAGTGTAAGTCCTTGAATGTAGTCTGGTTTCAATAGGTTTAAGATTTCTTGTTTGGTGTTGTCAGTGAAAGGTTGTCCGTATTCAAAATTCCAAGTCTCTGGTTGAAAACAATTTTTGCAATGGTTTCTGCATCCTGAGACAAACAATGTAACACGTACACCTTCACCATTTGCGATGTCACAATTTTTTATTGCTGAATAATACATTTTTCACCTACAAGTGCAAGACTCTGTCTTTGATTTCTTGTGTTCTGCCTTGGTTCCAAAATTGTGTTCCAATATATCCGCAAGTTCGTCTTGCAACATTAAGTTTTGATTGGTCACGATTGTGACAGTTTGGACACTCCCAAATTAGTTTGCCGTCTTGCTCAATAATTTTAATTTCGCCATCAAATCCACATTCTTGACAAAAATCGCTCTTTGTGTTGAGTTCGGCATACATAATGTTGTCATAAATAAACTTCATCACTTCCAAAACGGCTGGTATGTTGTTTTGCATATTAGGAACTTCAACATAACTTATTGCTCCGCCTGGGCTAAGTGCTTGAAATTCGCTTTCAAATTTAAGTTTTTCAAACGCATTCATAGGTTCAGTCACGTGCACGTGATAAGAATTGGTGATATAATTCCTGTCGCTCACACCTTCAATTATTCCAAATCTTCTTTGCAAACATTTTGCAAACTTGTATGTCGTGCTCTCCAATGGTGTTCCATAAAGCGAATAGTCAATATTCTCGGCTTCTTTCCACTTCTTTGTGTAGAAGTTGAGTTTTCGCATAATTTCAAGACCTAGTGCCTTGCCTTCTGGCTCGGTTAGTTTTTTGCCAGTCAAAGCATAAACTGTTTCCCAAAGTCCCGCATAACCAAGTGATAGGGTAGAGTAACCACCGTGAAGATATTTGTCGATTGTTTCGCCAGATTTAAGTCTTGTAAGCGCACCGT
>CAYQCO010000099.1:0-1699 GCA_964416085.1 uncultured Lachnospiraceae bacterium | reverse complement strand
CGGACAATAGGCAACTTGTTGCCTATAACACACTGAAAGTGTGTGGACTGCCCCACCCCAATCAACCACCGCACCATATAAAAAAAGCCGAACAAATCGGCTTTTCATTATTTTTCTTCATTTGTAGTTGTTTCTTTTTCTTCAAGGTCCACATTTTGACCAGCAAACTCAGGTTCGCCATTTTCATTGAAAGTGTAATAAATTGCTTCTTGAATAACTTCCAAATAACTAGTATGTTTGTCATCCCCTGTTTTGATGGTTACAAAAGTGTATTCGCCTTGTTCTCTTTTGGCAACAATTTCACCATAAATGCCAGTGTCAGTCATAACTTTGTCGCCAACTTTCAACTCTTCGCGCATTACTTGAAGTTTTGCATCGCCTTTTTTACGTTTGACAGTGCCCAAGACATAAAGTCCAACAAGGCAAACCAAAAGCAAAATCATAACAATGCTGCCAACATCAAAAGTAAAACCTAAAATCAAATTTGTAATCATATTTTCTCCTTACTTTTCCATAATATCAAATTGTATTTTGAAAAGTCAAACAAAATTTCCATATTTTTGATTTTTGACAAAAAAGTTTAAATTTTGCCATATTTGTTGTAAAATTCTTCTTTGTATTCATTAAACCTATCATTGTTGATAGCATCACGAATTTCTTCCATCATATGAAGCGAAAATCTAAGGTTATGGATTGAAAGCAATCTTGCACCCAAAATCTCATTGCACTTAACCAAATGATGTAAATATGCTTTGGTGTGATTTTTGCAACAATAGCAATCACATTCTTCATCAAGGGGAGAAAAATCTTCTTTGTATTTGGCATTTTTTAAAACAACTTTGCCGTGACTTGTCATTGCTGTGCCATTTCTTGCAATTCTTGTTTGCAACACACAATCAAACATATCAATTCCCCTTGCGACACCTTCCAAAAAGCAATCAGGACTGCCAACACCCATAAGGTATCTTGGCATATTTTCTGGATAATGTGGTTGAAGTTCGTCAAGCATTTCATACATAACTTCTTTTGGTTCACCAACACTAAGTCCACCTATTGCAATTCCGCATTTTGCATATTTTTTTGTTTCTTCAAGACTTTTTAATCTCAAATCTTTAAAGAATGCACCTTGCACAATAGGAAACAACATTTGTTTTGGATTTTTTTGTGCATTATAACATCTATCCAGCCAGCGAAGAGTAAGTTGCATATTTTCTTCTGCTTTTTTGTGTGTTATTCCCCACTCACTGCACACGTCAAACGCCATTATTATATCCGCTCCAAGTGCATTTTCGATTTCCATTGCTTTTTCTGGGCTTATAAAAAGCTTTTCGCCATTAAGGTGACTTCTAAACTCAACTCCTTGCTCGCTAATTTTTCTTAATTTGCTAAGTGAAAAAACTTGAAAACCGCCAGAATCAGTAAGCATTGGGCGATTGAAATTCATAAATTTGTGCAGTCCGCCAGCCTTTTTTACCAACTCGTGACCCGGACGCAAAAATAGATGATATGTGTTTGCCAAAATTATTTGTGCATTTATATCATACAAATCATCACTAGTAAGGCTTTTTACTGTTGCAAGTGTTCCCACTGGCATATATATAGGAGTGTAAATATCTCCGTGTGGTGTATGCAAAACTCCTGTCCTTGCCCCACTGTTTTTGTCTATGTGTAACACTTCATAACTAAATTCTTCCATAAT
>CAYQCO010000098.1:0-1705 GCA_964416085.1 uncultured Lachnospiraceae bacterium | reverse complement strand
ATTTTGTTTGAACCAAAGTCACACAAGGATGTGCAAACGGCAGTGGATTATCTTAGACAAAACCAATCTGTTTTGATGAATCTTGGCGGTCTTGACGGAGATGATGTTGGACGTATTTTGGACTTTTTGAGCGGTGCGATTTATGGGCTAAATGGCAGTATTTTGCGTTATCAACAAGACAGTTTTATTCTTATGCCTGAGGGGAGAAAAATTTTGACCCCAAATGACAAAAAATAACAATAAATTGTTGACAAATGAGTATTGTGTATAAGAAAAAATAAGTATAGCAATAAAAACCGCAACCATTTTGCAACAAAATTAAGGATAACAATGAAAAAAAATATAACTAGATATGCTATTATATTATTAATAATAGGAATAGTGCTTGCAATAGATTTAACTTTCAAGCACTTTTTTTGTTTTGAACAAAGCAAAGATATAATCCCCAATCTAATCAACTTCCAAACCAATCACGGCAATGACGGAGTCGCTTTTGGAATGTTTGCTGGCAAAAAATGGCCAATCATTGTGATGACTATTGTGCTTATTGCTGTGTTTGTCGCTTTTGAGATATGGAAAAGACCAAAATCCAAAACTTTTGTTGTGGGATTTTCTTTTATTGTCGGTGGGGCAATAGGCAATCTCGTTGATAGACTCAAATTCGGCTATGTCAGAGATTTTATCAACTTTACATTTTGGCCAAGTTTTCCAACCTTTAATATGGCAGATACGTTTTTGTGCATAGGTGTGGGTCTTGTGTGCGTGTATCTATTATTCTTTTCTCACAAGGAAGAACAAAAATGAAAAATCAAACAATAATATTCAATCAAGAAAAAAGCGAAAGACTAGACAAGTTTTTGACTTGTCAGTTTTTGGATTTTTCAAGGTCTTACATAAAAACTTTGATTGACAACCAAAACATAACCGTAAACGACAAGGTAGTAAAAAGCGGTTATGCCTTAAAACTGGGTGACAAAATTGAAATTACAATTCCTGATGAAGAAAAAATTTCGGCCGAGGCGGAAAACATTGATATAAATATTGTTTATGAAGATGATGATTTGCTTGTAATAAACAAACAGGCAGGACTGGTTGTTCATCCGTGTTCTACAACCAAAAGTGGAACACTTGTCAATGCACTAATGTATCATATAAAAAACTTGTCCACAATCAATGGAGTGTTAAGACCTGGAATTGTGCATAGACTTGACAAAGATACTGCTGGATTAATGCTTGTCGCAAAAAATGATTATGCTCACAAGTTTTTGTCCGCACAACTAAAAGACAAAACCTTAAATAGAGAATATTTGGCACTTGTAAAAGGTAGAGTAAAAGAAAACTTTTCGGTTGAAGGGTATATTGGTCGAAATCCAAAAGACAGAAAGCAAATGGCGCTGGTAGATGAGAGCAAGGGCAAATATAGTTATACAGACTTTTTTGTGGAAAAAAGTTTTAGGGATTACACATTGCTTAGATGTGTGCTAAAAACTGGCAGAACTCATCAAATTCGTGTTCACTTGAAAAGCAAAAATAGAGCAATAGTGGGTGACAAACTCTATGGTGGTGTGGACAAAAATATCAAGACTGACGGTCAACTGCTGTTTGCATTCAAGATTAGATTTGTTCATCCAACAAGCAAAGAGTATATGGAGTTTTCGGCTCCACTGCCTGATTATTTTGAAAAAGTGTTAAGCAAGTTGGCAGT
>CAYQCO010000097.1:0-1763 GCA_964416085.1 uncultured Lachnospiraceae bacterium | reverse complement strand
CACTTGTGCAACAAGTGGGCGGATGATATGGCCTACCACTCGTCATAAAAAAAGGAAAATTAATTTTCCTTTTTTTCGTGCTCATTATAATACTTTATTGCTTCTTCAATGGCTTCTTTTGCAAGCACAGAGCAATGAATTTTTTGTGCAGGCAGTCCGCCAAGATAATCAATAATCTCTTGATTGTTCAAATTCAATGCTTCTTCAACTGTTTTGCCTTTTATCATTTCTGTTGCCACTGACGAACTAACTATCGCTGCTGCACAACCAAATGTCTCAAACTTTGCATCTTCAATTTTGTTGTCTTTGATTAGCAAATACAACTTCATAATGTCACCACAAGATGGATTGCCAACTGTGCCTACTGCATTTGCATTTTCTATCGCTCCAACATTTTTTGGATTTGCAAATATTTCCATTACTTTTTCGTTATACATATTATTCTCCTTTTGTTACCGCGTCTTTTTCTTTTAGTGGACTCATTTTTCTTAGATTTCCGACAATTTCAACAAGTTTTTCAACCACATAATCCACATCTTCTTTGGTTATGTCGCTGCCAAACGAAAATCTAACCGTGCCATTGATAAGTTGATGACACATACCCATTGCAGTCAAAACGTGACTCTTGTCAAGACTTGTGCTAGCGCAGGCCGAACCAGTTGACACAGCAATGTTGTTTTTGTTGAGCCAAAGCAATATACTTTCGCCTTCAACAAGGTCAAAACTTATGTTGACAATTTGTGGTGAACGATTGTTTGCAGGTGAATTAAACTTGATATAACCAATATTTTTTTTGACCTGTTCAATAAAATAATTTGAGACATCGCTTAAAATTTTTACATTTTTATCCCTGTTTTCTTCATTGATTTCAACTGCTTTTCCAAACCCAACAATCGTAGGAACATTGGTTGTTCCGCCACGTAGACCACGTTCTTGTTCGCCGCCGTTCATAATGCTAGATATTTTTGTGCCACGCTTTACAAACAATGCCCCAACACCTTTTGGACCGTGGATTTTGTGACTAGAAATGGTGAGCAAATCTACTCCCAACTCTTGCACATCCAACTTCATAGTTGCAAGCGCTTGCACAGCATCAACGTGAAAATATGCCTTGCTGTTCAATTCCAAAAGCATTTTTTTGATTTCCTTAATTGGTTGAATAGACCCAACTTCATTGTTGACAGCCATAACAGACACCAAAATTGTGTCAGGTCTGACAAGTTGTCTTAGTTTTTTCAAATCAACAAATCCATTTTTGTCAACAGGCGCATAGTCAACTTCAAATCCAGCATCCGCAAGCACTCTCGCGCTTTCAATAATGCTGTGGTGCTCAATAGCACTCACAATGATGTGCTTGCCTTTGTGTTTGTTGCCCAAAGCAATTCCTTTTAATGCCCAGTTGTTGGCTTCCGTTCCGCCAGAAGTAAAATATATTTCGTTTTTGTCACAATTCAGTGTATTTGCAACTCTTTCTCTTGCAAGATTTACACCCTTGTTTGCCACAAGTCCAACAGTGTGAAGCGAGTTACTATTGCCATAAAATTCTGTAAAATAAGGCAACATTTCATCCACAACTTCTTCAAAAACTTTTGTGGTTGCCGAATTGTCTAGATAGATATAATCTTTCATATTTCTCCTTTCTAAAATGTGATTTTTAATTCCTACTATTTTAGTATGATTTAATTTTACAATAAAATGCACAAGATGTCAATAGTTTTTAAAAACTTTTTTAAATTTAACCCAAAAGCATTGACTTGACAAAA
>CAYQCO010000096.1:0-1766 GCA_964416085.1 uncultured Lachnospiraceae bacterium | reverse complement strand
ATAATATTTTTATTTAATTTTTAATTTATTTTTATAATTTTCAATTACAATAAAATTTTCACCTTTTTTTTGATAATACATTTTGTCATCAGCATCAATGCTCATAACAATAATTTCTTTCAATTTTTGAATATTTAATTTTTTTAATATTTCCATTATTTTTTGTGTATCAAGATTTTGTTCTTCAATTTTGTTTTTTACAAGTTTGCCGTCAGAAATTACAACAGACGGAAGTTGTGGTGGTGGATTTTTTATTGACAAATCTTGCGCGGTGACTGGCGCATTTTCGCTTGTTGGTATAACACTCATTTTGCCATTGGTTTCAATAATTGCATAGGCCACTTGGTCGAAAGAATAAAAATTGCACCCCCTAAGCATTTCTTGCAAATCGTCAAGGTTCATATTGAGAGATTTTAAGGTGTCATATTCAATCCCCTTTGGACTAATTACAATCACTGGGACCCCACTCATAAAATGACGAAATGCAACAAATTTTCTTGTCAAAAATGTTATCCCATAATGCAACATTACAAGAATTGCAAGTGGCAAAATTCCGTTGACAAGCGGAATATTGGTGTCGCTCATAGGAAGAGTCGCAAGGTCGGCAATAATCAATGTAATTACCACTTCATAAGGTTGCATTTCTCCAATTTGCCGTTTGCCCATAAGTCGCAAAAAAACGAGAACAGCAAAATAAATAAAAATAACTCTAATTAATATAATAAACATATTAAAATTGTTGACAAATTATTTTTTGATATACAATTTATTGGAATTGTATTTATAAAATAATAATAAATTAAATTTAATTTTAATACATAAAAATCATATAAATATATAGTTAATATAAATTTAACCATTTTTTCAACAAAATTAGTCAAAAGAATTGATTTTTCTTGTCATAATGAATTTTTTGAGAGCATAAATATTTATATCTTAAAGGAGAATGTATGAAAAAATTTTTGTGTGCAATAAGTTTAAGCCTTGTTGCAATAATGCTTGTTGGTTGTGGCAAAGAAGAAAAAGCGGTGGATAGTATCAACAATCATATAATAGAAAGAAGAGACAATCTTTTTGTGGGTAGCGATGACAATTTTTATGCAACATTTGTGACAGGCGAAAGAGAAGAGCCTTATGCTTTGGATGGAGTTGTTGGCGAACTCGTGCCTTTTGGCATTGTGACACTTTCAAGAAATGACAACAAGGCATTAAATAGCGATGAATATAATTTTGTGCTCACGATTGGCGAAGAACAAAAAACTGGCAAACTAGAAAAAAGTCCATACGACAACACATATTCCGCTGACGTGGGAATGAATGCAGGTGATGATGCGGAAATCAAGTTAGAACTAAGCGTTGACGGACAAAAGTTTGAACAAGTGCTTTTTAATGAAAGCAAAAATTTTAAGATTAGCCAAGATGAAGCCATAAAAATTGCTGGCAGAGAACTCGTTGACGAAATCAATGCTTTGTTGGAAGAAGGGAATGTTGAGGCAATGGTGAAAATCTTGAAAGACTATTCTGGTGAGACCAACAGATATTTTTGGTATGTCGGTGTTGTGTCAAATGATGGGGATGCTTATGGCGTCTTGATTGATACGGATACTGGTGACATTGTTAGCAAAAAAGTGTAGTAGTTTGAATGATTGGTTGTGTTGTTAGCAAATAATATAGTGGTTTATTTGCTAGCGATATTGAATAAAGTGTAGCGGTTTAATAGGGGCGACCGCTCGGCACGTCTACGCCTCGCGACCGCCCCCTTTTAA
>CAYQCO010000095.1:0-1769 GCA_964416085.1 uncultured Lachnospiraceae bacterium | reverse complement strand
ACATATCCTGGTGGCGAGCCAATGAGTTTGCTCACACTATGCGCTTCCATAAACTCACTCATATCAAGTCTAATCATTTTGTTGTCGCTGTCAAAAAGCGCTTCGGCAAGTGCTTTGGATAGTTCGGTTTTTCCTACACCGGTTGAGCCTAGGAACAAGAAACTACCTATTGGACGTCTTGGGTCAGAGATACCAATTCTGCTACGTCTTATTGCTTTGGCGACAACTTGAATTGCTTCGTCTTGACCCTTTACTCTTGCGGCGAGAGTCTCTTCCAATTTCAACAATTTTTCTGTTTCGCCTTGTGTCATTTTGGTTACCGGAATTCCTGTCCATTTGCTGACAACTTGTGCAATATCGTCTTCTGTAATTTCATTTTTTGTGTCAGTTGATGGGAGTTTTTTGATTTCGTCAATTTGTTTTTTATACGCATTGATTTCATCCCTAAGCCTACTTGCCTTTTCAAAATCTTCTTGCATAACAGCATCTTCTTTGTTGGCTTCAAGTTGTGCAAGTTTTTGTTCAACTTCAATTTCTTGTTTTGGAGTGTAATTGTTTTTTACTTTTGCCCTACTCATTGCCTCGTCAATAAGGTCGATTGCTTTGTCTGGCAAACTTCTATCCATAATATATTTGTCAGAAAGTTTTGCAGCGGCTTCGATTGCTTGGTCGCTAATCTTCACTTTGTGGAATGCCTCATAACTATCTCTAAGCCCTTGCAAAATTTTGATTGTATCTTCAACACTTGGTGGAGCGACCATTATTGGTTGAAAACGTCTTTCGAGAGCCTTGTCTTGTTCAATAAATTTTCTGTATTCATCGGTTGTTGTGGCGCCAATAGTTTGCATTTCGCCACGAGCAAGATAAGGTTTTAGCATATCAGCAGGAGATGTTTCACCTTTTTCGCTACCCGCTTGTGCGAGAGTGTGGATTTCGTCAATAAAAACTATTATATTTTTGTCGCTAATAATTGTTTCTATTGCATTTTTGAGTTTTTCTTCCATACTTCCGCGATATTTTGTGCCAGCCATAAGCCCACCAATATCTAGGCTATAAATTGTCTTGCCTTTCAAAAGTTCGGGAACATCACCTTTCACAATTTTTAGTGCCAAGCCTTCGACTATTGCCGACTTGCCTACGCCTGCTTCACCAATAAGGACTGGGTTGTTTTTGGTTTTTCTACACAAGATTTCAATAATTCTTTCTATTTCTGCATCACGACCAATAATTGGGTCAATTTTGCCGTTTTTGGCTCGCAAAGTTATGTCGCTCCCCATTTGCAAAAGTTCTTCGCTAAGTGGGCTTGACTCAACTTTTGGTTGCTCCATTTGAGTTTGTCTACTCTTTACATTACCTAGTTGAGTAAAACCGCTCGCGTCAAATTCTTGTGGTTTTTTTTCTTGTCTTGCTCCTGTCACGAGTGTAATTGCCTTATTGCGTAAATCATATACATTAATCCTATAAACACTGGCGAGATATCTCACAGCATAGCAGTCGTCTTGTGACAAAATTGCAATAAGCAAGTGCTCTGTGTTGATAAAAGTCTGGCCAACCTTTTTGGCGATAGAGTTGGCTATTGTAAACACGCCCTTGCTTCGTGGAGTAAAGTCATAATTGTTGGTCTGCATTTTGTTGCAAGTTTGCTCCAAAACTTGTGCAAAATTTTCGGCTGTTACATTAAACTTTTTGAGCAATTTTTGTGCATTGCAATCAACTGACAAAAGCCCATATAATAGGTGTTCTGTGCCGACATCTCCGCCATAATCAAG
>CAYQCO010000094.1:0-1884 GCA_964416085.1 uncultured Lachnospiraceae bacterium | reverse complement strand
GATTGTGACGCGATCCATTAGCTCAGTTGGTAGAGCACATGACTTTTAATCATGGTGTCCCGGGTTCAAGTCCCGGATGGGTCACCAAAAATGCGGATGTGGCGAAATTGGCAGACGCGCTAGACTTAGGATCTAGTGGGAGACCATGGGGGTTCAAGTCCCTTCATCCGCACCAAGTATAGGGGTGTCGCCAAGCGGTAAGGCACAAGACTTTGACTCTTGCACGCGTAGGTTCAAATCCTGCCACCCCTGCCAAATGACCTTCTTGAAGGTCTTTTTTTATGCCACATTAAAAAATCTCGTATGAATTACGAGATTTTTTAATGTTTATATTATTATCTTAATATTTATACCCTGCTTGCATATTCGGTTTCCACTGTTGTCATCAAGCCTTTTACCCAAGTTTCATTAAAACTCTTGCTTGAATTGAATGTGAATGTGTATGTTCCAGAATAATCTGTGTCGGCGATTTCTTCTGCACTCATACCTTTGAAATTTCCCCTTTCTTCTCTAACAACACACTTTGTAAACTTGCCGTTGCTGTTTATGTAATATTCGTGAGTTGTAATTTCTTTCCAAGTTTTGGTTGAATCTTCGTGATCTACACAATCTTCAATATTTATGTAGGTCAAAATGTAGTTGTTGTTGCTATCTTTCTTCGCTTCCCAAAAAAAGTCTTCATTTTCGTCAGCAAACAAAGTCAAATCTGAGTCTGTCCATATAATGTCTGCTCCCTCTGTTGTTACCGTTGTTCCACCTTCGTCAGATTTTTGCCACATCTTGCAATTTTCATTGTCAATAGTTTGGTATACGTGATAAGAATTTCCATTTTCATACTCAACTATTGTCTCTTTACCATCAACTTTGCCCCTTTGAAATTTTAATGTGTATTTTACTGACTCATCAGAAAAATCGAGTTTCGCTTCGACTTCCAACTCAAATCCGGCCCAAAAACTTCCCATAAAGTCGCCCTTGCCGTCTGCATCATAGCGATATGCATCATAAGCCGTTTGATACATTTGAATTGCATCAGCCTTTGTCATATCCACCTTTTGATAATTGTTTTCGTCAGTCTTGCCACCACAAGCAACAAGTCCAAGTGCGGAAGTCAAGCACAATGCGCCCACTCCCAATGTTTTTAATAATTTGTTTTTCATAAAAATCTCCCTTTAATGTGTAATTTCTTTACACTTACACATATTATATCAAGTAGAAATCTACTTTGTCAACCAATTTAAGTATTTTTCTACTAAAATATTTTTATGGAGACGTTAGCAAATCGCATAAGAACTTTAAGAACGGAGAAAGGAATTTCGCAAGCAAAACTCGCCAAAGAAATAGGTGCGACTCAAAAAGCGGTTGACTTTTGGGAAAAAGGCATCAACGAGCCAAAAGCGAGTTTTGTCATCAATCTTGCAAAATTTTTTTGTGTATCGGCGGATTTTTTGTTGGGAATTGAGGATTAGACGACAAAAACCTATCCATAAAACAAGGATTTTGCGGACTAATTGCAAAATTTTGCGATTTTTTGATTAAATTTTAAAAATGTGTTGACAAATCCATACTTGGTGTGCTAAAATATGCAAGTAATCACAAATGCGGGTGTAGCTCAATGGTAGAGCGCTAGCCTTCCAAGCTAGTTACGAGGGTCCGATTCCCTTCACCCGCTCCACTATGCGTTAGTAGCTCAGTTGGATAGAGCATCGCCCTTCTAAGGCGGGGGTCGGGGGTTCGAATCCCTCCTGACGCACCAAAAAAATTGCCCTTTGGCAATTCATTCACAATAGTGAATTTCCCTTCAAATCCCACCTTGTGTGGAAACCTTATGGTGGAATTAGTTCAGTTGGTAGAGCGCTGGATTGTGGTTCCAGTTGTCGTGGGTTC
>CAYQCO010000093.1:0-1920 GCA_964416085.1 uncultured Lachnospiraceae bacterium | reverse complement strand
TTTTTGTCAATTTTTAGTTCCAACATTTTCTTTTCAGAAATATAGTCAGGCACCATACGTTTTGCAGTGCATTTTGCCGCAAGTTCGGTCAAATACCAATAAGGACTATCTTCGTGGATGTTTTGCTCTTCCAAGACATAAATAAGTTTTGGGAAAGCAGGGGTGATATAAACACCTTGTTGGTTTTTTACACCCAAAATTCTTTGGTTTAGAGTTTCTTCAATCATCAAAGCAAGGTCTTTTTTGGTTCTCTCGTCCTTTGCTTCACCAAGATACATAAACACAGTAATGAATGGCGCTTGTCCATTGGTCGTCATAAGGGTCACCACTTGGTATTGAATGGTTTGGATGCCCTTGTTGATTTCTTTTTTAACTCTGTTTTCTGTCAACTCATCAACTTTCTTTTCGTCAACAGGAATATTAAGTTTTTCAAATTCTTCAATTATCTCTTTTTTAATCTTTTTTCTAGAAATGTCTACAAAAGGAGCAAGATGTGTGAGGGATATGCTTTGTCCACCGTATTGACTAGAAGCAACTTGTGCAATAATTTGTGTCGCTATGTTGCAGGCGGTAGAAAATGAATGTGGTTTCTCTATCATTGTTCCAGAAATAACTGTGCCATTTTGAAGCATATCTTCAAGGTTTACTAGGTCGCAGTTGTGCATATGTTGTGCAAAATAATCTGCATCGTGGAAGTGGATAAGACCTTCTTCGTGTGCTTTTACTATCTCTTCTGGGAGCAAAAATCTTTTGGTTATATCTTTTGATACTTCGCCAGCCATATAGTCACGTTGAACGCTGTTTACGGTTGGGTTTTTGTTGGAGTTTTCTTGTTTAACTTCCTCGTTGTTGCACTCAATGAGTGACAAAATTTGTTGGTCAGTGGTGTTGGATTTTCTCACCAAGGCACGTTTGTAGCGATAGGTGATGTAGTTTTTTGCCACCTGATAAGCACCTTCTTTCATAATGCCTTCTTCAACAAAATCTTGAATTTCTTCAACAGAAGTCGCTCTGCCCATTGATTTGCATTGGCTCTCAACTTTGGTTGCGATTTTTTCAATTTGTCCGTCAGTTAGACGCGCGTTTTCTTCCAAGACAGATAGATTGGCTTTGGATATTGCCATTTTGATTTTTGACAAGTCAAAATCTACTTCTTGTCCGCTTCTTTTGATTATTTTCATAAAAATTTCTCCTTTTGCAAACTCAAATAATTGACTTTACACTCCAATTTTACTACAATAGAAATGTAAATGTTGTTGCAAATACAACAGAATGGAAAATTATGGAAATTTGGCAAGAAATGTGCAAGTCAAAAATTTTTGAAGGCCTTGATGAAGAGAGTGTCAAGGCACTGAATTTTTGCTTCAAATCAAGATTAAAGTTTGTGGAAAAGAATGAAATAATAGTGAGCGAGGCGGACAGAAACGACTATTGCGTGTATATTCTTGAAGGCAAGGCCAAGAGCGTGTCAATTAATGCAAATGGCGTAGAATCAATCATAAATATATATTCAAAAGGTGATTTGTTTGGATTGACAGAAGCCTACGCAAATTGCCCACACTACTCTTCAACTTTGATTGCAACCGCAAAAAGCACAGTAGTATTTTTCAATAGATATAGATTTGTATATCCTTGCGAAAATAGATGTTTTAGACATAGAAAACTAGAAAAAAACCTCCACAGACAACTCGCCACAGACAATATGGAACTAAACAACAAAATTTTTATCCTTTCAAAACGCTCAACAAGAGAAAAAATCTTGCAGTATTTGGCAATAGAAAAAGAAAAAAACAACTCAAATTACTTCGATATCCCCCTAAACCGCCAAGAACTCGCCAGTTTTTTGGCAGTAGACAGAAGCGCCCTATCAATAGAACTATCCAAAATGAAAAAGGCCCACCTAATAGACTTCAACAAAAA
>CAYQCO010000092.1:0-2028 GCA_964416085.1 uncultured Lachnospiraceae bacterium | reverse complement strand
TCCACAATAAAAAAGGGGCGGTCGGCAAGTTGGTGTAAGGACTTGGCGGCGCCCCATATAAACTCAACCATAGTGTAAGCCTTCCTTAGTAGGAAGGTGGCAACGAACATAGTGAGTTGACGGATGATATGGCCTAATACAACTGAATAACCAATACAGCCAATTAAAAGGGGGCGGTCGGTCCAGCGCAAATGTGCGGACCGGCGCCCCATATGAACAACAACAACCGCTTAAAAAGGGCGGTCGCGAGACGTAAACGTGCCGAGCGGTCGCCCCTATCAAATCAACCAAACTTACCTGTGCACTATTCAGCCAGATACGCAACAGTTGACGTGCTTTGCAAGGTCAACTGTTGGTATGACACTTGTAGTTGAATTATTTTCCTTATTTAAATTTGATTACCATATTTACAGCAATAGGCAAATTAGACCGCCTTTGCCCTCATTAATAATTCTTGACATAACTTTTTTCAATTTATTTTGAAGAGCGGCTGGCATTGAATTTAATTTCGTATTTAGGTCATTGTTCACCAAACTTTCAAGCGACTTTCCAAACATATTTGTTTGCCAAATACTTTTGGGGTCTTTTTCGAATTCTTGCGACAAATATTCGGCAAGTTCTTCGCTTTGTTGCACCCCACCCATAATCGGGCTAACTTCGGTCTCAACATCAACTTTTAGGATATGCAGGCTTGGTGCTTTGGCTCTCAATTTTACACCACACTTAGCACCCTGCTTGACTATCTCTGGCTCCATAAGTTCCATCTCATCTTGGCTTGGCATAACAATACCATAACCAGTCTCTTCCACCTGCTCTAATGCTGAGCGAATTTTGTCATATTTATTTTTCGCCTGAGTCAATTCTTTTAGGTGTGTGACGAGTTCAAAATCGTCTTTTATTTCGCAACCGCATTGCATTGACAACACCTTATAAAATAGATTATTTTTAGGCTTCACATCATAAAGCACACTTCCATCGCCGACAGAAATATTGCTGTTTAAAATTGGCTCAAAATTTTCGCTATTTTCAAACAAAACAATATCTTTGTTAAATTCTCCAACGTTTTGCATATCGCTTGTTGAAGTGTAAATTTCGTTCAAAATTTCTTGCAAAATTGGGTTATCTTTTGGCATCGCTTTTAACCAATTTGGGATTTTTACATTGATTGTTTCAATAGGAAATTGCGACATAATGTTGGCCATAATATTATCAATATCTCCTTTATTTAAGTTTTTGGCATCAACCGCTTGCACTGGAATTCCATATGTTTTGGCAAGTCTTTTTACCAAATTTTGAGTGTCAGAAGCGGTTGGATTTACCGAGTTGATTACAACAGTAAATGGTTTGTTTAAAGATTTTAATTCTTTGACAATTTTCTTTTCTGCAACCTCATAACTTTCTCTTGGAATATCTAAAATACTGCCATCGCTAGTCAACAAAACTGCAATGGTTGAATGCTCACTAATAACCTTTTGAGTGCCAATAGTGGCCGCTTGCGAAAATGGGATTTTTTTCTTGCTCCAAGGAGTATCAACAAGGCGTGGTTTGTCGTTTTCTATGTGACCGCTTGCCCCATCAACCAGATACCCCACGCAATCAATTAGGCGGACTTTCATATCCACATTTTCCAAATTAATTTTGACTGCTTCGTTGGGAACAAATTGCGGTTTGGTCGTCATAATCATACTTCCGTCACCCGAAAGTGGCAATTCATCTATTGTTCTTTTTTTGTCATTTTCATCTTCAATATTGGGCAATACAAAATTTTGCACGAACTTGTTTATAAATGTAGATTTTCCGGCACGAACAGGTCCAACAACGCCAATATAAACCGCGCCGTTTGTTCTCTCTGCAATATCCTTGTAAAGCCAAGTCATATCCTTCATAGTTCCTCCATTCTTTTTCATTATTTAAGTCTATGACAAAAAAGAAAGAATTATGACATATTGTTTATGTTTGGTTGTTGCATTTTTAATTTTAGCGCAAAAAAAATAGGTAGATGGGTTGTCTACCTATTTAATATATCTT
>CAYQCO010000091.1:0-2123 GCA_964416085.1 uncultured Lachnospiraceae bacterium | reverse complement strand
AGCAATACTCAATCGCAAGCCAGATACACTCACACTTCGTGTTCGGTATGACAAAGCGGTAAGATTTGATTTGGCCATATCATCCGTCAGTCTTACGACTGCCACCTTCCTACTAAGGAAGGCTTGCGCAAGTTAGCCTATCTATAAAAAAGGGGCGGTCGCGAGGCGTAGACGTGCCGAGCGCCCCCCCCCTATTACAATACACTCAGCATATTTCTAAGGCAAATCATTGCGGAAATTTGCTGATAGTGGACAATGCGGACAAAATCCACACCTGTTGAATCAAGACCTATGATTGTGTCAAAGCAATTTTTAAAATCACACAAATAGTTGCGATAGTGATACATTGCACTGCTCTCATAAAAGATTGTTTCAAATTTTTCTTGTTGCATATCAATTTGTTCACTAAGCATCAAGCAATTTGTTTTGACATCTGTTTCATTCATCTCACTTGCTTGATATGACAAAATCAATTTGTTGAGTGTTTCAATACAATTTTTAAAACTAAGCAAGTTGTTTTTGAAAGTCTGATTGGATTTTGAGCCAAAGTCATAAGATGCAAGTTTCAACTCATAAACCTCTCCACCATTTTTTTCTGCCACACTTTGAGCATCATTTTTGGACACATATCCTGACAAAAAGACTCTAAATCCGTTATCATAAAAGATAAAGCCTGCCCCACCTTGCTCCATTGTTTGTTGAGATTTTTGTTGTGCCAAGTCATAGTCATCAAACTTGGCAACTTCTACCAAATAATAACTTGTGGACATTTGACGACTGCTTGCTACAATCAAACTTTTGCTCCAAAAGGAATAGCCAAAAATAACACTCACAAGCAAAACCAAAATCACACACGACACAATAATCGCCATATTATACACATTAATTTTTTTCATAAAAAATTATATGCTAGTTTTAGCACATATATGAAATATTAAGTTGTCAATTTTCAAAAATTGAAAGTTATGTCATCAAAAGTTGGTGCTGCAAAATCTCTTTCGAGTTCTGCACCTTTTTGGTCTTTTGGTTGAGCACAAAAGTTTTTTGCGGTTTTTTCTGTGATTTTTGTGCTTTCTTCAACAACAGTTTTTATCGGAACGCTATCTCCTATAATTTTTGCAATCAAACTAACTTTGCAATTTTTTTCGTCTTCTCTCAACAAGATTTCCATAGCGTTCCTCCTAAAATTTGCACAAATAATATCACAACTTTTTTGGTTTGTCTAGATGTTTTTTTAAAGTTTTTTAAACTTTTTTTATTTTATGATTTTTGCCCCCATTTTGACACTAAATTTTGTGCTTTTTGAGTATAAATTTTGTCCATTTTTGCTATCAAGACAAATATTTGTTTTGTTCAAATTTTGGCAGTTGATGAAATTTTTTGAATTTTTGTATTGTATAATTTTCGCATAACTGCAACAAATTTTGACAAAATTAGAATTAATTTTCTTTTGAATTGAATATTGTTGTGTGTTAAATTTTTGATTAGGAGAAGTTATGAATATAAAACCACTTTTTGACAGAGTCGTAGTTTTGCCCAACGACAAAGAAAATGTGACAAAAGCTGGGATTTTTATCCCTGAGACATCACAAGAGCGGCCGCAAACTGGAACGGTTGTTGCAATCGGTGACGGAATTGACATTGACAACAACAATGTTGGAATGAAAGTTGCGGTTGGTGACAAAGTTATTTTTTCGCGTTATTCAGGAGCGGAATTTAAACTTGACGACACGACCTATTTAATCTTGCGACAAATTGACATTATTGGAATTGTTGAATAAGCGGATAAACAAGGGGGCGGTCGGCAGGCTGGTGTAAGGGCCTGGCGGTCGCCCCCGTAGCGACTCAACTAACGTGTCATATCGAGCGACAGCGAGTATATCTGGCGGAAAGTTTAATACAGTGGATAAAATGTGCAATACTCAATCGCAAGCCAGATACACTCACACTTCGTGTTCGGTATGACAAGTTGTAGAGTTTATTCATTGTGACAAAGCGGATAAACAAGGGGGCGGTCGCGAGGCGTAAACGTGCCGAGCGGTCGCCCCCACCCAAAAAACAAACAAAATAAAAGGAAGAAATTATGAACAAAAAAATAATTATGGCAGACGAAAGCAGAATGG
>CAYQCO010000090.1:0-2131 GCA_964416085.1 uncultured Lachnospiraceae bacterium | reverse complement strand
AAAGGGGCGGTCGCGAGGCGTAGACGTGCCGAGCGGTCGCCCCTATCATATTGCAAACTAAAAAGTGAACAATTCCTTAATTTCTTTAAGCGTAAACATATCTTGTTTTTCCGCATCGCCCAAAACAGAGCACACCACATTGGTTGAGCCAAAAACTTCTCTTATCAATTCATCGAGTTGAATTTTGCCAACTTTCAATCTCATAGCACTAATATTTTGGTCAGTCACAATTCGCCCAAAATCTCTATATGATGTCAAATCATAGCAATCATATCTTGGACCCAAAACTTTTGATTCCATTTCAAACAATGTTTCTCTTTTGTCCCTTTCTACAAGTTCACTATCCAGCCCATTTTGTTTTAAGTTCTTCAAATACTCGGCCAATGTTTTTATTGCTTCTTTAATGTTTTCTTTGGCAAGTTCGGTCACAAACACAACAGCACTAGACTCTTTGTTGCAATCAATATAAAAATAGCCAGAATACACAAGCCCTTTTTCAAGCCTTAATGTTTTTAACACACCATCTGTTACATTTGACATTATATTGGTCAAAGCGAATGCAGTGACCAACTTGTCAATATTGTTGAATCCATCATTTACTCTAAACGCAATGTGCAAAAAATTTTTGTCAATATCCGCCTTTTTTACTGTCACTTTCCATTTGTCAGTTACAACAGTTCCATTGTATGTTGGAACAATCAAATTGTTGTCTATTTTTAATTTGCTTATCAAATTCTTTTCGACCAACTTTTTTACCTTTTCAAACGGCAATGTTGACACAACATAAATATAGCAGTTGTTGGCAACAAAATATTTTTTGACAAAATCCTTTACGTCTTTGCTTTTTATGGCGGACACTGTCTTTTTGGTCCCCAACACACCAACTTTCAAATAATCTTCGCCATACAAATCATAAGCACTCTCTCTTGACGCTTTGTGCTTGTAATTGTCGCTATCTTTCACGATTTCTTGCAAGACGACTTTCTTTTCTTCTTCAACATTTTTTGGTGAAAAAGTTGTGTCATTAATCAGTCTTGACACAAGGGACAAATAGTCTCCCAATTCGTTGCTAAACACTTCTCCACCAAACCTAATGGTCTGTGTGTTTGTAAAAGCATTTACTCCCACAAAATCGAAATATTCTTTGCTAATTTGTTGTTTGTTTTTGTCCTTTGTGCCAGTAAAAAACATATGCTCAACAAAGTGCGCTAAGCCATTCAGTTTGTCATCGCAACGTGACCCGCAATCAAAAGTTATTCTCAAATTTGTGATTTTGTTGATTGTGTTTTTTTCATAAATTAACGTTGCACCTGACTCGTATTTAAAAATTTTGCTCATATTTCCCCTTAAAATCAAAAACACACTTTCGTGTGTTCTTTCTATTTTGTTTCATCTTTAAAATCGTTTATCATTTTTTCTTTTAGTTGCTCATATTCTTCTTCTGTTATTTCGCCATCGTCTTTCATTTTTTGAAGAGTTTTTAGTCTTGCAACCAATTCTTCTGCTGGCAACACTTCTTTTTCTTCCACTTTTTCAACTGGAATAGTTGAGTCATTTTCCTTTGTTTGTTGTTCAAAAATATAGCGGTTTAGATTGTTGTAAGCCATAAATGCAAATATCATAACAAGCAGCGATGATGCAAAAATTGTTATTATTGCAGTTGTCAAAAGCAATTTTTGATTTTTCACCAATTCATCCATATTTTTGTCTTTTAATTTTGCAAAAATAACCAATACATAAATATCCAATGCCACGCTAATGCTGTTGTATACAATATTGCCAGTATCTCTTGCATAAATGTAAAGTGACAATTCAAGGACCTCAAATACCAACACAAGAATTGCCAAAATGAAACACGCTTTCAAATTCTTTTTTGTTTTCTCTCCCCAGTTCATAAACCTCTCCTTAAAAATTAATGTTACATATATTATTAATAATTTTTTCAATAAAATCAAGCAAATAATCAAAAAATTTGATTTTTGTTGAGAAAATTTTTGTTGCAACAATTTTTTTATTTTTCTTGCGAATATTCCTTGACAAACATTTTTTTTGGTGATATACTAGCAAAGTAAACATATGGACCGCTAGCTCAGTTGGTAGAGCAACTGACTCTTAATCAGTGGGTCCGGGG
>CAYQCO010000089.1:0-2180 GCA_964416085.1 uncultured Lachnospiraceae bacterium | reverse complement strand
AAAAAGGCACAAGAATTTATCCAGGTGCCAATGTTGGTCTTGGAAAAGACTACACATTGTTTGCACTTGCTGATGGAGTCGTAAAATTTGCAAGAGACGGACGTGGCAGAAAGATTGTTACTATCCAACCAAAAATCTAGTTATTAGATTTATGGATTGTTTATCAAAACGTTAGTCGACACAAACAATCCAAATTTATTAGCCAATAGGCAAAAAGGAATTTTATGAAAACAGATCGGTGCGGGAAAATAGACCTTATCCTTGCTGATGCAGCACAAATTGCATTAAATTGGGAAAAGAACGCTTTTGACCCTACAAGATTTAAAATGATTCGCAGACGCATTGCAAAATTGACTGATGAAGAATTACGTGAAATTTTGACTCTCTTGGTTGAGTTTGAACATCACCCAAATGATGTCTATCGTGAAAATATCACCAACAAAATGTTGGTGTCCGTTCTCAAAACAAGGCTTGTCAACAATCAAACAAACATCCATATTTACAACGAAGTCAAGGCTGACTACCAAAAAAATATGGACAAATTGGCTGACCACAGCCTTATCAATCGTATGACAAAGGTAAACAAGGCAGTTAGCAAGTTGAAAAAATTGCGCAAAGAATATCCTATGGCTCAAAAATATGACAACAACAATATACTTTATAGCCAGAGCAAAGAAACTTATGATGCGCGTATAAAGTTTTACAACTTGGCAGTCGAGTTCAATCGTATGATAGAACATTTCGATGAAGCAGAAAAGAAATTGCTAAAAAACAAATGCAAATTTTCAGACTTTGTTCATCCGCCAAAAGACAAAGATGTGTCAATGTGCGATATGTTGACAATGGTTGTCAAACGAGAAGAAGAATTTTACAATATTAGAAACGATGTCAATGCAAATCAAAAAATCATTTAAAAAAAATCAAAAAAAGTTGTCAAAAACTATTGACAACTTTTTTTTGTTGTCATATAATAGAAATGAAAGTCAAAGATAGTCAAACTTTTTTAAAAGGAGGCAAGTATGCAAAGTATTAGTGATGTTATTGAAGACTTTATATTGTCGACAATGGCTGACGACAATATGATTGAGTTGAGCAGAAATGATTTGGCCAAGTATTTTTCTTGTGTGCCCAGTCAAATCAATTATGTTCTCAACACACGTTTTACACTTGGCAAAGGCTATTTGATTGAGAGTGCAAGGGGTGGGGCAGGTTTTGTCAAAGTTATCAAGGTCGACAATGGCGAAGAATACTTAAACAATTTGCTTGAACTTTGCAATACGGAAATAAACCAACGGACAGGCGAGCAGATTTTGGACAACTTGACGAGCAAACATTACATATCAAATGGAGAAAATAAGTTGCTAAAACGTGCAATTTCAACAAAATCGCTTAATAATTCTGTAAATTTGGACAATATTATTAGAGCAAATATTTTAAGAGAAGTTATAATAGAATTGATGAAAGGTTAATAGGCTCGGGGGCAAAATCAACGGTTGCAAGCAACCGTTTGTGTCGCCCGTTCGGGCGACACCTGTGCGGCCGCACAGAATTTTGCCCCCCCCCACTTAAAAGGAGAAACAATATGTTATGTGAAAAATGCAAAAAGAATGAAGCGTGTTATCATTCAACATTGATAATCAATGGCAACGAAAAAAGCACGCACCTATGCACAGAGTGTGCAAAAAAAGAAGGAGTAATGAAAGACAACAAGTTTTTCAAAAACTTTTTCAAAGATTGCAACGATAGGTTTAATGAACAGATAAAAAAACTCGACAATCTACTGTGTCCAACTTGCAATATGAGTTTTGATGATTTCAAAAACAATGATTTTTTGGGTTGCCCAGATTGTTTTGACGTATTCAAAGAAGACCTAGAAGACTTTGCTGACGACAAAATTGAGTTTAGAACACCGCAAAAATCCAAAGAAGAAACAGAACTCGACCAACTAAAACGACAACTAAAAAACGCAATAGATGAAGAAAGATACGAAGATGCAGGCGACTTAAACAAGCAAATAAAAAATTACAAACAAAAACACAATATGAATTAAAAGGAGAAAAAAATTATGATGTTTAACTTAACAGATTTGGCCAAAAAAAGTGTGGATATTGCCACCACAATTTCGCTTGATTATGGCGGAGATGTCGGCACAGAACACCTATTATATGGGCTTTTGTCAG
>CAYQCO010000088.1:0-2197 GCA_964416085.1 uncultured Lachnospiraceae bacterium | reverse complement strand
GGTGCAGTCCTTAAAGGTGATGTGCAAAAAGTCCGCTCTACCCTACTTGCTATGAGTGATGCTGAAATGAGTGCACTTGTTGAACAATTTAAGGCTGGGCAAGTTGAAGTTTGCGGATATACTCTTGATAGTGATTTGTTTGTTCTCAATGCAAAACCAAAAGACGACTTTGTAATTGCAAGTGAAAACAACACAACTGTTGTTTTGGATATAACTATTGACAGAAACCTTTTGATTGAAGGGCTTTCCCGTGAGTTGATTAGGTCTGCGCAAGTGCTTAGAAAAGACTCAAATTTTGAAGTTAGTGACAGAATTATGTTGTTTGTTGAAACTGACGGAAAAGATTTGAGTGAAGTGCTTGAAACATACAAGTCAAAAATTATGACCGAACTTTTGGCGACTGAATTTGCTCCTATTGCTAATCCTGACGGATGTTGGAATGGTGAAATTGGTGGCGAAAGTGTCAAAATTTTGATGAAAAAGTTGTAAAAATTATAGAAAAAAAATCGGCTTGTTGCCGATTTTTTTTTGGTCATATGTTATCACCAATTTGTAATGCCGAACACTCCAACCACTTGTCATACCGAACACATAGTGTGAGTGTATCTGACCTGCGATTGAGTATTGCACATTTTATGGGCTGTATTAAACTTTCAGCCAGATATACTCGCTTCGCTCGATATGACACTGTGGTGAAATTTCGATGTGACAATTTTTATTTTGTTCTGCCTTTGGATTTGGTTGGAGCATTGAGTTGAAGAGTGCTCTTTTTGCGAATTTTGGAAAGTTTTTTGATATTTTCTTCTTCAATAACTTCTGAGCAAACTCGACCAGTGGTTTCATCATATAGAGCAATGATTTTGTATGTTCCATTTACAAATTTGCTCCTTTCTGTAAACGGAACGGCAAATTTGCCAGTTGAACTTTGTGATGCGTGTGCACCAAAATATCTAAGCATATTCGCTCTGTCTTTTGCTTGTGGATATTTCTTCCTTATATCTTGAACCAAAGTTTCGAATTGACCCATTGTGATAAGGGTGCAAGACATACCAGATTTTTCAAAATATGTGTCAAAATCCTCCTTGCTTATGCCCAAACTTTTGATAAGTGCACTGTATCTAAACGGCAAAAACAACAACACCGCATCTCTGCCTTCTTGAACAAATAATTTGGTCAATTTTTGAGGCAATATCATATATGAGTTTTTTATGCCAGCGATGTTTACTTTTACGTCAAAAATTTTCATAGTCCCTCCGCTTTTGTTATTACAATCTTAGCACAAAGAAATTTTTATTGCAACTAATCTCAAAAAATATTTTTTAATTTATTTCTACCACTGCACAAGCAATTTCGTCTGTGTGCGTTATTGAAATATCTATGTTTGAATATTCTTCACTTATATATTCTTCCAATTCTTTGGTGATGTTTATGTATGGCGCGCCGTTTTCTTGATGCAAAATCTCTATTGTTTTGAGTGGCACATTTTTGTTTTTTATTGCCTTTATAAATGCTTCTTTGGTGCACCACATACCTGCCAAGTGGGTGTATGGATTTTCAAATTTGAAACAATATTCTAGTTCTTTTTTTGTGTAAATTTTTGTTAGTTGTGTTTTTTTGATTTCCTTAAATCTTGATACTTTTTCTATGTCTATTCCTATCATATTTTTTCTCCTTATTAACTTGGGGGCAAAAGTGCACGCCGCAAGGCGTGCCCCCTTGTCCGCTTGCGGACAAGTCAAACGGTTGCCTTGCAACCGTTACTTTTGCCCCCCCCTATTCATCCTCATACCTTAATTTTTGCAAAACCTTGGAAATATCATCCCAACCAAAACCTTTGTATTGCAAATGGCGAGTGAGTTTTTCAATTGTAGATTTTGAAATTTCTTTGTTTTTTAAAAACTTGTCCGCCATTTTTTGACATACATCATTATCTTCCACATCATTCAAAAAGTTGTCTATCAAATCATTTTTGACGCCTTTTGCTTGCAATTTGTTTTTTATTGCTTTTTTGCTTAACTTGTCCTTATTCGCCTCAATATATGCAATGGCAAAATTTTGGTCATTCAAAACGGAATATTCATTCAACTTGTCAATTACCCTATTTATTGTGTGAGTTTTGTATCCCTTTTGATAAAGATAATTTTTTAGTTGTTTGGTGGTTTTTAGTTTGCTAGAAATATATTCCATAGACTTGTTT
>CAYQCO010000087.1:0-2277 GCA_964416085.1 uncultured Lachnospiraceae bacterium | reverse complement strand
ATAATTTCGCCTTCTTTAAGTTCTAGACCGTCAACTTCGGTATTTCTAACAGCATAAGTAACTGACCCACTTCTAACATTTTGGAATGCTTCTACCATATTGTCAGTGTTTTCTTGCAAGGTTGCAGTTGCATCAAAAGCAAGAGCGGCAGAAATACCTTCTGGAATACTCTTGGTTGGGATTACAATAATATTACAGTTTGTGATATCATTGGCTTGTTCTGCGCTCATAATAATATTCTTATTGTTAGGCAAAACAAACACATTTTTGGCTTTTACGCTATCACAAGCGGTTGCAATGTCGTTTGCAGATGGGTTCATTGTTTGTCCACCAGAAATAACACAGTCAACATCAATATCCTTGTATACACTTGCAAGTCCGTCACCGGCAGCAACGGCTACAATTCCATATTCTTTTAGTTCTTCTTTTTTGTTACGTTTTTTAAATTCTCTAAATTGTTGGAGCATATTTTCGATTTTTACACCAGAAAGTTCCCCAAGTTGAAGAGCATAACCAAGTGCCTTGTTTGGTTCGTTGGTGTGAACGTGCACTTTGATAAGTTGCAAATCGCCCAAGCAAAGAACACAATCGCCAATTTCCAACAAATGTTGTCTAAGCGAACTGATGTCGGCCTCAGTTGTTTTTTCGTAAATATTAATAATAAAGAATTCTGTGCAATAACCAAATTGAATGTCAGCAATATTGTCAAACTTGGTGTGATTGGCCTCATCTGTCACGTCAGCATCGACATTGTTGTTGAACTCGACATTGACCATTTCACCAGTAAGCATTTTATACATACCGCTAAAAATGATAACCAAACCACGACCGCCAGCATCAACCACACCTGCTTTTTTGAGTTGTGGCAACATATCTGGTGTCTTTTGAAGTGTTGCTTCGGCATATTCAATGACAGCGTGCAAAAATTCGTCAAAACTATTTGCTTTCACGTTTGCTTTGGCTGCTTCGGCAATTGCTTTTATGATTGTAAGGATTGTGCCTTCTTTTGGAACAGTTACCGCCTTGTAAGCCATATCACGACCTGCCTCGCACGCTTTGGCAAAGTCTTTTATGGTGATTTCTTGGCATTTCATTAAGGTGGTGAACATTCCCTTGATTATTTGAGAAAGAATAACACCAGAGTTGCCCCTAGCGCCTTTTAATGCTCCCCTATTGAAAGCCACACACAAACTCTCGATTGTGTTGCCATCACAAGCATTCATTTCTGTAACTGCTGACTTTAATGTCAATGACATATTTGTTCCTGTATCTCCGTCTGGAACAGGAAAAACATTTAGACTATCAACACTCGCCTTGTTCTCTTCCAACAGCGAGTAAGAAGTGACAAGCATCTTACGAAGCATTGCCCCATTTATCGTTTTTTGCATAATTATATAACTCCTAGATTAACCCACACCGGCAACGTGCACATTGACACTCTTGACAATCATACCAGTAAAGTTTTCGATACTATACTTGACACTCTTGCGGATAGAGTCAGAAACGGCCGAAACTGCTACGCTATATTTCAGCACGACATACACGTCCACCATAATAATATCTTCTTCGTTGGAGGTGACAACAACACCTTTGTATGCGTGATGTTTGCTTTCACGATTCAAAAATGGTGTAACTAAGCCAACCACACCATAACATTCGAGCACAGAAACAGCAGCAACCTTGCTGACTGCTTGCTTTGCAATAGAAATTTTTCCAAATGAATTAAATGTAGTTAACTTCATCAATCTCTCCAATCGTATTTTATATCAACTTGAAAAAAATTGCAACTATTTTTGCACAAATTTCATAAATTACTTGCTTTTTTTGTTTTATTGTGCTACAATACACACGAATTAATGAATATATGGAGGATATTATGAGTAAAGTTTGCGCTATTTGTGGCAAAGGCAAAACCTTTGGCAACAGTGTAAGTCATAGCAATAGAAATACAAATAGACCAGTTGGTGCCAACCTTCAAAAGGTTAGTATGGAAGTAAATGGCAAAACAACTAGCGAATATGTTTGTGCTAAATGTATCAAGACTTCAAAAAAGAATTCTAAATAGGGAAAAGAGCGGTTGCTCTTTTTTTTGTATGCGGGGGCAGAAGAATATCTATCTGCCCCCTGCTCACTAAAATTCTAGGCGATAGTTTAATTTTTACAAATTTATAAAGTTTAATAGCACACAAAAAAAACGACTTTGATAAGTCGTTTTTTGTTTTGGATTGACTAGTCTTTGTTTCCAACAAAACTGAATGTCCAAGCAACTGCACAAGC
>CAYQCO010000086.1:0-2299 GCA_964416085.1 uncultured Lachnospiraceae bacterium | reverse complement strand
ATAACCGCCACCAAAATCAACCTTATTAAAATTGTTAGACAAAAAAAAATTATTATGCTAAAATAGGAAACGTAAAAAGGAAAATATTATGACTATTAATGAACAACTAAAAAGTGAATTTAATCTAAGAGAAGATTATGTCAAGAACATTATTCAACTTCTTGATGAGGGTTGCACAATCCCATTTATCGCTCGTTACAGAAAGGAAATGCACGGAACTTGTGACGACCAAACCTTGCGTGCTTTTGCTGACAGGCTCAATTATCTAAGAAACCTTGAAAAGCGTAAAGCCGAAATTTCAAACTTAATAACCGAACAAGGCAATATGACGGACGAAATTCAAAAGTCTATTGACGAAGCGGTGACTTTAAGTGAATTGGAAGATATTTATCGCCCATTCAAGCCAAAGAGAAAGACTCGTGCAAGTGTTGCTATTGCAAAGGGTTTGCAAGGTCTTGCGGATTTTATCTTAAAGCAAGTTGACGGTCTTGACGAAGAAGCCGAAAAATATATCAATGAAGAAAAAGAAGTCCTTACAAAAGAAGATGCCATAAAAGGCGCTTGTGATATTATTGCAGAAATGATGAGTGACAATCCAGAGATTAGAAAGTCGCTCAAAAATTATCTCATTCACAAAGGCGAAATCAAAACAGAACTTTTGGAAGGCGAAAACAATTATGTCTATCAAATGTATGACCACTATTCTTCACCTATCAAAAATTTGCCTTCACACAGAGTGCTTGCAATCAATCGTGGCGAAAAAGAGAAATTGTTGAAAGTTGAACTTTACTTGAAGCAAGAAGTGGCCCTTGAAGTTATCGAAAAGAAATATATCAAAGCCGACAGACCTAATGCTGAAATGCTTCAAGATGTGGCGCTTGACTCTTACACTCGTTTGATTTTCCCTAGCATTGAAAGAGAAATTAGAAGCGATATGTTTGACGCCGCAAGCGAGCAAGCAATCAAAGTATTTGAACTTAACCTAAAACCACTTCTTATGCAACCACCGCTCCACAACAAAGTAATTTTGGGTCTTGACCCAGCGTATAGAACTGGTTGCAAAATTGCAGTAATTGACACCAATGGAAATGTGCTTGCGACAAGTGTGGTTTATCCTACCCCACCTCAAAACAAAATTGAAGATGCGGAAGCAAAACTCAGTGATTTAATCTACAAATACAATGTAGACATCATTTCTATCGGCAACGGAACGGCCACAAAAGAAAGTGAAATTTTTGTTGCAAACTTAATCAAAAAACTTTCTCGCCCAGTGCAATATGCGGTTGTAAATGAAGCAGGTGCAAGTGTATATAGTGCCAGCAAATTGGGGGCAGAAGAGTTCCCAGAATTTGACGTTGCGCTCCGTAGTGCAGTGTCTATTGCGCGTAGACTTCAAGACCCTCTTGCAGAACTCATAAAAATTGACGTAAAATCTATTGGTGTTGGGCAATATCAGCACGATATGCCACAAAACAGGCTTACGGAAGTTTTGGAAGGTGTGGTTGAAGATTGTGTAAACAGTGTTGGTGTTGATGTCAACACAGCAAGCCCTAGCCTACTTAGTTTCGTGGCAGGACTCAACAAATCTATTGCCAAAAACATTGAACAATATAGATACAAAAATGGAAATTTCTCATCTATTGAAGAGATTAAAAAGGTTTCCAAACTTGGAGACAAGGCCTTTGAGCAAAGTGCTGGTTTCTTGCGTGTTGTGGGCGGCTCAAATATCCTTGACAACACTGGTGTTCACCCAGAAAGTTATCCTGTTGTAGACAGACTTCTTATGTATTTTGGACTTGACAAGCAAGACATTAACAGCGAGAAAATGAAGCAACTACCTACTCTTCTTGAACAAGCAAATCCAGAAAAAGTTGCCAAGACTATCAACTGTGGTGTTCCTACCCTTGTGGATATTGCAAACGAACTTGCAAAGCCGGGCAGAGATATTCGTGACTCGCTCCCTGCCCCAGTTTTGAAAAGCAAACTCCTTGACGTAAAAGACTTGCAAATTGGAATGGTGCTTGACGGAGTTGTCCGCAACATCACCGACTTTGGTGCATTTGTGGATATTTCTGTTCACCAAGACGGGCTGGTGCACATAAGCGAAATTAGTCAAGACTACATAAAACATCCAAGCGAAGTCTTGAAAGTTGGCGACAATGTGACCGTAAAAATTATTGGCCTAGATGTTGACAAAAAGCGTATTTCTCTCACAATCAAAAACGTCACCGCGGAAGACCTCGAAAACAAAATTACAACTTAAAATATCAAAAAACACCAATTCATTTTGGTGTTTTTT
>CAYQCO010000085.1:0-2361 GCA_964416085.1 uncultured Lachnospiraceae bacterium | reverse complement strand
CGAAGAAGTTGATTGTATTTGGCAACTCTGTCAGTTCTTGACGGAGCACCAGTTTTGATTTGTCCAGCATTTGTTGCAACAGAAATATCAGCAATAGTTGTATCCTCAGTTTCGCCACTGCGGTGAGAAACAACAGCAGTATAACCTGCACGATTTGCCATTTCGATTGCTTCAAGAGTCTCAGTCAAAGTTCCGATTTGGTTGAGTTTGATAAGAACAGAATTTGCAGTCTTTGTGTCAAGACCTTTTTTAATTCTCTCTGTGTTGGTTACAAACAAGTCATCCCCAACAAGTTGAATTTTTTTGCCAAGACGGTCAGTTAATTTTTTCCAACCATCCCAATCTTCTTCTGCAAGCCCATCTTCAAGAGAAATAATAGGGTATTTGTCAGCAAGAGTAGCATAATATTCAACAAGTTCGTCAGTAGTAAACAGTTGTTTTGTTTTCCAGAAATAATACTTTCCTTTTTCGCCAATTTTTTCTGCTTCATCATACATTTCTGTCGCAGCAGAGTCAATAGCAATTCTAAAATCAGTATAAGGTTTGTAGCCAGCCTTTTCGATTGCTTCAACAATACATTGAAGTGCTTCTTCATCGCTCTTCAAGTTTGGAGCAAAACCGCCCTCATCACCAACACTAGTTGCATAACCTTTTGCTTTCAAAACAGATTTTAGGTTGTGGAAAACTTCACTACACCACTTCAAACATTCCTTAAAAGATTTTGCACCCACTGGCATAATCATAAATTCTTGAATATTAACAGAATTGTCAGCGTGCTTGCCACCATTAATGATGTTCATCATAGGAACAGGCAAAACTTTTGCATTGCAACCACCAATATAGTTGTATAAACTTGTTCCAAGTGCTTCGCAAGCGGCTTTTGCACAAGCAAGAGACACGCCCAAAATTGCATTGGCACCAAGTCTAGACTTGTTTTTTGTTCCGTCAAGAGCAATCATTGTCTTGTCAATAGCAATTTGGTCAAGGACATTCATTCCAACGATTGCATCGGCAATTTCACCATTAACATTTGCAACGGCTTTTTCTACACTTTTGCCAAGATAGTTTGACTTGTCTCCGTCACGAAGTTCACAAGCCTCAAAAGCACCAGTTGATGCACCGCTAGGAACAGCAGCACGACCAACAAATCCGCCCTCAACTTGCACTTCTACTTCAACAGTAGGGTTGCCACGACTGTCAAGAATTTGTCTGGCAAACACATCTTCAATTTCAATAAATTGTTTCATAAATTTCCTTCTTTTATTATATTTTAAAGACACGAGAAGTATCTTCACAAAATATTATACAAAATCTAAACTATTTATACAAACAAATTTTTAAAAAAAATAAAAATTGTTTAAAAAGCCCTATTGACAAAACCCACTTTGTGTGATAAATTGTCGCATATGAATATAGAACTCTCTTATATGGATATTTTGGATTGCGTTGGTGCGACATCAAAAAGGATGTCCAAGATTTTGTCTGCATTCAAGGGCAAGGACCCAAAAAGTTTTGACTCAATGCTAAAATCTGGCAAGATTGATATAGACGATTATTATCAATACAATGACAGAATAGGTGTGATGATAGAAAAAACAAAAGGAGTGACACAACTGCATTTTATTCTTATGGAAGATGATGACTTAAATCATTTGACACATTATTCTATCAAAACTGACAATGTTGTAAAAACTGTAAAACCAATGAGAAACAATTCCAACTACACAGGTGTTGAGTTGAGCAAAAGAGAAAGTGCCGAGCATTGCACTTTCGCCAAGATGTATATCTACAAAACCAGCAAGTGTTGCAGTTTTTTGGCTTATCCGGGCAAATGTCTTGCAATAGTATCATATTCTTTTGGAATAATAAATGGAAAAACAAGAATTTTTATGCAAATAATTCCATGTAAATCAAATGACAAAATGAACTTGTCAAAATTACAAATATCTTATCCGTTGCCAAAAAATGTGGAAGACAAAATCGAATTTCAACGAGACTTTGATGATATGTTTGGCAATTTGTTTGGTGGCACAGACGGCTTCAACAAAAACTAAGAGCAAATTAATGCTCTTTTTTTTAAATTTGTTTGTCAAAAAAAATTGTATGTGTTAAAATCAATGTATGAAAATATCCAGCATAAAATTAAAGTCGGCAAGAAATCCAAATATTTTTTTGGTGGTGGCGGATGACAATGAATATATTTTTCATAGTGATATAATTGTTAAATATGCTTTTGCAACGGGTGGTGAAATTGATAGCACAAAGTTTTTTGAAGCCTTGAACGAAAGTGACTATACAATTTGTTTAAACAAGTCTATGGAATATATTTCTAGCAAACTAAAAACCACCAAACAACTAAAA
>CAYQCO010000084.1:0-2446 GCA_964416085.1 uncultured Lachnospiraceae bacterium | reverse complement strand
TTTCTGCCCCAAAATTGTTGCGGAAAAGGTGCAAATATTGTATAATATGGGTGGAAAAAAGGAGAAAATTATGAATAAATATTCAGGAACAAGAACAGAAAAAAATCTTGAAACTGCTTTTGCTGGCGAAAGTCAAGCAAGAAACAAGTATACATATTTTGCATCAGTCGCAAAGAAAGAAGGCTATGAGCAAATTGCCAACATCTTTTTGGACACTGCCGACAACGAAAAAGAGCACGCGAAGATGTGGTTTAAAGAGTTGGGCGGATTAGGCGATACTCTAAAAAATCTTGGGGCTGCTGCTGACGGCGAAAATTATGAATGGACAGATATGTATGACGAGTTTGCACGTGTGGCAGAAGAAGAAGGATTTGCTGAACTTGCTGCAAAATTTAGAGGCGTTGCAGCAATCGAAAGGCACCACGAAGAAAGATATAGAAAGTTGCTTGAAAATGTTGAGACAAAAACAGTTTTTGAAAAGAGCGAAGTGAAAGTTTGGGAGTGCCGTAATTGCGGACACATTGTAATTGGCACAAAAGCGCCAGAACTTTGCCCTGTTTGTGCGCATCCAAAAGCATATTTTCAAATCAAGAGCGAAAATTATTAATTTTTAAATTGTTTGGAGGGCGATTGGTTCGCCCTTTTTAATTATTAAAAGGAGATAATATGCACGATATTTTTAAAAAGTTATTAAGTGGGGCTAGTTTGCCAATGCTTACAGACGAGGCAATGAGGCAGGCTATTGTGATGTTTTCTCAAAATAGAACGGCAATGCCTAGCAAAATGAAGTTGTCTGGATATTGTTCACCAAAAGACGAGCCAATATATATGGACGAAAATCAAGAATTTGGCTATGAAATTTTGGGGCCAATTTTGGAGCGGATAAACGAAGATGTTTTGCAAGAAGGTCTTGACGAATATGAAAAGAACATAATTGAAAAAAGAAAGTTTGTTGTCCCCGGTTATGGAAAATTTGTGCCCATAAAGCGAGATGTTTATCTCTTTTTGTCAAGATTGGACAGGATGCCAGCAGGTCAAATTTGGGAAGAATGTGAATATGCTCGTGTGATTTTTGACACCAACGCACGCTTTACTGAGGTGATTGGAAACATCAACACTTTGCCGTTTGTTTGTCCTAGGTGTCTGCCACGCAAAAACGAGTATGATTATTGTGTGTATTTCAATGCTCCTTATGGTGAAACGCGTTGCCGCTTTGTGACTGAATATATCAAAAAATGCACTCAAAGACGTATTCCTCATTATATGGAATGTTTTAAGGGCGACATTGAAGGCAATATGGAAAGTTGCAGATTTTATGTTTATCAGGAATTTTTGATTGACGTGTTGGAAATTCTCGAAGAAATAAAACAAGAAATGCCAGAACTTGTAGAAGCAATGGGCACACCGATTGTGGGTGGGCTAAATTATGCCAATTATTACACTTTGGGGCATAGCGGAAGAAGAAAAACCGACAGCAGTTTTAGTGAAATTGTTCAATATTGTATGTCTTGGGCCTTTGCAATAACTTGCGCAAGATATGTAAAAGACACTAGATTTGATAGTTTGAGTGAAAAAGACAAATCATATTTGGTGAAATATCTGGATTTTGATTGCGTGGATTTTGTGGGCAAAAACCATACTGACGGAATTGGTGTTTTTCATTGTTCGAGTTTTGAGTTTGATGACTTTTTTTCGCAAGAAGAATTGGAAAAATTTGCTGATGACCCAAAATTTGTGTCAGACTTCCGCGACAATTATTTGACCATTCAATCGCTTTACAACTTTAAGGATATGACACACAAAAATATTCCACCTTGCTTCAACAAACAATTTTTTGACTATTATGGCTATGATGAAAAAGACTTTGAATTTCAGTGGGAAAAATAAAAAAAGGCACAAATTGTGCCTTTTTTGTTTAATTTTATTCACCTTGGAATGGAAGCAAAGCAATATTTCTTGCTCTTTTGATTGCAACAGTGAGTTCTCTTTGATGTTTTGGGCAAGTGCCTGTTTGACGACAAGGAACGATTTTGCCTTTTTCTGTAACAAATCTTCTCAAAGTTGCTACGTCTTTGTAATCAATTACTCTTGATTTGTTTTCGCAAAAAATACAAACTTTTTTCTTATTTCTAGGGTGTTTGAAGAATTTTTTTGCAGGAGCAGTTTCTTTTTCTACTACTTCTTTTACTTCTTCTTTAACTTCCTTAACTTCTTCTGACATATTTTCCTCCTATTTAGAATGGCAATGAATCATCATCAATTGGTTGAAGGTCAGCCACTTGACTATTTGAGTCATTGTTTGATGGGGTTGCAACAGTTTCGCCTTCATTCTTGGTTGACAAAAATTCAATTTCGTCTGCCATAATGTCAGTTGTAAATCTCTTTGAACCATCTTGTGCTTCATAAGAGCGGTTTTGAATAGAACCTACAACGGCGATTTTGCTAC
>CAYQCO010000083.1:0-2708 GCA_964416085.1 uncultured Lachnospiraceae bacterium | reverse complement strand
TGGTAGTTTTTTTAAAGGAGAAAGTATGAAGAAAGAACAAGGAAATCCAGATTTTGTCCAATTGGAGCACGACATCCTAAATTTTTGGCAACAAAATCACAGTTTTGAAAAATTGATGAAGCAAAATGCTGGGCACGCAAGGTTTCGCTTTTTGGACGGACCAATGACTGCCAACAATCTTATGGGTATTCATCACGTTTGGGGAAGAACACTCAAAGACTCTACAATCCGTTATAATGCGCTCAAAGGCAAAGATTGTCAATATCAAAATGGTTTTGACGGACAAGGTTTGTGGGTAGAAGTCAATGTTGAAAAAGAGTTAGGCCTAAACGGCAAGCCAGAGATTATAAACTACGGCATTGACAACTTCACCAACAAATGTATGGAAAGAGTGCAATATTATGCAAACGAAATTACTCGTCAAAGCATCCGCACAGGTCAATGGATGGATTGGAACAACAGTTATTATACCAACACTGACGAAAACATTACGTCTATTTGGCATTTCTTAAAAACTTGTGACAAAAATGGTTGGATTGTCAAGAAAAACAGACCAATGGCTTGGTGTCCTAGATGTGGAACAAGTCTTAGTGAGCACGAGATGTCATCATCTTATCACGAAGTTGAACACACAGCAATTTTTGCCAAATTCCCAATCAAAAACACTGATTGGAAGATTGTTGCTTGGACCACTACCCCTTGGACACTTTCTGCCAATGTCGCTTTGGCCGTAAATCCAGAATTTGAATATTCGCTTGTTGACTTCCACGGCGAAAAGTTGGTTATTGGTTCTGACCGTCTTGGAATTTTGAGAGAAAAAGCAAAGTTGGATATCTTAAAAACATTTAAAGGTAGTGAACTTGTAGGAATGAGTTATGAGACTTGTTTCCCAGAACTTGCTGAACAACAATTTGAGCACAAAATTGTGGCTTGGGATGAAGTTGACAATGCAGAAGGAAGTTGTGTTGTGCATATTGCTCCGGGATGTGGTGCTGAGGACTTTGAGTTGGGTCAAAAATTGGGGTTGCCTGAAATTTGTCCAATCAACGAGCAAGGTGTAATGCTTGCCAACACTGGATTTTTGGCAAACAAAAAGACAACTGATGTTGTTGACCTTGTTGTTGACAGATTAAAATCCGACAATAAACTTCTCTATTCTCACAAATACAAGCACAGTTATCCATATTGTTGGAGATGCAAAACTGATTTGGTTTACAAACTCATTTCTGCTTGGTTCATTAAAATGGATGAAATTCGCCCACTGGCTCTCAAAGCGATTGAAGATGTTGAGTTTAAGCCTGAATATGCAAAAAAACGTATGGTTGACTGGCTCAACAATATGGGTGACTGGAATATTTCGCGTAGTCGTTTTTATGGATTGCCTTTGCCATTTTATGTTTGTGAAAAGTGCGGAAAAGTGCACGTAATTGGCTCGCTTGAAGAACTTAAACAACGTGCTGTAAATCCAGAAAAAGTTGATGCTCTACCTAACATTCACCGCCCTTGGATTGATGATATCAAAATCAAGTGCGATTGTGGTGAAACACTTTGTCGTATTCAAGAAGTTGGCGATGTTTGGTTGGATGCTGGAATTACTCCATTTAGCACAAAAAAATATTTTACTGACAAAAAATTCTTTGAAGAAAACTTCCCTAGTGATTATGTTTGCGAAATGATTGAACAGATTAAACTATGGTTCTATTCGCTCCTTATTATGAGTGTTGTTTTGACTGGCAAAGCACCTTACAAAAAAATTGTTACTTATCAATATGTTAGAGATGAAAATGGTGGCGAGTTCCACAAAAGTGGCGGAAATTCCTTGCTTGCTGATGTTGTTTGCGACAAAGTTGGTGCGGATGTAGTGAGATATTTGTATTGCTCTTCTAGTCCTACAAATGATATGAGATTTGGTTACACTTTGACTGACGAAGCAAGGCGAAAATTGATTGCTTTCTTCAATATTTATACTTTCTTCAACACTTATGCTTGCATTGACAATCCTGACATTGCCCACTTTGTGCCTAGTCAAGAAAATTTGACAAACACTGACAAATGGCTCATTGAAAGCATAAACAAATTTGTTGAAAACAGCGACAAAAATTATGCTGATGACAAGCAATATATGGTGGTTAAAGACTTTGAAAAATTGGTTGATGATATTTCAAATTTCTATATCCGTTCAAACAGAAAACGTTTTTGGAAGAGCGAAAACAAACTTGACCAAATGACTGCTTATTGGTGTTTGTATTATGCAATAAAATCAATAATCAAAGTTATGTCACCTATCATTCCATTTGTGACTGAATACATTTGGCAAAATATGGTCCGCGAAATTGAAAGAGATGAAAAAGAAGCAATTATGCTAAGCGGTTTTGCAACAAAACTTGGCAACTTTGAATTTGAAAGTGTGCTTGATGCCGTTGACAATGTTCGTGAGGTTATTACCCTTGCATCTCGTCTTCGTAATGAAAAACAAATCAAAGTAAAACAACCTTTGAAAACTCTTTATATTAGCGGTGAAGAAAGCGTAAAACTTGCCGTTGAACTTTATGGCGACATAATCAAAGAAGAGTTGAATGTAAAAAATATTGAAATTGTGCACGACCAAAGCAAGTTTAATATTGAGTTCTTGGGACTTGATTTTAGGCGTGCAGGTGCAGTCCTTAAAGGTGATGTGCAAAAAGTCCGCTCTACCCTACTTGCTATGA
>CAYQCO010000082.1:0-2893 GCA_964416085.1 uncultured Lachnospiraceae bacterium | reverse complement strand
TGCATTAGAGGGAAATGTTTTGAAAAGTGTGCAAGTGAATGAGTATAGAGGGGCAGAATATACAATCAATTTTTAACAATTAGGGCGAGAGATCGCCTTTTTTGTTTGAAATGGTTGACAATAGAAGTTGGATTTGCTAAAATGAGTGTATCTTAATAGAAACGTTATTAGTTTGAGGAGTAGATTTGGGGCTAGCAGTAGAGAGTAGTTGCCTTAGGCTGAAAGCAACTTTGTCAAGTCAAATTGAAGGTAGCAAACGAGTTCAAGTGAAGAATTGAGTAGAACACTTGCGTGCCAAAGCGTCATTTTGGAATAAGGAAAGCACATATGTGCATATGCGCTTTTGAAATAAGGTGGTACCACGAGAAATTCGTCCTTTGTATAGGGCGAGTTTTTTATTAGGACGGGGCGAAAAGTGACTTTTCAACATATGTTGAAAAGTCGAAATACTGCACGTGGGCAGTATTTGGCAAACAGGGTTTGCACTTTTCGCCCCCAGCGTAAAAAGGAGAAAAAGTATGTTAGAAGGAAAGTATAACTTTAAAGAAAGCGAAGCCAAATGGCAACAATTTTGGCAAGAAAATGAAATTTACAAATTTGGCAAAAAGTCCAATAGACCAACATTTTCAATAGACACTCCACCTCCAACAGTTAGTGGGGAACTTCATATTGGACACATATTCGGTTTTAGCCAAGCAGATATGTATGCAAGATATCAAAGAATGTTGGGCAAAAATTTGTATTATCCATTGGGATTTGACAACAACGGCCTCCCAACAGAACTTTTGGTTGAAAAAAAGAAAAATATTCGAGCGCACACTCTTCCAAGAGAAGAGTTTACTCGCATTGCATTAGACCTTGTCAAAGATTACAACCAGTCATATAGGGATATGATGATAGCAACTGGTATGTCGTGCGACTTGAATTTGGGCTACAACACAATAGATACAAGAAGCCAAAAAACAAGCCAAAAATCATTTATTGAACTTGCCCAAAATGGCCACGCATATAGGGATGACAAACCAAGCCCTTGGTGTTGCAAGTGTAGAACAAGTGTGGCAGCAGCCGAACTTGAAGATAAGGAAATGGAAAGCGTGTTCAATTATTTGAATTTCCGCTTGGCAGACGGCAGCGGCACAATCCCTATCGCCACAACAAGACCAGAATTTTTGCCAGCCTGTGTTGCAATTTTTGTAAACCCAGAAGATGAAAGATATCAAAAATATGTTGGCAAAATGGTTAAGGTCCCACTTTTTGAAGAAAGGACAGTCCAAGTTTTGACAGACTCAAAAGTAGGTATTGACAAGGGAACAGGAATTGTTATGTGCTGCACATTTGGTGACCAGACAGACGTAGAGTGGTGGAAAGAATATCACCTAGAACTTAGACGTGCAATAGATGACGGCGGAAAGATGACAGAAATTGCTGGCAAATATGCAGGAATGAAGTCAATAGAAGCAAGAAAACAAATAATAGAAGACTTAAAAGCAGAAGGGTATATTTACAAGCAAGACCCAATTGTTCATACAGTAAAAGTGCACGAAAGATGTGAAGAGGGTATAGAATTTTTGGCCAAAAAACAATGGTTTATCAAAACTTCTACACCAGAACTCAAAGCAAAATGGCTTGAACAAGGCGACAAACTTAATTGGCACCCACAAAGTATGAAAGCAAGATACACCGCTTGGGTAACTAACCTTAATCAAGATTGGTCGATTTCTCGTCAAAGATATTTTGGTGTCCCATTCCCAGTTTGGTATTGTGAAGATTGCGGAAAACCTCATTTTGCAGACGAAAAAGATTTGCCAGTAAACCCACTTTCAACAGAATACAAAGGCAAATGTGAATGTGGATGCACAAAGTTTGTTCCAGAAAGTGACGTTATGGACACTTGGGCAACAAGCAGTGTAACTCCACAAATCAATATGAATTGGGCAGAAGACGAACAGGGTGCAAATGAACGTATCCCTATGAGTATGCGTTTTTGCGGAAGAGATATTATCACAACTTGGAGTTTAAGAACAATAATTAAAGCATATTATCACCAAAACACTCTTCCTTGGAAAGATTTGCTAGTCAATGGTTGGGTTATGGCCGACAAAGGTGTAAAAATTTCAAAACACTTGTCAAATGCCAAAATGAGTTTGAAAGATTTGCTTGCAAATTATGGCGCGGATGTGATACGTTATTGGTGTAGCAATGGTGCTTATGGAAGAGATGTGTTGCTTAATGATGAGGGCATAAAAGACGGCTACAAACTTGTCAACAAAGTTTGGAATGGCTCAAAATTTGTGTTGTCATTCTTGGACGGCTATACTCCAAACAAACCAAAAGAAATTTTGCCACTAGATAACTATATTATGCACAAATTCAATAATGCGTATAAAGAAGTTGTCAAGTGCTATGAAGATGTCGAAATGGGTTATGCAAGAGAGAGAATAGAAAAATTCTTCTATTTCTTCTGCGACAATTATATCGAACTTGCCAAAAATAGATTGTATAAACCAGAAGTTTATGGCGAAGATGCCAAAAAATCTGCTCAATGGGCGTGCTACAATGTTTTGCTAGGAATGTTGAAACTCCTTGCAATCACACTTCCACATATTACAGAAGAAATTTATCAAGCATATTTTAGACAATTTGAAAAAGAAGAAAGTGTGCATTTGCTCATACTTGCACCTGTTGATGTTGACGGCGAGTTTGACACCAAACAAGGTGACGAAGTGATTGATATTTTGGGCAAGATTAGACAATACAAGACCGAAAACAAGTTGAGTATGAAAACTCGTATTGACAATGCAAAAATCACCACACAATATCCAGAATTTTTGAAGAGTGTGGATTATGATTTAAAAGCAGTTAGTTCGATTGATACACTTGACTTTGTTCAAGG
>CAYQCO010000081.1:0-3002 GCA_964416085.1 uncultured Lachnospiraceae bacterium | reverse complement strand
AAATCTTGAAAGTAGTTGATCAAAAAGGTGAAAATAAATTGATATAATTGGTAAAACAAAAAAGTGAAAATAAGTGGATATAACAATATTGGTAGGTGAAATATTGAAAGTTGTTGATTGAAAAAATAAAATGAATTGATGTAGCATTTGGATAGTAGGGGCGACCGGCCCGCACGCTTACGCGGCCCGACCGCCCCTTTTAATTGGCTGTATTGGTTATTCAGTTGTATTAGGTCATATCATCCGCCTCGCGCCAAAGGATGCTCGACACCTTCTTGTCTCGCGGAAGGCTTTTTTATAGGTTGGTTTTTATGGGGCGACCGCCAAGTCCTTGCACCAACTTGCCGACCGCCCCTTTTTATTTTTTTGTTGAAATGCTAACTTGCGCAAGCCTTCCTTAGTAGGAAGGTGTGTAGCGCTTGATACTAACTTCTCGTTGCGGTGCCTACGCAATGCAACTCGAATTTATATCTGCGCGCTCTCGCAAAAGTGGTTGGTATGACTGACGGATGATATGGCCCAATCGAATTCCCACCGCTTGTCATACCGAGCGAAGCGAGTGTATCTGGCTGATAGTCTAGCGGGTCAATTAAATGAATGTAAATCAAAATGTCATACCGAACACATTCCACCATATGTCATACCAATATTTTGCGAATAGCAAAATGTTGCGTATCTGGCTGATAGTTGAGCAGGCTTATTGTTGGTTGTGCACTTAATACGTGTAAGCCTTCCTTAGTAGGAAGGTGCCCACTTGTGCAACAAGTGGGCGGATGATATGGCCAAATCTAACTAATAGTTTAATCTAACTAATAAAATGTGCTTGCCAAATCATAAACCAGATACACAACAGTTGACGTGCTTCGCAAGGTCAACCGTTGGTATGACTATGCTGTGGATTTTAATAGGTTTTTTATTCGTCTCTCACCAAATATAAATAATAAATTAAAAATCAAATAAAATCAAAAATAAATAAAGCAAAATTAAAAAAATAATAAAAATCATAAAATAATTGTAAAAATACAATAAAAATTACATTTTTAATATAAATTTACCTATTTTTCAGTATTTTTCAATAATTTTTGCAATTAAGAATAAATAATTTAAAATTATTTTTTCAAGTATTTTTAAATTAATTTTTTAAATATTTTTTAATTTAATTTTTATTTCAAAAATATTTTTTAAAATTTTTTAAATTGTTTTTAAATCATTTTGATTATTGGCTTTTATATGATAAAATATAATAAATATTTATATAGTTTTTAGCAAAAACTAATATGAATAACAAAAGAGTAAAAGGAACATTTGTTTATGAGGGGTAACAAATCTTTTAAAAAGTTTTTTTTGATAGTTGCAATGTTGACTTTGAGTATTGCAACTTGTTTTGCATTTAGTGGCGGAGACAAAAAAGTCTTTGCTGAAGACAACACAATATACAATAGAAGTTATGCAAGCCAAGAGTATGATGACGGCGTGATTTTTTCTGCTGAGCAAGTGTATTGGAGTGATGACAGGACAATGCCGCTTTATTATGATGTCGGTGCTTTAAAACCTGTCACCAATATTTTGGGATATGGCGACCAAGCAAATTATTTTGCCAACTATAAAGGTGGCTCTTCAACTGGTGTTGCAAGTGAAAATGACACCAGCAGCAAAAAGATAATATATTCAGGCGACTTTGTTTTGGTTGATGATCGTGTTCCAATGACGGCTTACAAGGGTGACAAAACCCCAGTATCATTAAATCAAGGCATAATGATGACATTGGGTGGATATATTGCTGAAAAAGACGACAATGGCAATGTTACGATGTATACAAATGCTGATGCTGACAAAATGTCAAAGTTGACTTATGTGTCAATTACAATCAAACGTGATGGACAAGAAATTACTGACACTGGAAGTGGTTTGGGTTTGAGAACATACAACAGCGGTCTATATTTTGACTTTGTGTATTTCTTGAATTGCGACAAAAGCAATGAGGGGTATTATCAAATTGATATCACTTACACTCTCGAAGGTCAATCAAGTGTATCACATTCTTTTGACTTTTATATGTTGCTAAACAGTTCTTATGTTGATAGGGTAGAAGTAGGTGGTCAAAGTTATGCAAGTTTTCCAGAATTCGTAAATGTGAAAGGCAGTAGCAACGCATATTATCAATTCATCGACAACGACCAAATGCCAGTTTTGACTTATGACTACAAGCATTTTGATTTGACTTACAACTATCAGGTCAATGATTTGGTGTCCAAAGTTGTGGTAGATTATGAAGAAAAAGAAAACAGGCTAAAATTCACCACAACCACCAACAATGTGGCAAGTGTGAGATATTACAAGACAGAAAACGGCAACAATATTGTTAGTCTGCTGTTTGCTAATATTGGCACGTATCAATTCAATTTTGAATATGTGTATTATTACAACAACGAAAGGCTTGTTGTGGACAATTTGTCGATTGAAAGTGTAAAACTAAACATTTATGGCTACGAAACCAAATATGCAAGATATGGCTTTGACTCGGCAATATTTAAAAAATTGTCAATAAACAAAAATGGCACAATGATTGTTCCTGTCGATGCGTATAGTGAAGCAGAAGCAGAAATGTTGAAAGACATTGACCTTGGATATGTTTATGAAATTGTAAATGATACAACTCAAAAAACAGGTGTAATTACAAAAATTGAAAGCCCAAAATTGACCGCAAAAATTGAAGGCGAAGGTGAAAGTCAAAAAACTACACTAACAACAACTGCTGGGGTTTCAATAGACGAGCCAACGATAGACAATAATAAGTTGAAATTCAGTGCGGTTTTGAACAGTGCACAATACACCAACACTGACCAAGGCGGTGTGTGGTTTAATTTGAATGATGAATATGTCTTGACGGGCAGTTATTATGTTTATAGCAACATAGCGTTTAAAGAAACAACAAAATATGACACAGTAGGTTTTAAAAAAGACACAACATTTACAAAACTGGGATATTATTTTGTGTGCTT
>CAYQCO010000080.1:0-3116 GCA_964416085.1 uncultured Lachnospiraceae bacterium | reverse complement strand
AAACCAATAGTAGCAATAGTAGGCAAACCAAATGTAGGCAAAAGCACATTTTTTAATAAAGTTGTGGGCAGAAGAATAAGCATAGTAGACGATATGGCAGGGGTTACAAGGGATAGAATTTATGGTTCAGCCAACTGGTCAGGATGTGCTTTTACTTTGATTGATACAGGTGGACTAGATTTTGAAAAAAATGACGAAATCAACCAAAATATACTCGAACAAGCCAATCTTGCAGTAGAAATTGCTGATATAATTGTGTTTATGGTTGACGGAAGAGAAGGCTTGACTGCACAAGACAAGGAAGTAGCAACTTATCTTAGAAAAGCCAAAGCACCAAAAATTTTGGTCGTAAACAAACTAGATAATTATGAAGTGGAAAAAACTTATGAGTTTTATGATTTGGGACTTGGCGAACCATTCCCGGTTAGCGTAGAACACGGCAAAGGACTTGGAGATATTTTGGACGAAATAGTTGACAAAATTCAAAAATTCCCAGTAGAAAAGGATAATGAGAGCCTAAAACTCGCCCTTGTCGGCAAACCTAATGCGGGCAAAAGTTCACTCACAAATTTGTTGTTGGGTGAAAAACGTGTGGCAGTGAGTTCAGTTGCAGGAACAACACGTGATGCAATAGAAGTTCCGTTTAGATACAATGGCAAAGATTATACAATTATTGACACAGCAGGATTAAGAAAAAAGAGCAAAATTGAGCCGTCTAGTGTAGAAAAATATAGCACTGTTCGTTCACTTGATGCAATATCTCGCTGTGATGTGGCATTGCTTGTGGTGGATGCAAGTGTGGGCCTTACAGAACAAGATGTCCGCATTGCAGGATTAATTCACGAACAAGGCAAACCAAGTGTAATTGTTGTCAACAAATGGGATTTGATAGAAAAAGACAACAACACAATGCAAGAGTTTAAGAAAAAAATGCTAGTTGACCTTGCATTTATGTCATATTTTGTGCCAGTGTTTATTTCTTGCACAGAAAGACAAAGAGTGGGCAAGGTTATGGAATTGGTCGAAAAAGTATACTCCAATTCTTCAAGAGAAATCGCAATGGGATTGTTCAACAATGTGCTTACAAACGCAATAAGTGTTACTCAGCCACCATACAAAAACGGCAAGAGATTAAAAATAACTTTTGGAAAACAATCAGGCACCAATCCACCAACTTTTTCAATATTTTGCAATGATGCGTCACTTGTTGACAATTCTTATATGAGATATTTGGAAAACAGTTTGAGAAAAGCATTTGACTTTTCAGGCACACCAATAAAAATCAATTTCAAAAATAAAGGCGAAGACTAAAAATTTTCGTCTTTTTTTAATTTTTTTTAACAATTTGATATCTTTTTTTGAACAAAATGATATATAATAAAATTATGAAGAAAGAAAAACCAAAAAAGCATATAGTCAATATTTGCGATAGACAATATGACCAAGAGAAATATAAAAAACTCTTGTCAAGATATTTTGCGCATAGGGGAGTGCATCTTGCTTTTCCAGAAAACTCTATCCCAGCATTTCAATCTGCTATTGATATGAATTGGGGCATAGAACTTGATGTCCATTTGTCAAAAGACGGAGAAGTGGTTGTATTCCACGATGACAATCTTTATCGTATGACAGGCGAAAAGGATTATGTGAGATTTAAAACCCTTGAAGAATTGAAACAATTAAAATTAAGCAATACAGAATACACAATCCCAACACTAAAAGAAGTGCTTGATTTGGTGGCGGAAAAAACTCCTATTCTTTTGGAAATAAAAACTGAAAACAACACAAAAAAGATTTGCCAAAAAACGATTGATGTGTTAAAAGATTATGGGGGAGATGTGTTTATTCAGTCATTCAACCCATTTGCTTTGAGATATTTTTACAAGCACGAACCAAAATATTTGCGTGGGCAACTGTCAAGTTATTTCAAGAGTTCAAGTTTGAATTTTGCAAAAAAAGTTGTTATCAAAAAGTTGAGACTAAAAAACTTTGCACATATTGATTTTGTGTCATACAATATTGACGATTTGCCCAACAAATATGTCAACAACACTTCTGTCCCAGTGCTTACTTGGACAATAAAGACCAAAGAACAATTCAAAAAAGCAAAAGTTGCTGGCAACAATCGCATTATTGACAATGTGGAGGTTGTCGAGTAGGGGGCAAAAGTAACGGTTGCAGGGCAACCGTTTGACTTGTCCGCAAGCGGACAAGGGGGGCACGCCTGCGGCGTGCACTTTTGCCCCCAACCAATAATCCAATAAGTGAATTAAAATCAAAAAATTTCATAAACTACAATAAGGGGAAGAGAATATGAATTTAAGAGATTGGGAAAATACATTATTTAATATCACCAAAAATACAGGCGATATATCAACAATGATGCAATATTTGGATTTTGCCAAATACAACGAAATTAAGGAAAATGATATAAGACAAGCGCAATCAGAAACATATAAGGATGACGACACCCTTACAAGATAATAGGGCAAATTTACTATGGAAGAAATAAAAACAAAGGCAATAATCTTAAACACACAAGACATAGGCGAGACGGACAGGCTTGCCAATGTTTTTTCGCTTGAATATGGCAAGATAAAGGTTAAGTTTGTGGGTGTGAAAAAACAAAAGGCCAAACTAAAACCCCTTGTTCAGCCATTTACTTTTGTAGAAATTGAATGTTTTAGACGTGGCGACTTTTTCACCGCAAAAACTGGTATGGTGATAGATAGTTTTTTAAAAATCACATCAGATTACAAAAAAACTATTTGTGCATATATTTTAATGGATATTGTGTCAAAAATTTTGCCCAAAAACAAGATAGAACCAAAATTGTTTGTCGCATTGTCCAATTCACTTGACGGAATAGAAGGGGGCAGCCCTTATCCATACACAATTCAATTTATATTGGATTTTTTTGATATATTGGGTGAAAATCTTGTTGTTGACTTAAATTCAAACCATATATATTTGGATTTGGATATGGGCAATTTTTCGGCCGACAAAACCCCAAACTCAATAGAAGTTGACAAAAAGTGCTATGCTGTATTGTCAAATTTGCAAGATGAAAATATCAGTGACAATCTATATAAAATGGCATTGAAAATGCTCAACAA
>CAYQCO010000079.1:0-3119 GCA_964416085.1 uncultured Lachnospiraceae bacterium | reverse complement strand
AAAAAATCCCTATCTTGCGATAAGGATTTTTTTGGCACACCCATCAGGGCTCGAACCCGAAATATAAGTTCCGAAGACTTATGTGATATCCATTTCACTATGGGTGCATAACCCATAGATAAAAGCATAAAGACTATGGGTTTTGTTCCACAACGGACAAAACACAAAACCATTGTGGATAGGGGTCCATAGAAAACTATGGGAAAAGGGGTCTCTACAACCAAGATAGGAAAGTTGCAGAGAAAACGTGGCATTTTTTTAGGAGCGCCACATTTGGTTGCACACAGCATTTGCTATGAGCATCGCATCCGCCAAAAAGATAAAGCGAACACTTGCGACTTGGAAAAATTTATTAAAAACCAAGCGCTAACAAAAGGAGGTGTCCCTTAAAGGGCACAAATTTGCTTGCTTTTGGCAAGCCTGTGCATAAGCACAATAATATTATACGGCATACAAAAAAATTTGTCAACTATGCTTTTGCGTTCGCTCTTTGACTGTTTGGCGGAACAAGTTTTTTGCTCGCAATTATTAATTGTTTTTAATTGTTTGCTAAATATTTTTGTTTGAGATATAATAATATTATGAAAAAGACCTTTGTTGCAATAGGGTGTGTGGTCAGTTGTTTGCTGATTATTTTTCTGTCGCTTGTGTTGGCTTTTAATATCACTTACACAAAATCTATTGTTAGTGGGGATTCTATGGCAACTACATTTTTTGACCACGACAGAGTTTTTATCAACAAATTTGAAAAGGGAAAAGTTGGCGACATTGTGGTTGCAGACATAAAAAACGAAGAAAACTGGGACCATACGCTTGAAGGAAGATATATTGTAAAAAGAATGGTTGCGACTGCTGGCGACCAAGTAAAAATTGTTTGTTCAGGTATTGGCAAATATGAGTTGTATGTCAACGGCGAATTAATTTATACAAAAAATGCTGGTGGACTCTTGTCAACTTATTCAAATTTTTCAGCATATGTTGCCAACAACCAATTAGACACTTCAAGGATTGACAATGGTGCAATAATTGTAAAACAGGGCGAAGTGTTTTTGCTGGGAGACAACTGGGAAGTATCTTATGACTCTGCGACAGTAGGGCCAATTAGTGAAAGTTCGCTTGTTGGAAGAGTGGATATTATCGTTCCAAAAACTGACAATATTTTTTGGGGAGCGATAAAAGGTGTTTGGCATAATTGGTTTGGCTAGCAAAAAAATCCAAAAATTATTTGCAATAATATTTTTGTATGTGATATAATAGAATAAATATAGGGGGAAATTATGGCAATAGTTGAGAGTATTTCAATGTGGGGCGGCTTGGCTGGTGTAGTCATTGCCGTTTTTGCAATAATTATTTTGTATTTGACAAGAAGCAATATAGTAGACTTGCTTGACAAGGATGCTATTATGTATGACAAGGTTTATGAGTTAAAAAAGGTTGCATTCCAAAACGCTTTTGATATTTTGGACCATTATGAGTTGTATGGAATGGAAGTTCGCGGGACAAAGCAGTTTATTCAAAAGGCAAAGGCTGCGTATAACGATTTAATGTGTATGTCGCACAATCCAAAAATCTTTGAAGATTTTTACACCTTGACTTTGGATAGCAATTACACTCAAATAACTGTGCAAAATATTGCAGATTTCAAGGCTTTGTGCAGGCAAGATTTGGGACTTAAAAACAAAAAGAACAAAGGCAAAGTTGTCAACTCTCAGTTGGTTGGTCAAATTAAGACCGCACCTAGTCAAAGACCACAAGGCGCAAGACCTGTTGCAAGGCCAATGCCTAATCGTCCGACTCCAAACAGACCACAACCTAGTGACGAAGAATAGTTTTTTGATTTGCAAGCCAAAATTGGCTTGCTTTTTTTTGACATTTTGTTTTCCGTTTGGTATTATAGTATTGAGAAAGGCTAAGGGGGGCAGTCCGCTCCACGCTCACGCGTGGGCGGGCGACCGCCCGCAACCGACCTTGTCGGTCGCGGACTGCCCCGTCCTAATAAGGTGAGATATGGATTTTGAAAATATTGATGAAGAAATTGGCGAATTGGTAAAAAAGTTTGAAAACACAAAAGATTGCTTAAATCTTAAAGAACTATCCAACAAACTTGCAAAGTTAATAAAAGAACGTGACTCAATGTCATTTTGGTCCAACGTTGAGTTTGCAATGGAAACAAACAAAGAGATAAAAAGTTTGCAAACTCTTTTTGACAATGTCCAAAACATCCAAAAAAGACTCGAAAATCTTATTGAACTAAAAAATATGATGGGCGATGAACTTGACATTGTGAGCCTTGATGAAATTTATGTGGAACTCATAAATCTAAAAGAACAGGTAGAAAAACTGCACATAAGGACACTCCTTGACGGCGAGTATGACGACAAAAATGCAATCGTAACGATTCACTCAGGCGCTGGCGGAACAGAGAGTTATGATTGGGCAGAAATGTTGTTTAGAATGTATTCTATGTATTGCGACAAAAATGGTCTCGAAAAAGTTGTCCTAGATATTTTGGAAAACAGTATTGGCATAAAATATGTGACATTTATAGTGAAAGGCGAATATGCTTATGGCAAATTGAAATGCGAAAAAGGTATCCACAGACTTGTCCGCATATCCCCTTACGACTCGCAAAAACGTAGACACACCACCTTTGCATCAGTGGATGTTATGCCAGAAGTTTCTAGTGATACAAATATTAAAATTGCAAACGAAGACTTGCGCATTGACACATTCCGCTCATCAGGTGCAGGCGGTCAAAATGTCAACAAAACAGACTCGGCTGTCCGCATTACACACATACCGACAAATATAGTTGTGTGTTGCCAAAATGAAAGAAGCCAGTTGCAAAATCGTGAAATGGCAATGAAATTGTTGAAAAGCAAACTTGTTGACTTAAAAAACGAAGAAGAACAAATGAAAAGAAAAGAAATCCAAGGTGATTTGAAAAAAATTGAATGGGGAAGTCAAATTAGAAGTTACATTTTTCAACCATATTCAATGGTCAAAGACCACCGCACAGATTATGAAACCAGCGACACCCAAGCAGTTATGGACGGCGACATCACCCCATTTATTGACGAATATCTCATCAAATCTCATACAAAAGGATAAAGAAAAAA
>CAYQCO010000078.1:0-3158 GCA_964416085.1 uncultured Lachnospiraceae bacterium | reverse complement strand
TTAATCATAACGGGTTTTGATTTGCCTTGAATAAACTTGTCATCAATGACAATCTTGTCGATTTTTTCATCAAAATGGCAGGTATACATAACATCAAGCATTTTTTCTTCCATAATTGTTCTTAGTCCCCTTGCACCAGTTTTTAGTTCTATTGCTTTTTCGGCAACTGCTTTGATAGCGCTTGGTTCAAATTCAATTTCTATCCCATCCATTTTGAAAAGTTGTTTGTATTGTTTGGTGATTGCGTTTTTTGGTTTGGTCAAAATTGCTTCAAGGGCTTTTGCATCCAAACTATTGAGTGACACAACAACTGGAATACGGCCAGTAAATTCTGGTATCATTCCATATTTTATCAAATCTTGTGGTTGAATGTCTTTCAAAATTTGCCCTTCGTTCTTTTCGCTTTTTGCAAGCACATTTGCTTCAAATCCAAGTGCTGACTTACCTTCTCTATCACCAATAATTTTGTCAAGGCCAACAAATGCTCCGCCGCAAATAAACAATATATTTGTTGTATCAATTTTTATTGTTTCTTGTTGTGGATGTTTTCTTCCGCCTTGTGGTGGAACGCTTGCTATTGTCCCTTCCAAAATTTTCAACAATGCTTGTTGCACACCTTCACCAGACACATCACGAGTTATTGACACGTTTTGATTTTTTCTTGCGATTTTGTCAATTTCATCAATATATATTATCCCTTGTTCTGCTTTCTTAATATCATAATCAGCATTTTGGATAAGTTTTAGCAAAATATTTTCCACATCATCGCCAACATAGCCTGCTTCGGTCAAAGTTGTGGCATCGCAAGAAGCGAATGGGACTTTTAAGGTTTTGGCAAGTGTTTTTGCAAGCAAAGTTTTGCCTGAGCCAGTCGGTCCAATAAGCAAAACATTACTTTTTTCAAGTTCCACTTCATTGCCTTTTTGTGAATTTATTATATTGTAATTTATCCTTTTGTAGTGATTGTATACAGACACTGCAAGCACCTTTTTGGCTTCATCTTGACCAATGATAAACTCATCCAATCTCTTTTTGATTTCTTGTGGTTTTGGCAAATCAATCAGTTTGCTTTCTGCTTTTGGTCTGTTGGCTTCATCAAGCAGGTCTTTGCACAATGCCACACAATCCCTACAAATAAAACTTGTGCCTTCTGGGTTGGCAACAATACTCTTAATGTCGCTAATAGGTCTAGCACAAAATGAGCAATAATTTCCTAAATCTTTCATCAAATCTCCTTAAATTAAAGAACCAATGTTATTTTTAACATTGGCCCATTTTTTACACTCTTTTTTCCAAAATTTTGTCAACCAAGCCATACTCCAAAGCAGATTGAGCGTCCATAAAGTTGTCTCTTTCGGTGTCCTTTTGGATTTCGGCAATTTTTTTGCCAGTGTTTTTTGCCAAAATATTGTTTAAAAGTTCTCTTGTCTTTTGAATATGTCTTGCGTGGATTTCAATATCCGTTGCTTGTCCTTGCGCGCCACCAAGTGGTTGATGTATCATCACTTCTGCGTGTGGCAAAATTATTCTTTTGCCCTTTGCTCCGCTAGAAAGCAAGACTGCCGCCATTGATGCAGCCATACCAATACAAATTGTTGACACATCGCACTTGATGTAGTTCATTGTGTCAAAAATTGCAAGGCCAGCGCTCACACTTCCGCCTGGGCTATTGATATACATAAATATATCTTTGTCTGGGTTTTTGCCTTCAAGATAAATGAGTTGTGCGACAACAGAATTGGCTGTGTTGTCGTCAATTTCGCCAGACAAAAATATTATTCTGTCTTCCAAAAGTCTTGAATAAATATCATAACTTCTTTCGTTGTTGCCAACTTGGTCAACTACCATAGGTATCAACATATTTTATTTCCTTTTATTTTATTGTATTGTTTTTTCTCAAAAAGTCTAGCAAATTTTTCATAATAAGTTCGTTGGCAATACGATTGATCATATCGTCATTAACGTTTTTCTTGTATTCTTCCAAAGTTTTGTTTTGCATTGTAGCATATTCAGTAAGTTTTGCATCAATGTCTTGTTCTGTAATATCAAGTTTTTCGTCTCTAATAAGTTTTTCAAGCACAAGTCTGCCTTTGCATTGATGTTCTGCTGTCCTTCTTTGGTCAGCTTTGATTTCGTCAACAGTTTTGCCAATATATGTTGCATAATCTTCAAGTGTTGCTCCTTGGTAAGCAAGTTGTTGAGAAAAACCTTTCAACATTCTGTCGGCTTCATTGTCAACCATAGTTGCTGGGAGTTCAATTTTTGTTGCATCAATAATTGTGTCCAAAATCTTGTTGTCAAGTTCAATTTCGGCTCTTTCTTCTTCTTGTTTTTCTAGTTTTTCTACCAAATCCTTTTTGTATTCTTCAACAGTGTCAAAAGATGAAGAATTTTGAACAAACTCATCGTTGAGTTCTGGCATAATTCTTTCACGAATTACATTGATTTTGCACTTAAACATTGCAGGTTTGCCAGCCAAATCTTTTTGATGATAGTTTTCAGGGAAAGTTACATTTACTTCCTTTTCATCCCCAACGTTTAGTCCAACAAGTTGGTCTTCAAATGTGTCAATGAATGAGTGTGAACCAATTTTTAGTTGATAGTTTTCTGCCTTGCCACCTTCAAATGCTTTACCGTCAACAAATCCTTCAAAATCAAGTGTAACAATGTCGTCAACTTTTACTGGTTTGTTGCTATCAACAAGTTTTGAACCACGCATAAGTTCTCTATCCAATGCTTCTTTTATCATTTCATCAGTAACTTTGTTGACAGTTTTTGTAAATTCCAAACCTTTGTAGTTTGCAATTTCAAATTCTGGAACACAAGGGATAGAAAGCACAATTTCTATTCCGCTTTCGTCAATCTTTTTGATATCCATATTTGGTGCATCAATAGGTTTTACTTCTTCGTGTTCTTTCAAAATCAAAGTGTAACCTTTGTAAAAAACATCGTCAAGTGCATCTTGCAAAAATACTCCTGCACCATAAGTTTTTTCAATCACATTTCTTGGAGCGTGACCTTTTCTAAATCCTTGGACATTGTATTTGCCCTTGTTTTTTTCATAGGCAGAATTGATGTAGTTGTTCCATTCATCATTTGCCAATTTGATTGTGGCTTCAAAAATGCCAGCTTCTTTCTTTTCTAATTCGTATTTCATA
>CAYQCO010000077.1:0-3334 GCA_964416085.1 uncultured Lachnospiraceae bacterium | reverse complement strand
CGTCAGGCCCTTACACCAGCCTGCCGACCGCCCCCTTTTTATCCGCCTTGTCACAATGAATAAACTCCACCAATTGTCATACCAATATTTTGCACATTTCCCCCTTGAAATTTGCCGCCCCATATGATATAATAGCAAAAACGGTGGTGAAAAAATGGAAAGAAAATCAAAACAAAGTTTATCTAATAAAAATTTGTCAGGCATAGAATTGTTCAAAACGAAAAATAAACTTTATGCTATGCGTGATGAGGCAAAACGAGAATTGGAAGAACAAGACCCGGATTTTCTTGACATTTATGGCGAAATTAGTTACGGCAAAGAATGGATGATAAAGGATATTGTCAAAAATATCAAAAGAAAAGGCTGGACTGATGCCAAATACAGATATTTGTTTAGCCTTTATTCGCTTGAAAGATTGTTTGACGTCAATTTGGAGTATTCACGCCCACTTACAATTTTGATGCTTGCGCACGAGCCACTTATACATTATGTTATGAAAAAAATGGCAATCCCACGCTGGATTTCTTATGATGAAGTGTATGCAGAAATGTCTTATGCACTAAGAAAAGCGATTGATTATTATGATGTATTTGGTGATGTGAAATTTGTGTCATATGCTTCTGTTAGTATGTATAATGTGGCGAGAAGATTTGTCGACAAAGAATGCAAACGTCATAATGTAAGTTTTGATGAAGTGGTGGAAGAAAAACAAAGTAAATATAGAAGAAAAAATGTGGACCTAAGGACAATCGACCCATTTATTGAAGATTATGCGGAAATTGATGCAAGACAACGTGTGTGGGAACTTTTGGGACACTTTGACAAGCGTGCACAAATTATTGTTATGGCAGTGCTTAATGGAATTCCAAGACTTGAAATAACAAAAATTGTCAATATGTGCAAGAGTAGTGTAAATAGTATTTATGCGTCAGTTATGACAGAAATGGTTTCTATGGCGAAAGACCCAGACTACATCAAGGACCAAAAGTATAAAAATTTTAGATACAATGAATGTCGTTCTTATATTCGTCCAACGTATGATTTGTTGAGCCAAGAAGAGTATAACAGTATTATTGAACAATATATGCAAGAAAAAACATTGTAAAAAAACAAGGGATTATGTCAAATGACGTTTTCCTTTATTTTTTACTTTACAATTTTTTTATTATTTGTTATTATTTATTAGATTACTAGGAGAGATTATGGGATTATTTGACTTTTTTAATGAAGACAAGCGAAATGTAAAAAAAGTGGAAAAAATAGTTGCCAAAGTTGAAGAAAAGGCAGACTATTATGCAAAGATGAGCGATGAAGAATTGCAAAATCAAACAAATATTTTAAAGGATAGATACAAAACTGGCGAAAGTTTAAACGATTTGTTGCCAGACGCGTTTGCAGTGGTGAGAGAAGCCAGCACAAGAGTTTTGGGGCTTAGACATTTTCACGTGCAACTTATTGGTGGTGTTGTTCTTCACCAAGGACGTATTGCCGAAATGCGAACAGGTGAAGGAAAAACTTTGGTCGCAACACTTCCTGCATATCTAAATGCACTTAGTGGCAACAATGTTCACGTAGTTACTGTCAACGAATATCTCGCACAATATCAAGCGGATATTATGGGCAAACTATACAAATTTTTGGGGCTAACTATTGGTGTTACTTTGAGCGGACAATCCGCTGAACAAAAGCAAAAAGCATATGCCTGCGACATAACTTATGGCACAAACAATGAGTTTGGATTTGACTATCTAAGAGACAATATGCAACCAGACAAAAAATACAAGGTGCAACGCGGACACTCTTTTGCCATAGTCGATGAAGTAGACTCAATTTTGATTGATGAAGCGAGAACACCGCTTATTATTTCTGGTGCTGGCGGCAAGACAAGTGACTTGTATCAAAAGGCAGACGGATTTGCATCAAGACTTACACCAGATGATTATGAAATTGATATCAAGCAAAAGCAAATTAGACTTACTGAACAAGGGGTGACAAAGGCCGAAAGATATTTTGGAATAGAAAACCTATCAGATATTTCTGCCCTAGAACTCAATCACCACATCAACAATGCTCTTCGTGCACACTTTATTATGACAAGGGATGAAAACTATATTGTGAAAGACGGCGAAGTGTTGATTGTCGACGAGTTTACAGGTCGTCTAATGCAAGGCAGACGTTATAGTGACGGACTCCACCAAGCAATCGAAGCAAAAGAAAAAGTAAAAATTAAGGACGAAAACAAGACCCTTGCTACAATTACGTTCCAAAACTATTTCAAATTATACTCAAAACTTAGCGGAATGACAGGAACAGCCAAGACGGAAGAAATGGAGTTTAACAAAATTTACAATCTTGACGTTGTGACAATTCCTACCAACAAACCAGTTTTGAGAGTTGACGAGCAAGACCTAATTTTCTATACACAAAAAGCAAAATACAACGCTATTGTTGACGAAATTGTTGAAAAATATGAAAAAGGTCAACCAATTTTGGTCGGCACTGCCAACGTTGACAAATCAGAATATATCAGTAGGGAAATTGCAAAAAGAGGTATTCCTCACAATGTTTTGAATGCAAAAAATCACGAAAGAGAAAGTATGATTGTTGCCCAAGCCGGAAGACTCAAAGCGGTTACAATTTCTACCAATATGGCAGGACGTGGAACGGATATTATGCTTGGCGGAAACCCAGAAATTTTGGCAAAGCAAAAGTTGGCGCAAGAAAATGTGACACAAGAAGTCCTTGACAAAATCACTGCTTATGGTGCTGAACTTAATGATGAAGAAAAAGCAATAAAAGAAAAATATGACAGTTTGTTGAAAGAGTTTAAGAAACAAACAGAAGAAGAAAAACAAAAAGTCCTTGAACTTGGCGGTCTTCATATTTTGGGAACAGAACGTCACGAATCAAGACGTATTGACAACCAGTTGCGTGGTCGTGCCGGTCGTCAAGGTGACCCAGGCTCATCAATTTTCTTCATTTCACTTGAAGATGATTTGCCTCAAAGATTTGGCGAAGACAGAATGAAAAGAATGTTCTCTATGGCATTTAGGGGCAACGAAGATATGCCACTTCAAATGGGTATGCTTACAAGATATTTTGAAAGATGTCAAAAAATGATTGAAGGTCACAACTTTGGAATACGTAAACAAGTTTTGGAATATGACGATGTATTGAACTACCAAAGAAACATTATTTACAAAGAAAGAGACAAGGTGCTTGACGGTCAAGATTGCCACACACAAGTTATTGAAATGATGAAGGAATATGTGTTTAATGTTTGTCGTGCATATTTGGATGAAAACAAACCAAGTTATGAATGGGATTTGGAAAC
>CAYQCO010000076.1:0-3403 GCA_964416085.1 uncultured Lachnospiraceae bacterium | reverse complement strand
CAAGCAAGCAAGCAAGCAAGCAAGCAAGCAAGCAAGCAAGCAAGCAATAATTCTGCCCTAATTCTTTTTAACACAATTAAATATAATGAAGGAGAACACTATTTGATGGTTGCACCGCCGTCAATTTTTTAGTGTTCTTTTTTGTTAGCAAATTTTTATTTAAAGGAGAATATTTATGGGAAAACTTACCAAAGCAGAGGTGCTTGCAGCATTAAAAGCACACAAATTTAAGGACAAAGACCTTAAAAAGAGAGCAGAATTGATTGAAGCAATCAAAAATGCGACAGAAGACAGTATCGAACTTGTTGAACACAATGCAACAGTGCAAATTGGACACTGCGATATGGATATTACATTTGAAGGCAGTCACACATCAGGTGGTGATATCAGTGTCACAAGCACAACAACTTACAACCAACAAATTTCAAGCGCAAAACATATTTGGCTTGTGTCTGGTGACGAAAGTGTTGCTGCTTATTCCGAAACAAGAAACGGCTTGACAAAAGCACTTCAAGGCACATATATCAATGGAACAAAAAATTATAGATATTGTGAAAAGAATATCCAAGATGCTCTTAGCACAATGGCATATCTTTATGCAAAAAATTATGTGAGCAAACTCAACCTTACTTATAAAAGTTCAAGATGCAATGTGTATGAATATGTTCCTGACACAGACCCATACGAATTGAGTTATTGGGATATGTATTTTAAATACACAGACAAAAAGGGTAATCAAAAAAGAATCCCTATTGGAAAAACTTTCCAAGTTGATATGAGTGAAGAAAACAAAATCGAAATCCAATTCAAGTTTGAAAGTCCTAGTAAGACTTGGGCTATCATTGGATGGCTTCTTGGTGCCGCTGCCTTTATTGGCTTGATAGTTTGGGGAATAATGCAAATGTAAATGCCTAAAAAATCCACTTTCATAGGTGCAAAATTGTGGAGAAAAAATTTCTAGATTAAAAATTGAGCATTAAAAAAATTAATGCTCTTTTTTTGTCGAAATCGCTTGACAGTTGAATAGTTGTTCAACTATAATAAGAACAGTTGAATAAATGTTCAACTATTGGAGAAATGTATGGGAAACAACTTAGTATCAAATTGTTGTGATTGTGACATAATTCACAAAGAAAAGGTGGACAAGGCTTTATTAGATATGCTTGACGAAGAGAGTTTGTTGAATATGGCGGATTTTTTCAAAGCGCTTGCGGACAGCACAAGAGTAAAAATTGTCAATTTGTTGGACAACAACACATTGTGTGTGTGTGACATATCTGTTGCATTGAATATGACCAAGTCGGCAATATCTCACCAGTTGAAGAATTTGCGAGAAATGGGGCTTGTTAGAGCCGAAAAAATTGGCAAAGAAGTGTGGTATTCGCTTGCTGATGAGCACGTAAAACAGGTCTTTGATATTAGCAAAGAGCATATTGGAGAAATGGAAAATGATTAAGAGAGTAAAGATATTGGGCCTAGATTGTGGACATTGTGCAAAGGCACTAGAAGATAGGTTGAAAAAAATCAAAAGTATAAAGAACGTGGAAGTAAACTTTGTTCAGTCAGAGATAATTTTTGAAGCGGACAATGTAGAAAAATCTCTCAAAGAAATAACAAAAATTGCCAAAAAAGTTGAGCCAGAAGCAAAGATTGTTGACAATGACAAAGAAGAAAGAAAATCGTCAATTATTTTTAGTGTAATTAGTTTAGTGATAGGGCTTGCAATAGGGATTTTGAGTTTGACGTTAAAGACAAATTCTGTGGTGCACTACACATTGCTTGTTTTGTCCGTTTTGATTGTGGGTTACAAAGTGTATTTTAAGGCGGCTAAGCAACTTGTCCACGGAATTGTCAACGAAAACTTGCTGCTCACAATTTCTGTTGTTGGGGCCATTGCAATAGGCAAAGATTTTGAAGGTATAATGGTTATTACACTTTATTCTATTGGTAAAATTTTTGAAAGTTTGGCAGTTGAAAAGTCAAGAAAATCTATTGCAAAAATTACCAATTTTAAACCAGATTATGCAACAATTTTGGATAACGATGAAGAAAAAAGAGTGTCACCAAGCGAAGTGAAAATTGGTCAAATAATTTTGGTCAAGCCGGGCGAGTGTGTGGCTTTGGATGGCGAAATTGTGGATGGACAAACCAACCTAAACACTCAAAGTTTGACGGGCGAAAGTTTGCCTGTTTTGGTGAATGCTGGCGACAAAATTTTGTCAGGCTCGATTGTTCTTGATGGAGTGGTTAAGATAAAAACAACCGCCGAATACAAGGACAGCACAGTAACTAAAATCTTAAACTTAATAGAAAACAATCAACAAAAAAAGTCCAAGACAGAAACATTTATTTCAAAAATGACCAAATGGTATACTTTGGGTGTAATAGCCCTTGCGGTTGCAACTTTTGGAATTGTGTATTTGGTGAGCAAAAACTTTGACACAGCATTGTATAGGGGACTTATATTTTTGGTTGTGTCTTGTCCTTGTGCTTTTGCAATATCTGTTCCGCTGTCATATTTTTCTGGACTGGGCAATGCTTCAAGCAAGGGGGTGCTGATCAAGGGCTCAACATATCTTGATGCGTGTGCAAAAATTTCCACAATAGTTTTTGACAAAACTGGAACACTTACAACTGGCAAATTTGGTATAAAAAATATAGAAACAATGGGAGATATGAAAGAAAAAGATATATTGAAACTTGCAGCGATAGGCGAGCAATATTCTCTTCATCCACTGGCAAAAAGTATAACCGAAAGCATAAGCGAAAAATTGCCAAAAGCAGACAATGTAAAAGAAATTGCAGGTCAAGGTGTAAACTTTGAGTATAAGGGCAAAAAATATTTTGTGGGCAGACACTCAAAAGGACTTGATTCCACTTGTGTTGAATTGTTTAATGAAGATAGGTTGCTTGGAAGAATTTATCTTGAAGATAGCATAAAGGAAACCAGCAAAAAGACAATTCAAGAACTAAAAAATATGGGTATAAAGACTGTTTTGCTCTCAGGTGACAAAGAGTCGATAGTCAAGCAATTTGCAACAGATTTGGGTATTGATGAATATGCAAGCGAACTACTTCCACAAGAGAAATGCGAATGGATAGAAAAAAACAAAACAAATGATAAAACAATAGCATTTGTTGGTGATGGGCTTAATGATGCACCTGCACTGACTATTGCAGATGTTGGATTTTGTATGGGTATTAATGGAAATCCTGCAAGCGTTGAAGCAAGCGATATTGTTCTTGCTGACGACAATCCAAACAAAATTGCAAGAGCAATCAAAACAAGTAGATTTACAAGAAAAATTGTTTGGCAAAATATTGGTTTTTCTGCCATAGTCAAAATTGTGTTTTTGACATTGGGGGCTGTTGGTGTTACTGGTATGTTGTCAGCGGTGATTGC
>CAYQCO010000075.1:0-3518 GCA_964416085.1 uncultured Lachnospiraceae bacterium | reverse complement strand
TAATCGTGCAATGCGGTCGCCCCACCTATTACAAAATTTGAAGATTTTTGCCAAAGATTTTCTTAAAATCAACATCGCAAGACATTGCTTGGCTGATTTCAAGAGTTGCATCTTTGTCGACTTCTGTTTTTAAGATTACTGTATCACCCAAAACGTCACAAGAGATATCTTTGACGACCCCTGCACCGCTGACATTCAGCAAACTTGCAAGTTTGATAATCATACCCAATTTTTTGACTGCATCAATATCTTCTTCGTCCAAAATATCCTTATACTTAACCCATTCAGCAAGGCTAAAATTGTCGCTATTTTGGTTGCAGGCAACAAAACCAGCAAGCAATATATCTCTATGGCTTGCCCCATAAATATCTGAGCCCAAAATTACGCTAAAATTGTTTCTCTCAAAATTTTCAAAAGATATACGTTTTCCGCATTGGCTCATACTAGCAGCAATTCTCAAAATCTTTACATAATTACGGCTAAGTTTGTGCAATATTTTTAATTGCTTATACAAAATTATTGCCACGTCATAAATTTGATTTACATTGTTGACAGTTGGATAAAATTCATTGATAGAACTCAAACTATATCCCAAAATATCCAAAAGCGGTTTGTCGATTTGTGGCATCAAACTTTTGGCTACAATGCCATACATTTCGCCATTTACAGACACTCTCATTTTGTTGGTTGTAAGATTAAACAATGCTTTCATAATTGCCATTCCGCTTGCAAGCACATCTGCACGCATTTGAGAAATGCCTTTGAGTTTTTTGGTCTTGTCAATATTTAAGCCCCTAACCACATTGAACACTTGCATAAAGTTGTCAGCAGTGATTTCATAATTGTGAGCAATATCTAGCGGATAGTGAGTGGATTTTCTGCACAATACACCTACGCTTTCAAAAATATCCCCTACTCCATAATATTCATATTCTGGTTCAACATCAAACAACCAGCCAACTTTTCTAATTTCTTTGGTTGCATAGTCTACCATTTTGTCCATTTTTGTTGCAGGGTCAGTGATGTCAGCGAACTTGTTTGACAATGTTGCTGCACCGATAGACAAGTTTATACTTTCCATAACTCCTCTACGGTTGAAATAAAACAACTGAGTTGAGTCATCGCTAATTTGCACACCTACACCCTTAGGTGCTGCAAAGGTGTGTGAGATGGCAATATGCAGAGCAGTGATTTGGTCTTCAAAAGTCAAAATTTTGAAGTTGAGTGACACTGTTTTGTATATCTCGTCAAGAAAAGCAATTTGGTTTCTTGCGCTGGCAACAACAGGGTCAACATAGCAAATCACATTGTCAATATTGTTGGCATCAATAATCCTTCTAAAAATCTTTAACACAGATATTGTTTGTTGAATACGAGCAGGTTTGATATACCCGTCTCTTTCCATATCCTGAGTAAGTTTTACTGGTTCTTTTATCTGTTGTTCTACGCTAAAAAAACCGCTTTGTGTAAACTTTAATTTTGAAAAACAAATTTCATTTACACCCAATTCAATAACTACTAAATTTCCCATTTGTATTTCCTTTTAATTATACCCTTATTTAGCACGAATTTTGATTATAGTCAATACTTTTTTGAAAAAAAGTTTAAACTAATTTTTCAATTTTTGATTTAAATGCTTTCCACGGCATCAAATTTGTGTCTGGCAACACTGTAAAAGCCATATTATCCTTGCTTGTTGGATGCTCAAACTTCAATTTGTAAGCCCACAAAGCAAGATTTGACTTGTGAGTCTTGTCGCCATATTTAAAGTCCCCAAATATAACCGTTTTTAACTGTTTGGACATTTGGACTCTGATTTGGTGACTTCTGCCAGTAAGCAAATCAATTTTTATCAAACTATATCCGTCAATTTCTTGCAAAACCTCATAGTCAAGTTTGGCTTCTTTTGCGCCATAATCACTTTGAGTTGCAAGGTGAACTGTGTTGGTCTTTGCATCCTTTTGAAGATAACATTCAAGATGGCCTTTCTTTTCATTCACTGTTCCGCATACAATAGTAAGATAAGACTTTTTCAGACTATGATTTTTTAATTGTTCTGAGAGCCTGCTAGCCGCTTTGCTCGTTTTTGCAAACACCATAAGTCCGCCAGTTGGCCTATCCAATCTATGCACCAAGCCCAAATAGACATTTCCAGGTTTGTTGTCTCTTTTTTTTATATAATTTTTTAACAAATTTAGAAGGTCGTCATCCTTGCTTTCGTCTTCTTGCACACCAATATTGTGCGGTTTTATGATAACGAGCAAATGATTGTCTTCATAAACTATGTTTGGTTCGTAATCCATTTTTTCTCCTTATTAAAATTTTTTGACTGCTGTGCAACCGCAAGGAAGCACAATGCCTTTGTCTTTTGTCGCAAGCCCCAATTCATAAGCATCAACTTCGCCCGCTTCAAAAATGCTATTCAATATATTGGCCATAACAGTTGGTTGAAGTCCTGTTGTGTAAGAATTGATAAGGACCATAATAGGTTGGTCGCTCAAAACTTTTTTGACAAGTTGAACAAAATCAAAAATATCATCTTCAATCTTCCACGTTTCACCTGTTGGGCCTCTGCCAAAACTTGGTGGGTCCATAATAATTATGTCATAAGTTTTTCCGCGCCTGATTTCTTTTTCTACAAACTTTTTGCAATCATCGACAATAAATCTAACGTTGGAGATTTTGTTCAAACTGCAATTTATTTTGGCAATATCTACCATACTTTTGGCTGCATCAACGTGAGTGACACTTGCACCCGCCTTGGCACAGACAATGCTTGCGGCACCCGTGTATGCAAACAAGTTTAGGACCCTAACTTCTCGCCCCGCATTTTTTATTGCGCTGTCCAGCAAATCCCAGTTGACTGCCTGTTCTGGAAACAAACACATATGTTTAAAATTCATTGGTTGGCAATAAAAAGTCAAATCTCTCCAATGCACATTCCAACTGTTTGGAGTCTTTTTTAAAAACTCCCATTCACCAGATTTGTTCTCTGTCCTGTGATAGTGTGCATTTAGGTTTTTAAACTTTTTTAGGTCTTTGCCCTTCCAAATTATTTGTGGGTCTGGACGCAAAACATACACACCATTCCAACACTCCAATTTTTCTCCATTGGAAGTTGACACCACTTCAAAATCTTTCCAATCTTTTGCTATTTTCATAATTTCCTTTTTTCGTTTTTTATTGTTCAATTTTCTTGTCAAAATATTGACTTTTTTTGTTATGCTTTTATTGTAGCACATTTTAAAAAATTAATCAAGACCCTTTTTCTATTTTGTTGTTCTTTTATTAATAAATTGTTATATTTTTTTATTAAATTTTCAATATATAAATTTGTCGAGATTTTAAAAATTTAAAAAAAATTTAGTTTTAAAAACAATCATAATTAAATCGAAAAAAATAAACAAAAATTTAAAAAAAATTTAATAATGATAAAATTAAAAATAAATGTTAAAAAATAAGAAATATTAATGGGAAATAATTGTTGAAAAATAAAAATATTTTATTTGAAAATAAAT
>CAYQCO010000074.1:0-3556 GCA_964416085.1 uncultured Lachnospiraceae bacterium | reverse complement strand
TTCGCTCTCAATTTTTATTTGGTTAGTCCATTGTCTTTTTCGGTCATCATATCCAAAAGTTTGTCAAAGATTTCATCTTGTTGTGTGTCAGATTTTTCAAATTTCTTTTGCAATTTGCGTTTTTTGATTTTAAACAACAATTTTTTTACAAAAGACTTGTCTGCATCAACATCTTTTATTTCTTTCTTGCTTTGATTGTCAACAACGACAATTTTTGCATCAAAATCGCTTCTAAAATTTTCATAAGCGGTTTTGTTGGTTAGAAATTCTTTAAGAACAGGTGAGCCTTTTTCAAAAGCAATCTCTTGCAAAGTGTCACCATTGTGTGCAAATGCTGTTCCAACATCCATATTTTCAACGGTTTTTGGAATATAAACGTCTTTCAACCTTGTTCCGCTAAAAGCCCACTTTCCAATATTTTTTACGCTTCGTGGGATATTGATATAACTAAGTTTTTGACAACTGGCAAAGGCACTACGTTTTATGTCTGTTAGAGTGTCTGGAAGAACAACTCTCTCCAAATTCGAACAGGCACAAAATGCGTAGGTTCCAATAGTCGTGACACCATTTGGAATTATTAGACTTTTCAAATTTTTGCATTCAACAAATGCAAAATCGCTTATTGAAACTACACTCTCAGGAATGGTTATTGAAGTTAAACCTGAGCACTCTTTAAAACAATTTTCGCCAATAGTAGTGACTCCGTCAGGGATATCAAAATGTCCATTTTCCTTTAAATCTCGTGAGTCAAATTTTATTAAAATATTATTTTCAATTTTGCTATACATAAATTCTCCTATTGATATTTTAGCATATTTTTAGGATTGTGTCAACAGATAATCGGTTGACAACAAGTGCAAATAGGTATATAATATGTTTATGATAGATTACAAAAATATAAATACTTATGATTACGAGTTGCCAGAAGAGTTGATTGCACAAACCCCTGTTGAGCCAAGAGACCATTCAAGACTGCTTGTTTTTGATAGAAAGACAAAGGAAATTGAACACAAACATTTTTTTGATATTTGTGATTATTTGAAAAAGGGCGATGTCCTTGTAATAAACAACACAAGAGTTTTGCCAGCAAGACTTTACGGTTATAAAGAAACTGGGGCAAAGTTGGAAGTAATGCTACTCAAAAGACATAGTTTGAATGTTTGGGAATGTCTTATGAAGCCAGCCAAAAGACTGCATATAGGTGAAAAGTTGGTGTTTAATGAAGAACTTGCTTGCAAGTTGGTTGAAATTAAAGATGACGGCAACCGAGTCATTGAATTTGAATATGACGGAGTGCTTGAAGATATTTTGAGTCGTGTGGGTCAAATGCCATTGCCACCATATATTCACGAAAAACTGAAAGACCAAGAGAGATATCAAACGGTTTACAACAAAGTTACTGGGTCAGCGGCAGCACCTACTGCTGGACTACATTTTACACCAGAACTTATGCAAAAATTGAAAGATAAGGGCATTGTTTTTGCAGAAGTGACTCTTGATGTTGGGCTTGGGACTTTCCGCCCTTGCAAAGAAGAAGATATTACAAAACACTTGATGCACACAGAACACTATTCTATCTCGCAAGAGACTTGCGATATAATCAACAAAGCAAAAGAAGAAGGAAGAAGAGTGATTGCGGTTGGGACTACAAGTGTTAGGACTTTGGAGAGTGTGGCAAGATATGGATTGCCTTTGAAAGCAATGGATGAAAATACATCAATATTTATTTATCCGCCTTATGAGTATAAAGTGGTTGATGGGTTGATAACTAATTTCCATTTGCCAAAATCAACTTTGATTATGCTGGTGTCGGCTTTTGCAGGTCACGACAATGTGATGAATGTTTACAAAACAGCAGTGGATGAGAAATATCGCTTTTTCTCATTCGGTGATGCAATGTTTATTAGATAGTTTAGGGTGGGGGGGGCGGAAGTGCACGCCACAAGGCGTGCCCCCTTGTCCGCCAAAGGCGAACAAGTCAAACGGTTGTCTTACAACCGTTGCTTCCGCCCCCGTCAAATAGGAGGAAATATGAAAACAATATTCTTAACAAGTAGTTTAAACGACTACACAAAAATCAATGGCCAAAAAGTTGCTACAAAAATTGACAACTCAAATCATTTTATGGATAGATTAAAATTGTCACTTCCAAAAATTGACAACATTGTATTTGTGTCATCAAATCCCAATGGCTATGAAAAGACAGACAGTTATGCAAATATTGTTTTGCAGTCATTAAAACTTGAAAATTATGACATCAAAAATGTTACAATTTTGGACAACAGATACAAAGGTAATATAAAAAATGCTATATTAAATGCGGATGTCGTTTTTGCAATGGGTGGACACGTTCCAACTCAAAACAAATTTATGCACCAAATAAAACTTGCAGAAATTTTAAAAGAATATAACGGTGTATATATTGGGCAAAGTGCAGGCAGTATGAATGCAAGCAAAATTGTCTATTCTCAGCCAGAAGAAAGAGAAGAATTTTATGACCCAAATTACAACAAAAAACTGGTTGGATTGGGCCTTGCAGATATTATGATTATGCCACATATGAACAATGCTACAAAATACGAAATAGACGGCACAACACAATATGATATGTGCTTAAAAGATAGTTATGATTTTCACCATTATGGCATTGTTGATAGCGGTTTTGTAGAAATAAAAAATGGCACAACAACAGTTTGGGGAAGAACAACTTACTTTTGTGACGGCAAAGAAACTCTTGTGTGCGAGAATGGTGAAAACACAATTTTAAGCCTTGACAAAACAAGCGAAAAGCAGTTATAATTTAATCAGGAGAAGAAAATGGGTAAGAAAAAGGATTTTGAAAAAAGAATACAAATATTAAAAGACTATTATGCAAGGTATGGACACCTAAACATTAAGCAAAATGAAGTGTTTAATAATGTGAAAATCGGTCAACTCGTCAGCAATCTTAGAAAAGAGAGACGTGAGGGGACTTTGACCTATGAGCAAATAGAAATTTTGACATTGTGGGGATTTAAGTGGAGAGGAGAAAAATCTTTTGAAGAAAAAGCAGAAGAACTAAAACTTTGGTATCGAAAATACGGCACGCTCACCAACCTTACACAATATTCCAAATTGGAAGTTGGCGGAAAAACTATTGACATTGGTGAAACGGTTAGAAGATTGCGCCTAGACAACAGAAACGACAAACTCACTTATATTCAAAAAGCATTTTTAAAATCTATTGGTTTTCCGTTTGCAAAAATTGATGAAATTTATGCTGACGTCATAGATTATCGCAAAAAATATGGCACTTTAAAAGGAATAAAAAAGAGCCAAATATATGAATATGAAGGCAAACAATATGATATTGGCAAACAAATTCTACACGTAATCGAAAGATTTAGAAATGGCAAACTTACAGAAGAAGAATACGAGTTTTTCAATGAACTTGGTATGTTTGACAAGTGGAAAGCCAACAAATTGAAATTGTGGTATAAAGGCAAACTTTCACCAGTTGATTACGAAAGATTTAGACTGAAAGAAGTAGACAAACCAATAAGCAAAAATAAATAAT
>CAYQCO010000073.1:0-3566 GCA_964416085.1 uncultured Lachnospiraceae bacterium | reverse complement strand
GTGATACTTTCCAAATCCAAGTGGTTGGTAGGCTCATCCAAAATAAGGAAATTGCCACCAACGAGCATCATACGAGCGAGCATACATCTAACTTTTTCGCCACCTGAAAGCACTTTGGCACTTTTTTCTGCTTCTTCGCCAGAGAACAACATTCTACCCAGCCAACCTCTCAAAAACGAACTTTCTGTTTCTTTGGTGAATTGGCTAATCCATTGCACCAAATTGCCGTCATATCCGTCAAAATATGAGTTGTTGTCTTGTGGCAGATAACTTGGGACAATAGTTTTTCCCCAAATAACCTCACCAGTATAGTCATTATCCACGCCAGCCAATATATCACAAAAGGCTTTTACTATTCCGCTGTTTTCACTAATAATAGCAATTTTTTCGCCCTTATGGACAGTGAAATTTACATCGTGGAATAGACCTTCTTTTGACAAATTCTTTACCGTCAAGATATCGTTGCCTATCCTTATATCACTTCTAAAATCAATATATGGATATTTTCTGCTAGACGGTTTCAAATCTTCAATAGTAATTCTTTCTAGTTCTTTCTTTCTGCTTGTTGCTTGCTTACTCTTTGACGCATTGGCCGAAAATCTTGCAATAAATTCTTGCAATTCCTTAACTCTTTGTTCAGCCTTTTTGTTTTGGTCTTTCATTTGTTTTAGCATCAACTGGCTTGACTCATACCAAAAGTCATAGTTTCCAACAAACATATTAATCTTGCCATAATCTATATCACAAATATTTGTGCACACCTTGTTCAAGAAGTGTCTGTTGTGCGACACAATGATTATTGTGTTTTCAAAATTCATAATAAAGTTTTCAAGCCATCTAATTGTTTTGACGTCCAAGTTGTTGGTTGGCTCGTCCAAAATCAAGTTGTCAGGGTTGGAAAAGAGTGCTTGTGCAAGCAAAACTTTGACCTTTACTCTCGCATCAAGGTTGCCCATAAGTTCATAGTGCAACTCGCTTGGGATATCCAAAGAATTGAGCAAAGTTTGCGCTTCGCTCTCTGCTTCCCAGCCATTCATATCTGTAAATTCTTGAATTAGATATGCAAGTTTTTCACCATCTTCATCTGTCAAGTTTTCATCCATTGAAAGCCTGTCAATTTCTTCTTTCATTTCTACAAGTTTTTTATACCCCAACAAAACAGTTTCAACTACTGTATGGTCATTGTATTTTTCTTGGTTTTGCTCCAAAACTGACAATCTTTCATTTTTTGGTATAATCACTTCACCCTTGTTTGGTTCTATGTCCCCTGCCAAAATTTTCATAAAAGTTGACTTGCCAGCACCATTGGCACCAATCACACCATAACAATTTCCTTTTGTAAACTTCAAGTTTACTTCTTCAAACAATTTTCTGCTCCCAAAAGCAAGACTTACATTACTTACTGTTATCATACATACTCCTAAACTAAATATAACATAAAAAAGCCCTTTTTTCAAGGGTTTTTTAATATTTTTGTCTTATTTCAAAAATTCTCTAACATCTTGCAAACTGTTGCAATTTGAGTGTTGGCAATAATATACCAAACAAGCGACTTCATCGACTTCTTTCAAAACTCCAACAGCGGCTTTTACAATATCTAGTGTTGAAATTTCTTGCTTTCTTTCAGTCAGCAATCTCTTTTCAACTCTGACTGCCAACTCGCCTGCCTTGTCACTTATGTCTGTGCAATAAAGAGCAAAACTCAAACTTTCATACAACTTATTGAGTTGGAATGGCTCTCTTTCATTGTCGACATTTGTTACGAACATAGGGTTGGTTTCCACCGTTTCATAAGTAGTATAACGTCTGCCACATTTGAGACACTCTCTCCTACGTCTAATAGCGCTATCTTTCATTGTTCTGCTGTCAACGACCTTGCTATCATCATAGCCACAAAATACACATTTCATAACTTTTTCTCCTTTAATTTATAATATTATTGCATATTTTTTTGTATTTTACAACTAAATTTGGCACATTTTCAAAAATTTCTATACAATATGTAGTGGTTGTTTGACAAAATTCAACAAAATTCATAAAAAATAATATAAACAAGTATAATAACATAATGGAAACATCTTTTGCTGAACTTAAATGCAAGCAAGTAGTCAATGTGGTGGACGGAAAATGTCTTGGCCGTATCATTGACATTGTTTTGGATGTAAAAACTTGCAAAATTTTGGGCCTTGTTGTGCCAAATCCCAGTTGCAATTCTTGGTCCTTGTTCAAAAAAGCAAAGTCTGTGTTTGTGCCGTTTAATTGTATTTGCAAAATTGGTGTTGATGTAATTTTGATTGAACTTGTTGAGCAGCAACTCGAACCTGACTGCTGTCCCCCACCGCCCAAACCAAAATGCAAAACCTTTACGCTTAAAGACGGCGATTACAAAATAAAATAAGAGAGTTAAATTCTCTTATCGTTTAAAATCAACATCCAAAATTTGACAGCCAGCAGTTTCCGTTTGATTTTTTGCCCCTTTTATGGCCTCCAAACCACTCTTTAACGCTTCGTTATAAGATGAAAATATCTTTTTGTTTAATTCTATTGTTGTTTTTGTTGGCGAAACACCACACAAAATCACTCGCCAAGACTTGCCATTGCCCACAATACGCAAATTTCGGTTTTCGACAAGTGCGACATCGTATCCAATGCGGTCAAGTTGTCCATTTTCTATATCGAAAAAGTGATGTTTACCCCAAAATCCAACTTTGCCTATGCCGTCTTTTATAGGTGAAAGTTCCCCAGCATCCACAAAGATATATGCTCTGCCATTTTTCAAATCCAAATAAGCATATTTGCCGTCAATTGTTGCCATAACATAGTCGTCTTTGATATCCGAGCACCAAGTCATTTTTTTGAGCGGGACTTCACGACGATATTCTTTTCTTTTTATTTTGTCCGTCAACATATTTTTGGCAAAAACTATTATTTGAAACTTCTTTTCTCTGCCATCAGTATTTTTTATTGTCCAATATTGACCAATTTCTAAGCAAGACCTATCCATTGTTTCTCCTTGTTTTTATTGTAGCATAACTACAAAATATTGTCAAAACAAAAGAGCACAAAAAAAGAGAACGGGAGATTTTCATCGTTCTCTTCTCACCACGTGGGTGAATTTTTTAGGTGGCAGTTTGATCTATAAGCCGAGTTCTGTATTTGATGGTCATCTATCTAAATTTTGCGTTGCCGTCAAAATTTAAGCGGTGTTTTTGGACAACTTGACGAGCAATCAATAACGTTGCCACTTAACCTTGCTTCAGGTGGGGTTTACAGGGACCGTAAAAGTCGCCAATTACGCGGTGGGCTCTTACCTCACCTTTTCATCCTTACAATACCACTCAGGGGTATAGCGGTATATTTCTGTTGCACTTTCCTTCTAGTTACCTAGACTGGCAGTTAACCAGCACCCTGCTCTGCGAAGCCCGGACTTTCCTCACACTAGACGTTGTGTCTAATCTGCGACCATCTGACCAAGCTGACGCCTATATATTATCACAAATAAAAAATTTGTCAAGACCCTTTTTTGATTTTTTTTGAAAATTTTTTGTTTTCGACAAAATTAGTGG
>CAYQCO010000072.1:0-3593 GCA_964416085.1 uncultured Lachnospiraceae bacterium | reverse complement strand
AGTTCGCCGTCAATTTCTGCTTTTATTGGCAAAGTTGGTGATGTGATTGAGATTGTTTCCAGCCAAAAAGTTTTGTTTTGTTCTTGATAAATATGTTTGCCACGTTTGATTTTTAAATAATCTGTTAGTCTACGTTTGCCGTTGTTTGCAACCATAATCAAATTAAACAATCCGTCTTGCATATTGGATAGTGGACTAATCTTTGACCTATCCTTAAACTTGCCATTGGCGATATAACATTCATTGACCATATATTTTTTTTCTTTGATATCTTTGTGTGTGATATTGAGTTCGAGTGGAGAGCATTTGTTGAGATGTTTGAGATAATCCCAACTATTAGGTTTGTGCTTGTCATCTTTAAGTTTGTGCCTAATTTCTTCAATACAGCCCATAGAAATATAGTTGACTGCTTTTAAGTCGTTGCATTTTAAATAATCAAAATGTTCAACATTGCCTGCAATGATTTTTTCGATTGCTTTGATTGGATTAAATTCAAGGCCCAAAGTTTTTGCAAAGTTGTTGTGATAACCAGACGGAATAACCCCAAAACTAACTTTTGACAAATCCACTGAGTTAATAAATTGATGAATTGTGCCGTCACCGCCAATAAGCACAAATTCTTTTTCGCCTGATTTAAAAAGTTCTTCTACAAAAGTGTGGACATCAGATTCTTTCTCGCAAAAATATACCAAGTATGGAATATTTTCTTTTTTTAAATACTTGGTGATAGCCTTGGTATTGTTGGTGGCAAGTCCGCCCCCAGCCGTATGATTTGCGATAATGTTTAACATAGTTTTATTATTTCCATTATAAGCGAATTTATAAAAAAAGTCTATCTTTAAAATAACATTTAATAGAAAAAAGTTTATTTTAGACAAAAAAAATTATTTTTTCAAACAAATGTTTGTGATTTTTTAAGGGATATGCTATAATACTCTTAGGAGAAAATATGATAACAAATATCTTGATTATATCTGCAATAATATTAAATATTTTTACACTGATTGTTGTGTTTTTAAAACTCAAAAAAGGCAAGGGTGGTCCGGTTGACACATCAAACCTTGAAAACCAAATGTATAACAACAACAAAATGCTTATGGACGGAATCAACAACAGCCTTATGAACACGCACAATTCTATCAACAATTTGACGCTTATCCAAAAGCAAGAATTGGAGAATATGAAAAACAACCTAAATAATGTTTCGCAAAGTTATGAGGCAAGACTTAGCAAGTTGACTAGCGAAGTGAATTTTAATCTCACCAATATGCGACAAGAAAATATGAAGCAACTCAACAGCAATATGATGGCGACACAAAATGCAATTCAAGGGATATCTTCACTTCAAAAGCAAGAACTTGACAACATCCAAAAACGAGTAACCGACTTAACGCTCGCCAATGAAGAGAGAATGGAGCGACTCACCAAAGAAGTCAACGAAAATATGAACAAAATCCGTCAAGAAAACGAAAAGCAACTTGATGCGATGAGAAATACGGTTGATGAAAAGTTGAATGTTAGTCTTAGCCAGCGACTAAACGAGAGTTTTGCAAAAATTCAGTCAAGTTTGGAGCACGTAGACACAGGTTTGGGCGAAATGAAAGCGCTTGCAAATGGTGTTGGGGATTTAAAAAAGATGTTGTCAAATGTCAAGACTCGTGGTGTTTGGGGTGAAGTTATGCTAAACTCTTTGCTGGAACAAATGCTCTCACCAAACCAGTTTAAATCGCAGGTCCAAATCAAACCAAATTCAAAAGAACGTGTAGACTTTGTTGTGGTTATGCCGGGCAGAGATGACAAGGATGTCTATCTTCCTATTGATAGCAAATTTCCGCTTGACGACTATTATCGCCTTGCAGAAGCGAGCGACAATGCCAATCTTGAAGAGATAGAAAAATATCACAAAGCAATAGTAAAACGAATTAAAGACGAAGCCAAAAAAATCAACGAAAAATATATTGACGTGCCAACAACCACAGATTTTGGTGTGATGTTTTTGCCAATAGAAGGTCTTTATGCGGAAATTGTAAAAGACGTTGAACTTGTTGACTTTGTGCAAAACACCTACAAGATTGTTATTTGCGGGCCCACCACTTTGGCTGCTCTTCTCAATAGTTTACAAATGGGATTTAAGACGCTTTATATAGAAAAACGTAGCAGTGAAATTTGGGGAATTTTGTCCACATTCAAAACTGAATTTGAAAAATTTGTGCAACTATTATCAAAGACACAAAACAAACTTAGCGATGCCAACACGACCATTGAACAGGCAACCAAATCGTCAAGAAAAATTGCCAAAAAACTTAGTGACGTATCGCAAGTTGTGGGGATAGATTATGACGAAGTGGAGCAAATTGATTTTGACACAACCGAAAATGAATAAGCAAAAAAGTCTATGTTTTACATAGATTTTTTTTGTTGACACAAAATATTGTTATGAAAAAGAAATTGATGTGTTGGACAATTTTTTTGAGCATTATTCTTGCTTGCTTTTTTGCAACTTCAAAAGTAAGTGACAACAATTTGATTATTGCACCAAACACAAATTTTTATGAAAAAAGTGAAATGTCTATTGTGGATTACAAATTTGATGACACAATTTTTGAGTTTAAATATGGCAACAAAATTTGGAAATTTTACGCCAAAGATTTCGTTGAGACAAGTGACCAATTTGATATTAATTTTAATTTAAATAAATACAAATTAAAAAACAATAAAAATGAAAAAATTAAATTAATAAAAAATTTAAAAAAATTAAAAATAAATAATAAAATAATAGTTAATTCAATTTTCCCAAAAATGCAAGAAAAAATTGAAAATATTTCAAAAAATATAGAAAAACAACCAAAAAATGCTTATTTTCAGTATAATAACAAATTAAAAATAATTAATGAAATTTATGGAATTAATATTAATTTCGATTTATTTTTTGAAAAAATATTAAATAATTATTTAATTTCTGACAATATAAAAATTAATATTCCAATCAAAAAAACGAAGCCGGAAATTGTGGGGGAAGATTTAAAAATCACAAGTTTTTTGCGTGGACAATTTTCTACAAGTTTTACAAAATCTACATTGGATAGAAAGCATAATATCAAAATGGCTCTGTCAAAAATCAATGGCACAAAAATTGGGGCTGGCGAGCAATTTTCTTTTAACAAAGTTGTTGGCAGGCGAACCAAAGAAAATGGTTTTAGAATGGCAAAAATTATTTTGCAAGGTGAATTTGTTGACGGATTTGGCGGTGGGGTTTGCCAAGTGTCTACGACCTTATATAATGCCGCACTTTTGTCAGGACTAAAAATTAACAAAGCCAACAAGCATAGCGAAAAAGTGGGTTATGTTATGAGCGGATTTGATGCAATGGTCAACTTTGGGTCAAGTGATTTGGTTTTTACCAACAATACTGGCGCGGATGTTTATATTTTTGCTGATTATTCTTCAAGCAGTATGACAATAAAAATTTTTGGCTTAAAAAATGATTGCGACATTAAACTGCGAAATGAAATCCTTGACAAAAAACCGGCTGGCGAATGTCAAGAGATTGTTGATGTTGACCATAAATATATTGACCGCGTAGAATTTGAAGA
>CAYQCO010000071.1:1693-3621 GCA_964416085.1 uncultured Lachnospiraceae bacterium | reverse complement strand
CGGCTGCACAAGTTTGACTAGTGTGACATTCAATCAAGTCAATGGTTGGAGTATAGTTAATGGCGCAAGCATTGATGTAAGCAGCGCTAGCACCAATGCAACCAATTTCTTGAAAGATGGCAAGTGGTATAGCAAAGTCCTTTATTGCGATTATGAAGAGTCAATAGAAGGCACGACATTATACGTCAACGGCAATGTGGGCACTCAGGCTTATCAAAACAGGACAGACATCACAGAAGTTGTCTTTGGTGATGATGTTTATTCAATTGGAGCGGGAGCATTTGTTGGTTGCACCAATCTCACAACTATCACTTTGGGCAAGAATATCACGTATATTGGATTTGGAGCTTTCAGTGGCACCAGCATAACATCAGTTGTCATCCCAGCGAATGTAAAACTTATTGATGCGGTTGCTTTTGCTGCTTGGTCTGAAAATTGTGTGGACCAAACTCTCACTGAATATGTTGTTGAGACAGGCAACCAATATTACAAGGCGGTTGACGGAGTGCTTTATAGCAAAGACGGCAAGACTTTGATATCTTATCCTTATGCAAAGACTGGCTCGTCATTCACAATTCCAAATGGTGTAACAACTATTGCAACTGGCGCGTTTGCTGCCAATCAATATCTAAAAACAATCACAATGCCGGACAGTGTAACAGTTGCAGAAAAATCTTCATTTTTCTATTTGCCAAATCTAGAATCAATTTCTATCAGCAACAATATTACAGACTTTTCAACATTTGATTTTGTGTCTGACAGTATGAGCGGTGCACTGGTGGGCACAATGTGGAATTGTATATACAATGAAAACTTCCAATACAACATCTATGAAAATGGTGCATATCTAGGCAACAGCACCAATCCATATCTTGTTTTGGTCTATGTTGAGCCAAAACTCGAAGACGGCGAAACCGCTCTTACAAGTCTTGTTGTGCACAAAGATTGCAAAGTGATTGGCGACTGGGCATTTGTCGGTTTGACCAATTCAATCACATCAATCTCAATTCCTGACGGTGTTGAACATATTGGTGAGTTTGCTTATATGGTGGATTGGATTTGTTCCTATATCACTTATAGTGACGGGATGATTGTCACTAGCAATCTTCCAACAGGATTGACTTTTGAAAACAATGGCCTATATCTCGGCAGCACAACCAATCCATACAAGGTGTTGCTATATGTGATTCCTTCTTCACAAGATGATGTGTTGACAGAATTTACAATCAACAGCAAGTGCGAGATTATTGGCTATGGTGCATTTGCGCTGATAGGGGCAGAATTTTCTGACAGTGAGACAAACTATATGGCAATTACAACAATCAACATCCCAGCGAGTGTAAAATATATCCATACATTTGGACTTGCGTGCAGCACACTCAAATCAATCACTGTGGATAGCAACAACAAATATTTCTCAGCGACTGACGGAGTGCTTTATAGCAAAGACGGCAAGACTTTGATATGTTATCCTAGTGCAAAGACTGACACATCTTTCACAGTGTCTAGCAATGTAACCAAAATTGTGGATTTTGCATTCTTAAACAATCCAAATCTCGTCACTCTCACAATCCCTGACACTGTCAAGAGTATAAATATAATTAGTATCTGCGGCAACACAAGTCTTGAAACAATCAATCTCTCAGGCGACTTTATGATGACCAACTTAATGGGTAGATTTATGATGATTGTAATGTTCCAAGACGAAATTCCTACAAGTGAAATCACCACAAGCGATTGGATTTTGGATGAGGTGATTGGCGAAGAGGGTATAAATTCTTCTGAATCAAGTTTGGGTTATTATATATTTGATGAAGATATGATATTAGGATTATCACTGTATAAAATAATGAACTTTGATAGAGTATAAACGAATAGATTCCAACCATATGTCATACCGAGCGGAGCGAGTGTATCTGGCTGAAAAT
>CAYQCO010000071.1:0-1593 GCA_964416085.1 uncultured Lachnospiraceae bacterium | reverse complement strand
TAATTACTCAAAAATATTTGCGAAATATGATTTATTTTGTTATAATAAATCAAGAGGTGATATTATGAGTGCCAAAAGATATTTTAAATTTGACGAACTAAACCAATATCTTGACAATGAAGCGGATATCAATTATTTTGAAGTCAACCAAGCAAGACGTGTTGCAGTTGGCAATATGTTGGGCGACTATGACGAGTATGGCTATTATGTAATTGATGAAGAGATAGTCAAAGAACTTGTCGCAATGCCAAAAATCATTGTAGATAGTGTCGAAGATGTTGACCTTCTACGCGGAGCCATAAAATTTGACAACTACATCCATTTTATGCTTGTTATGGAAGACGACAAGGCCAAACTTGTGCTGCTCGAAAAAATCAATTTTGAGTCCAACATAAAATTCAACGTTGGAAGATACTCCAATATGAACGAATACATTTTGCAAGAAATCAAAATCCCAGACAGAGATATTGACAAGAATGTAATATACTCAAAATTCAACATTAGACGTGAAGATGAGGGGATGATGTATGACTTTAAGGACCTGAACGAATCCGAACTCAAATTTTACCAATCACTCATAAAAAAGATGAAATACAATGCCCTTGCCCAAACCACACTTTTAAAAAGCGAAAAAGCAATCGAAATCATCGAAGCGGACTATTTTGACAACGTGCTCAATGCGTTTGACAAATATGCCAAATACAAAGAAGCGTTTATCAAATTTTTGAAGTCAGTAATTTTGGAAAAACAAGCATTCGTTCAAATCAACAAACCATTCTTCCAAAAAACTATCAACGAAATTTTGGATAGTGCAGTGGCAGTTTATCTTTCAAAATTGCCAGCAGATGTCCGAGCAGAAATCGAAGAAGAAATAAGAAAAGTCAAAGAAACATATTTTTATGAGTTTAACAAAATCGCACACCTTCAATTTGTGTCCAACCAAAATGCCAAAGCCAATGACGACTCATTTATCTCAAATATTATGTCAACACAACGTGACGACAAGTCAAAACTCATAACTCTTGAAATTGAAGAAGAAAAGTTGAAAGAAGACCTAATCTCAATCTTGCAAGCAAAAGACAAGGCAAAAGAAGAAGTCGACAAAAAGAATGCGGACAAAAAGACAATCACAGACGACAACCCAACTCTTAGCAAATTCTTTGGCGAAATTAAAAAGGAGACAGGCAGCGACCTGCTCCAACCAAAAGAAGAAACAAATGACGCCAAAATAGAACCAGCAGAAACAACCAAAAAACCTGCTCCAAAACAAGACGACAAAAAGGCCGACAAGCCAAAGACAAAAGCAACTCCACAAATAGAAAAGCCAAAAGTTGAAGCCAAAAAGGATGCACCTAAAAAGGAACAAAACATAATTTCAGCAAGGGTGAGCGAGCCAACAAAATCTGCTCCTAAAAAAGAGCCCGCAAAACCTGCTCCAACCCCAGCACCTACTCCAACACAAAAACCTACCCAACCAACCAAAGATGTCTCAAAATCCACAAGTCATACTAGACCATCAAGACATCGTTCTGGTGTAGGATACTCTTCAATTCCAACTCCAACTACCGACAAACCAGAAAACCTTGACGAGTT
>CAYQCO010000070.1:0-3730 GCA_964416085.1 uncultured Lachnospiraceae bacterium | reverse complement strand
CAATCCACCCAAAAGACCAGCAAAGAACACAGGCAAAAAGTGATAACACACATTTGCAACAAGGTGACCCAAAACAGATGACGGCAAAATTGCAAGCGAATATTTCAACACAAGTGGCAAGACATTGAATTCAAGTCCTGTCACTTTTTTGTTAAGCATACGAATGTTGAGAACCGCGGTGACAGTGATAGACAAAAAGTATGCCAAAACAATCGCATATTCTTTTACAACAAACGTAAACAAACAAAGAGACACAAGCAAGACCAATGTGCCCCAAAGATAGTTGACAAAAGATTTGACTTCCAAATTTAGAGCATTAAGTATGCTGTTTGTGATGTTGTTGACGACCAGCGGAATAATGCACACACTAGCCAACTGCAAAAACACCCCAGCACTCAAATTGTCATACAAAACAATCCCAATCATATTCCCACAAGCAAGGAATAGGGGGACAAACACCACCCCCAAAAACAACGAAAAATTTATTGATTTTTTTATGCTATTTGCAATCACAGAATACTCATTTTTTGCCTGCAAAACAGATATTTGTGGAATCAACACCATAGACAAACTTCCCACAACAGAAAGTGGAGCAAAAAGTATAGGAAAAGTCATTCCCATAACAACTCCATAAATAGCAATCGCTTGACTTGACGAATAGCCCACAAGCCCCAACAAAAAAGGCACAAGTAGGGCAGTGAGCGGTTGAACAAAACTTGATGCTAGCCTAACCGCCGTAATAGGAGTTGAACGTTTTACAATTTCTTTATATCCTAGCTTTTTAAACTTAATTCTTCCGCCAGAAATCAAATAGACCACAATCACCAATATTGCACTAAAAAGACAAGTTAAACTAAAAGTATAGGCAACCGCTCTGACTGACGAAATCATATCCGTCATTCTTCCAATAACCAAAAAAGTCAAAACAATGCGGATAATTTGCTCCAAAAGTTCGGTAAAACTCACCCAAAAGAAAGAGTTTTGCCCCCACAAAGCCCCACGAAAAACTGCATAAACAGCACTAAAAATAACTGCTGGACACATAAGCAACACAATATCCACCGCCAAGTCACTTTTTAAGATATGCAAAAGCACGTCTTTGCCCAAAACCAAAAAAATGCAAGAAATTACACCCAAAAAAACTGCAATCACACAAGAAGTTGTTGTCAAAATGTCTTTTTTTTGTCGATTTTTGTCGGTTTCGCATTGCGCCACCATTTTTGCAGTGGTGAGTGGCAGTCCGCTTGCAACCAGTGTCATAAAGACACCAATGATTGAACTTGCTATTTGATAAATTCCTATCCCTTCTGCACCCAATTTCCTTGACAAAAATACACGAAAAACAAACCCCAACACTCGTGTTATTATTGTAAAAAATGTTATCATTGACACCGTTTTGACTACTGATTTTATTGCTTTCATAGGTTATTATACTTACAAAATTCGACTTATATGAACAAATTTTGTTGGTTTATGGGGCAGGGGGCAAAAGCAACGGTTGCAAGCAACCGTTTGACTTGTCCGCTCGCGGACAAGTTGCGCGATTTAAAAAAGCGGTGCAAGGGCTTTTTTAAATCGCGCGCTTTTGCCCCCAAGTTAAAAGACCAACTCCCACCAACCAAACTTTTTAAAAAAGTATAAATATATTTGCCAAAATTCTACAAATTTGTTATTATCATTCTATGAGTTATGTATTAAACGAAGATTGGGCCAAAGCCCTAAAACAAAATGTCGATGAAGAATTCAAAACCAAACTTTTTTCATTTATCAACAATGAATATAAAACAAAAAACGTTTTTCCACCAAAGGAAAAAATTTTTAATGCTCTAAATATGACCCCACTAGACAAAATCAAAGTGGTAATCATAGGCCAAGACCCATATCACACCAAGGGACAGGCAGACGGACTAGCGTTTAGTTGCCACAACGGAACACCACAACCAAGCCTAACCAATATTTTCAAAGAAATAAATTCTGATTTGGGTCTAGTTATGAGCGGAAAAACTCAACTCGACCATTGGGCAGAACAGGGAGTGCTACTTCTCAACACATCCCTAACAGTTGTCGAGAGCAAACCCACCAGCCACTCAAATTGCGGTTGGATGACAATCACCAAAGCAATAGTGTCAATAATCAACCAACTTGACCAACCAATCGTATTTTTGCTGTGGGGCAATCACGCCAAAAGTTTTATGAAATTGCTCAACAATCCAAATCATTTGGTGCTAACCAGCGCTCATCCAAGTCCACTTTCTGCTTACAACGGATTTTTTGGTTGCAAACATTTTTCAAAATGTAATGCTTTTTTGGTCGAAAACGGCATCACTCCAATCGACTGGCAAATTTAATTCACTTAAAACAAAGCAAAAAAATATACAATAATATGGAAATAAAAAAATATTTACCCCCAAAAATATTGTATAGAATAAAATATAACGAAACCCAACAATCAATCGCTCAAAAATTCAACACAACAATTTTTAATGTAAAAGGTGAAAGTTTTGAAGAAGGGGATTTTGTGACAATTTTTGGTGCGAGCGAAAATGTCTATGCTGTAAAACCAATGGAAACACTCCAAGACATTGCCGCCAAACTCAACACAACACAAGAAAAATTGATGGAAATCAATCACCTAAAATCCAAATCACTTTTTGTAGGCCAGCGTCTCCGCTTTTGACAAAACATCCACCAAACTTCATCTTACAAATAAAATATCAAAAATCATTTGTAAAATTACATAAATTTTGTTAAACTAATTAAAAAGGAAAAATTATGACAATAAAAGAAACATTAAAACAAAAAAGAGAAAGAGCCAAGGCAATTTCCAATGCCACACGTTTTTTGAATGCTTACAACGATATTGACCAACAACTAAGGACATTGTATGACTTAAAAAGAAGTCTAAATTTTAGCGAAGTAATAAGAAAAACTGTGCAACTAAATTCTGTGGTTAGAAAATATGAAGACGACCTAATTGATTATGCTCGTCTCCGCAATGCTATTGTTCACAAAGGCAGCAACAATTTTATCATTGCTGAACCGCACGAAAAAGTGGTTGAAGAAATGGAGCACATAGCGTCATTAATTTCAACACCACCACTAGCAATAGACAAAATTGCCACTCACGAAGTTTTGTGTATTGACGAAAAAATCAGTATCGCAGAAGCAATGCAAATTATGTCAAGGAGTGATTATTCCAACCTGCCAATTTACAAAGACAAAACTTTGTTGGGAGTCCTAAACGGCCAACGTCTTATCAATGTTTTGGGCTACAAATTGGAAGACAATATTGACCTAAATGATTATGTAAAAAACACACCAGTAAAAGACATTGTTCCTGAACTCGGTGAAACAACTTATTACACTGTTGAGAATGAAGATTTGACTCTTGAACGTGCACTTGATTTGTTTGAAAAGAACAAAAAATTGCTTGTAATTTTAATCACCAAAAAAGCCAGCGGAACCTATCCGCCACTTGGCATTGTCACCAATGCAGATGTCATTGATATTCAAAAAGTTTTGGACAATTATTAATAAAATAAAAATCAAAAAATAATGAAAAAATCAATCTAAAAAATCATAAAATAAAATTAAAAAAGAATAACCACTTCGGTTATTTTTTTATTGCAAAAAATAAAAAACTTATCATTTATTATATAAAAACTCCAACCACTTGTCATACCAATATTTTGCAAATATTTTTTGCAAAATGTTGCGTATCTGGCTGAAA
>CAYQCO010000069.1:0-3733 GCA_964416085.1 uncultured Lachnospiraceae bacterium | reverse complement strand
GAAAGCAACAACACTATTCTTCGCTCTTGCATAAGGCGAAAAGACAAAAAATATATAGTTACAATGGGTGAACATTCTTCCATTTTTAATACTGCCAAAGCAATGATAAATGAGGGATATAACATTGACTTTGCACCACTAAAATCTGACGGAACTGTTGATGAAGAAATTTTGTATTCAATGATTGACAGCAAGACTGATTTTGTGTCAATAATTCACGTAAATAATGAAACGGGTGCAGTCAATGATATAAAAAATATTGTCAAAAATTTGAAGAAAATCAACCCTAATATTTTGGTGCATAGCGATGGTGTTCAAGCGATGAAAAAACTTGATGTTGACTTGACTGATTTGGGTGTTGATTATTATACAATTTCATCACACAAAATAAATGGGGTAAAAGGCATTGCAGGGCTATATGTTGTGTCCAATGCTCGCATTATACCCCTTATATATGGTGGTGGGCAAGAATTGGGGCTTAGAAGTGGAACGGAAAATTATCCAGCAATCAAGGCTTTTGATGTTGCAATGAACAGACCAAATTTGGATATGAGTTTGCTTGAAGAGTTAAAACATTGTTTTGTCAAAAATTTGACCGTTGCATATCATTTAATTTCTACTGACCAGTGTGTGCCAAACATTATTTCTATTGCATTTGACGGAGTTAGAGGTGAAACGTTGTTGCATATGTTGGATGACAAGGGTTTTGTTGTTGGAACTGGGTCGGCTTGCAATTCAAAAGATACAACCAATAGGGTTTTGGATGCAATGGGCATAAGCAAAGATTTGGCATTGGGCAATTTGCGTGTTAGTTTTGAGAGCGTCACCAAAGAAGATATTGTTGGACTTGCAAGGAGCATTAATGAGTGCGTAAATGAATATTTAAGTAGAGTGGGGAAATAGGGCAGTCCGCTCCACGCGAATGCGTGGGCGGGCGACCGCCCGCAACCGATCTTGTCGGTAGCGGACTGCCCGTCCCAATAAGGAGAGAATATGAATAAGGTAATATTAATAAGGTTTTGCGAAATACATCTAAAAGGAAAAAACAAGAGTTATTTCCTAAGACTTTTGTATGACAATGTCCGCCACGCAGTCAAAAGTATTGATTGCAAGGTAGAAAAAATTCAAAATAGACTACTCATAAGAGATTACAACCCAAAAGATGAAGATGAATTGGTTGCTGAAATCAAAAAAGTTTTTGGTGTATATTCATTAAGTCTTGCGGTTGAAATGCCAACCAATTATGAAACAATAAAAGATTATGTGTCAAAATTGGAAGTAATTGGCAGTTTCAAAATTGATTGCAATAGAGCGGACAAATCTTTTGAAATAAAAAGCAATGAAATGAATTGTGATATGGGTGATGTGGTGCTATCCAACAACAAAGAAGCATTTGTTGATGTAAAAAAGCCAAATACGGTTGTTCGTATAGATATTAGAGAAAATGGAAAAACTTACATATTTGACAACAATATTTATGCTTATGGCGGAATGCCACTTGGCGAACATCGTGATGGCCTTGTCTTGCTGTCTGGTGGAATAGATAGCCCAGTGTCAGCATTTCAAATGGCAAAAAGAGGACTTAGACAAGACATTTTGCACTTTGACAGTTATCCATACACAAGCCCAATGGCAAGAGATAAGGTTATCAAACTCGCCAAACAAATAAAAACATATATCGGTTGCAGATATATGTATATTATTTCAATGACAAAAATTCAAGAAGAATTTCATCTACATTGCAAAGAAGAATATGCAATAAATTTGCTTAGAAGAGCAATGATAAGAGTTGCTGAGACAATTTGCCTTGACAAAGGATATAAAACAATTATTACAGGTGAAAGTTTGGGGCAAGTTGCATCTCAAACCGTTGAAAGTATAACTTGCACAAATAATGTCGCCAAAACTATCCCAATTTTAAGACCATTGATATCTTTTAATAAAGAAGAAATAATAAAAGTTGCGCAAGAAATTGACACTTATGAAACATCAATTTTGCCATATGAAGATTGTTGCACAGTATTTTTGCCAAAAAATCCAGTCATAAAGCCAAAACTTGCCATTGCAGAAAAAGAAGAAGCGAAAATTGACCTTGCAAGTTTAATTAAAGAAGCAATCGAAAATATAACAATAATTGAATTGTAAATTTGCTTGACAAACATATTTTTAATATGTTATGATAAAAATATCGAAAGGGAGGAATTATGAAAAAATTTTTATCAATTTTGACCGCCTTTGTTCTAGTCCTTGGGGCAGGGGTTAGTTTGTCAGCGTGTGGCAAAGATAAGGACAACTCAATCAAACTTGATGCTGGTGACTATGCTTGTGTCGTTCAAGAAGACACTGTTCAAATGGGAACAATCAGCGACAACCAACAAGAAAAGGTTACGGAACAACTGGGAATAGCATTTGACAATGCATCAATTTCTAGTTATGCAACAGAATTGTTGGACAACACTTATCTTACTATCAACAAAAACAGCGTGGAATTTCAATATTTCCAAGTGGTAGAAGGACAACAATTTTTTAGAACTTATCTAAAAATCAAAACTTACAATTTTAGCAACGGCAAATTGTCATTTGAAGACGCCAACGGAAACCGCTTTGAAATCAAAGAAGACGACCAAGGAAATTTGGTGGGAACATTCAGTTGCTATATTGATTTGTCTGACTATTTATCCAACTATATTAATGAAATCAAAGTGTTCTCAGTTTCTATTGAGTTGCCAAAGATTGAAGTAGGCACAGATTACCAAATCCCTACTGCCGAGACATTCTATGGCGACAGAACAATTTCACTTGAATACAGACTTACAGAAGTTGCAGGGCTCGAAGCCTATTTTGCATCATTTGGCATAGAAGAATATGTGTCATCCGCAGCATTTGCTAGGGAATTTATTAATTATTGTGATGCAAGATTGATTTTGTTTGAGGACAAGGCATTGTATTTTATGATGTCATATGATATGACAGGCTTGATGGTTGCACTTGTTCCAGCATATTCTGCATTTGTGACTGACCAAGCAGTTACTGAATATGGATATTTGTCAACTTATGCAACTGGTGACAGCGGTTATACAACAGGATTGGAAGCGCTCAAAGGTGGCTTTACTATCACTGACAGCACACTCACAACAACAGTTTCTGTTCCTGATATAACTGATGAAGGTTCATATGATTTGACATATGTATTCACAAAAGTCGAACAACCTGCTATTTAGTGTATTATGCAAAGCACTACCACAATATATGGTGGTGCTTTTTTCGTTGAAATTTTATTTGATTAGTTTTTTCATTTGCTTGACAAATCGTCACCAATATAATATAATTATCTTGATGATTGATTTCATCTTAAAAGAAGGACATATATGACAAGTATCAGTTTACTTGGTGCAAATGTGTCTTCAATATTAGCAATTATTCTTCCTATCATAGCACTTGCGGTAGGTGGAGTTGGTGGTTATTTCTTAAATCGCGTTATTGTAAGCAAAAAAATACAAAATAGCAAAGATCAAGCAAATAAGATATTAGAAGATGCGTATGCACAAGCCAAAAACATAAAACAACAAAACATCAAACAAACGAATGACGAAATTAGTATTTTAAAATCAACTTTTGAAGAAGAAAATCGTCAAAGAAGAGAAGAAGCAAGACGTAGTGAAGAACGTATTGCTCAAAGAGAAAATTCTCTTGAAAAACGTGAAGAACTTTTGGACAAAAAACTTGAAGCGAT
>CAYQCO010000068.1:0-3741 GCA_964416085.1 uncultured Lachnospiraceae bacterium | reverse complement strand
TAGCAAAGTCCTTTTTTAATATCTTGCCAGCATAAAATGGCTCGAAATGGATTTTCTTTTTTATTTATGCTTTTTGAACTTAAACAAATGTAAATTACTTATTTTTTAATATTTTCATTTTTTACAACTTCCAAAAAAGACACTACTTCTTGAAGAGAATTTATGCATTGCTTGTAAATCTTATTTGTTTTTTGTATTCCTGAATTATATGGAGTATTAAATATTATTTCATAACAAACTTGCGAAATATCATATCTATTCAATCTGATAATGAGTTTTAGTTCTTTGCAATTTCCAGTTGTTTCGGCTGCAAATACCCCAGACCAAAATCCGTTTACATTTCCGCCAACAATTTGTTGACTGCCATTTTCATAGATTTCATAATTTAAAATTTCATCAAAACCAACAATGAGCAAACTGCCATTTAAATAGTCGACCAGACAAATTTTTTTGTTTTCACTATCTACTGCGATATATTTTTTGCAGAAATTATTTTGATTGTAAGTTGCATAATCATTCAAATAGAATATTTTTGATTGTTTAAATTCGGTGTTTTGAATTGCAATATTGGCCTTATTGTTTATCCCTTCCTGCCTTCGCTTAATATTTGATAGATTTGAATGCTGAATAGCACCCAAAATAAGTAATGTGCCAACAAAAACTATGCAAAATACCAACCAAAATATTAAAAGAAACATATGCATCTCCTAACTTAAACCATATTGAGATTTTGTGCAAACACTGCCATTTTGAAAGCCAACGACTATACATTTTGAACCCGAACTATTGCTCCAAGTGTAATATGACAATGTGTATCCGCCATAACTCGACGTTGTGTCCAACACTCCTTGATGACCATCAAGTATGTCTACCACTTGCGAATATGACATACCATTTTGAATTTGAACATAATTATCGTAGGTTAAATAACCATAACTACTCGATTTATTGTATGGAACAGCAACTACTATAGCAACCACGCCAGCGAACAAGACCAAGAATCCAAGGACTCCTATCCAAACACCTTTTCGGTTGCGCTTGTTAAAATTTTGATTGCTTTCAGTATCAAATTTTATTTCTTCCATATCTAACTCCTTTTATCCTTATTAGGATTATTTATAATCCCATTATAGTGCATTTGGGATGATATGTCAACTATTTGAATGATGTATCATCCTATATTTTTAATCCTTTTGGGGTAAACTTGTATTAGGAATAAAATATAAGGGAAACAAATGAAAACTATTAGCGATGTGGTTGTTGAAAGATTATGCAAATTTATGGGTGAACGGAATTTGACGCAATACAAACTCTCTCAACTTAGTGGAATTCCGTTTCCGACTATAAAAAGCATAATGCAACGTAGGACCAAAGGAATAACACTCAAAACGATAATAATGCTTGCGGATGGCTTGGGAATAAAACCGAGCGAGTTTATTGATGACCCAGCTTTTCTTGCGGATAACTTAAATTTAGATTAAAAGGTAGACTTATGTTTATCTTTTTTTATTTAATGGAGCAGATATTTGCAATACTTTTGATATGACTCAACAAAAGGAAACTAGTTTACAAAAAAGATTCTTGTGCATTTGCGCAAAAATCCATATAAATTTTTACTAGTATAAATGTCGGTCGTTAAATTAATTAAAACCTATTGTAATGTTTAATATAAATCATTTTTAAACGGCATAGGCAATGGTGAAATAGTAGTCCGAGTTGGTATAAATAGACGGTGTGATTTCACCCTCTTTTATGTCGGCGAAGGTTAAAAAGGTGTGTTTTTCTGTGCCGTAGGTTTCGGTGTAGTGGATTGGGTGGGTGCAGTCTCGGAATTCGCCTTCGAAAGTGATTTTATTGAGAGTGACAGATATATTTTTGGTTGTGTATTCTCTGTCGTTCACGATTTGGACACCACAACCTGTTGTGGTGGTTAGATTGTCGCCTGTTTCAAAAATTGTTAGGATGTTTAGAGTTGAATTGTCAAGGTTTAAATTGCCAGAAGAAATTGTAATGCAATTTCCAGCGGATATTTTTGAGTCACAAATTGTATAATTGTTGTTGGCTAAAAATATTAAAGCGGTGGAATTTTCACTTGAAATTATTTCACAATTTTTAATTTTAATATTTGCATTTTCACCGTCTTTTGCGAGAAATACATTTGACTTACTTTCAAGTTTTATATTTGAAATTTCTATTGACATTTTGTCTTGGGATTCGATTTCAAAAATTGTTGTTTGGGAATAAATTTTGGATGTGTTTTTGCTTGTATTTGTGATTGCAAATTCTATCTCATTTTTGAGGATTTTAAAATCAATATTTTTTAATTCGTGACCGTTTAGGTCAATTGCACAATCTAATTTTTCATCTAAAATTATTGTTTCATTTTTATCAAGTTTAATGTCATCTCGAAGAATAATATTTGAATAATTTTCTATCCCAAATTTTAATTCTTCAAAATTTTTTGGACAATAAAATAATTTTCCATTATTAATTAAATTATTTATATTTAAATTATCAAAAAATATTATTCCACCATTATTTGTCACTTTTTCATTAAAAATAGTATTAAAAATGGGTATTTTTGCATTTTTATCAATTTCTATTTCTTTATTTATTGTTAAATTATTTATTTCAATATTATTTGAAATATTTATTTTGTAATAATTTTCATTGTTATTTGCATTAATAAATTCTTCAATATTTGTTACATTTGCAATAGATTTTTTTATTTCAAATTCTATTGTTTTTGTGCCATAAAAATTATTTTTACCTGTAACAATAATTCTGTATTTCCCAGCATTTACAAAATTATTTTCACTCAAATTTAGTTGAGCAAATTCTTCATTTTTTGCATACTCAAAAGTTAAAATATAGTCAATATTTTCTGTCAAATTATTGAGTTTAATTTCTGGTTTTTGACTCGTGCCGTCAAAAGTTTTGTCTTGCAATTTTTCAACTTCTGGAAGAGTTTTTCCAACGGCTACATTAATATTTGTGTCAATATTTTTCACATAATTTTTTCCATTTTTGATATACGTAAATTCATTGGCTGTGAGAACAATTGGGACTAAATATTCTCCGCTATTTTTTATCTCGATTGAATAATCTTCACCAATAGTTGCGGTCAATTTATTGTCAAAATTTTCTTCAATAGCATTAATAATTTGACTAGACAAATCACTTCTAGCATACACAATATCTAGTGGTTCAATTTCTGCATATTCTACCACTTCATAGCCCACAATTTCGACTTTGCCGGTCAAATTTTTGTATGAATTATTGTATGGCTCAAACTTCCACTCATAAGAATTTTTGCCTAACTTGATGCTAACAGTAGGGTCAACCCAATCAATTTCGCCATATGTATCGCCAGAAGAAATGTCTATCCCGATTTCGTTCAAAGTGGTGCCAACAATTGCAAAATCGTTCTCAAAACATATTATTGGAGTGACATTTGATTCTTTCAATTCACTACATCCAAAGAGCCCCACACAACAAAAAATTGCGACAAAAACACCAACCTTAAAAAACTTTTTCATACCCATATTTCTCCTTTGTAAAAATAACTACTATTTGATATGTTTCTATCGGGAGTATATCATAAATGGCTGGCTTGTCAAGACCCAAATTAAAAATTTTTCCAAAATTTTTCAAATTTTTAAAATATACTGTGGAAAACTATCCACAAAAATTCCCCAAAAAAATTTTAAAAAATTTGTTAAAATCGCTTGACTTGTGGCC
>CAYQCO010000067.1:0-3930 GCA_964416085.1 uncultured Lachnospiraceae bacterium | reverse complement strand
CGAGCGGAGCGAGTATATCTGGCTGATAGTTTGATACAGCATATAAAATGTGCAACACTCAATCGCAAGCCAGATACACTCACACTTCGTGTTCGGTATGACAAGTGGTGGAGTTTATTCATTGTGACAAGGTGGATAAACAAGGGGCGGTCGGCAAGTTGGTGTAAGGACTTGGCGGCGCCCCTGTATAAACTCAACCATAGTGTTAGCCTTCCTAAGTAGGAAGGTGCCGAGCATCCTTTGGTGCGAGGCGGATGATATGGCCTAATACAACTGAATAACAAATATAGCCAATTAAAAAGGGCGGTCGGGCCGCGTAAACGTGCGGACCGGTCGCCCCCCCCCTATTTATCTTTTCAACTTTATTTTGTTATATATAACTTCTCATCTTACAATGTCAAACTGCGAGAGTTGATATTGTCAAGGATTTTTTGTTCAAATTCTTCAACACTCATTGTAACAGTGTCTTTTGTGCCACGAAGTCGAACACTTACAGTTTTGTCCGCCACCTCTTTGTCACCAATGACAATTAGATATGGGATTTTTTCCATCACTGCTTCACGAATTTTCTTGCCCACACTTTCATTTGACAAGTCAATTTCCATTCTAATATTTTTGTCAGCAAGTCTATCATTCAATTCTTTTGCATATTCGCTATTTGACTCATTTACCGTAATGATTTTTGCTTGAACAGGAGCAAGCCAAGTTGGGAAAGCACCTGCAAAGTTTTCGGTCAAAATTGCAAACATTCTCTCAATTGAGCCAAAGATAACTCTATGAATCATAATAGGTTCTTTTTCCTTGCCGTCACTATCAATATATGTCAAATTAAATCTCTTTGGAAGTTGCATATCAAGTTGGATTGTTCCGCATTGCCATTCACGACCAATACAATCTTTTACGTGTATATCAATTTTTGGTCCATAGAATGCTCCGTCACCAGCATTGATTTTGTAGTCAAGGCCCATATGTTCAAGAGCATTTTTTAGTCCATTTTCTGCAAGTTGCCATTCTTCAATTTCTCCAATATGGTCGTCTGGCATAGTAGATAGTTCAACCGAATAAGTTAGTCCAAAAGTCTTGTATGTTTCGTCAACCAATTTCATTACGTTTTTGATTTCGTCTTCAATTTGTGTTGGAAGCATAAAGATATGTGCATCATCTTGTGTAAAGCATCTTACTCTCAAAAGTCCATTCAAAGTTCCGCTTGACTCGTGTCTATGCACTTTGCCAAGTTCGCCCACTCTCAAAGGAAATTCTTTGTATGAGTGCATACTTTGAAGATAATACAACATACCGCCCGGACAGTTCATAGGTTTGATTGCAAATGTGTCGTCTTCGCATTTGAAAGTATACATATTGTCTTTGTAGTGGTCCCAGTGGCCTGAACGTTCCCAAAGTTCTCTATTCATAGCCATTGGAGTTTCAATTTCTACATATCCGGCCTTGCGGTGAATTTCTCTCCAAAAATCTATAAGTGCATTTTTGAGAGCCATACCTTTTGGCATATAAGTTGGCATACCTTTGGCATAATCCGAAATAAAGAACAATCCCAATTCTTTGCCCAATTTTCTGTGGTCACGTTTTAGTGCTTCTTCCATCATATGAAGATATTCTTTCAAGTCATTTTTGTCCAAATATCCATAAAAATACACTCTTTGAAGCATTTTGTTGTGCTCGTCACCTTTCCAATAAGCACCGCTAACACGATTGAATTTGTAAGCAAATCCACGCAAATATTTGGTGTTTTCTACGTGTGGACCACGACATAAGTCATAAAAATCTTCGCCCAAATAATATACGCTGATTGTTTCATTCTCAGGCAATTCATTTATAAGTTCAATTTTGTAAGGTTGGTCATTAAAAAGTTTTAAGGCTTCTTCTTTTGACACTTCTTTACGCACAAAATCTTCATTTGAGTTGATGATTTCTTGCATTTTTTCTTCAATTTTTGAAGCATCGTCTGGGGTTAAGTTGTGCTCCATATCAATGTCATAATAAAAACCGTTGTCTATTGCTGGTCCTATTGCAAACTTGACATCTCCATAAATTTGTTTGATTGCCTTGGCCATTACGTGACTCATACTGTGGCGATACATTGTTTGTTTTTGTTGTTTTTCTTGTTCTTCCATATTTTTCTCCTTTTTTTATAAAAAAAGTCCCTATGCTTTCGCATAAGGACGGGATTTCCGCGGTTCCACCTTAATTAATAGTAACAACTATTCACTCATTTTAGGGACTTTTGCCCTTGTCAAAATCTATGCAGTGGTTTCGGCGTATAGTGCTATGCCCCAATCTCAGCCGGCAGGGAACTCTCTAAAATAGTTGACTATCATCTACTTGTCTGCAATCATTGATTTATTAAGTTGACAATATTATATCACATTTATTTCATTTGTCAAAGAGTTTTTAAAAAAAATTTAAATTTTTCTAACATCTTCTTTCAAATTTATTGCTGGCAAGTTCATAAACGCGTGGATTTCTGGCATTTCGCTTCCTTTCTTTTCGTCACTTGCGTGCAACACATTCTTTTGTGTGTCAGCATAAACGTTAAATCTCTTTGGAACGATTTGACGGAGTTGTTTTACTCTTTTGCGAACAATTGGCTTCATATTTGGATTTTTGGACATAAACACCATTCCATAAGCCTTGTCGCTTTGCAAGTAGTCAGATAGGCCTTTGAAAATTCTTTGCCAATATGCTCTGCATAATGTTGATTGACTGCAAATTGGTCATATTGGACATATTTTTGGTCAACCAAAAACAAGTCTGGAAGTTCGACATTTTTAAGTTCCAAAATTTCGTTTGTCACAAACTTAATAATTTTGCGATTGTTGGCAAAGCCTGGTTTTACCATAACATAAGTGTGATAATATTTTTCGTCTTTCATATTTTCTCCTAGTTAGTTTAGTCTAGCATATTGAAAGCGTTTTGTCAAGCGGATTGGGGGGCAGAAGCAACGGTCGCATAGCGACCGTTTGACTTGTCCGCTTGCGGACAAGGGGGCACGCTCGCAAAAAGCGGTGCAAGGGCTTTTTGCGAGCGTGCACTTCTGCCCCCCTATTCGATAATGTTCACCCTATCAATATACACCTCTTTTAAAAACTTGATAGAGTCATCCAGCCCCTTTCCATCAAGATACACATCAATATTTTTTGGACAAATCTTTAATACAGCCGAAATAAGTGAAAAAGTTGTGTAGCACTCATCAATTTTGTCAGCACTCTCAAAATTGCTGTCAATGTTGTATATTGAATAACTGCCATTACGTGCTAAAATTTTTATCTTTTCACAGCCTTCTTCCATTGTTGCGATAAGAAATCTCATCATATCCAAAAAACTCTCTGTATTGATAAAATAATCAAAATTTTCGCTAGCGAGCGCACAAAATTCTTTCCAATGTTCAACAAGTGCTGACATCCTAAACTGCAAAAATCTATCCACATAAAAACATTTGTCAATTTTTATCATATCTTTCAAAGCATTTTCGTCAGTTTTTTTGTCATACAAACTTAATAGTTTGATAAACGATTTAAAACTCACATCATCTTTCATAAAATTTGCAATGTTTTTTATCAAATATTCATATTTATACACATTTATTATGTAGTCAACTATGCACATTTTTATCATCTCAACATAATAGTCTTTTTTGCCCATAGCACACGCAAACAAAATCTTCATCTCGACTTCTGTCTCTATCGTAGTCAAAATGCAACTCTTGTCGTGAAGATAAGTTTTCATCATCTTATATATGTAATTGATTATTCTTCTATTGTCTATATTGCATACAATTTCCACTTCCCACATATAGTCCTCTAAAACTATCTTATGCAAGCAAAATTTTATTACTCTAAAAATTTTTGAAAGTTTTTGTAATATTTTAAATAAATGTGACTTGAAAAGATTTGCCAAAATTTGTCAAAAATG
>CAYQCO010000066.1:0-3938 GCA_964416085.1 uncultured Lachnospiraceae bacterium | reverse complement strand
CAATAGTTTTTAAAAACTTTTTTAAATTTAACCCAAAAGCATTGACTTGACAAAATATTTGCTATTATTTATAATATTAATATGAAAATTTCATCAAAAGGTAGATATGCGGTTCGACTTGTTGTTGACATTGCCAAAAACGGCAATGATTGTTTTGTTGCCCTAAAAGATGTTGCCGCACGTCAAGACATATCCATAAAGTTTTTGGAGCAAATTTCAAGCCTGCTTGTAAAAAATGGTATTTTGGTTAGCGGTCGTGGAGCCAATGGGGGATACAAACTCGCCAAAACTCCTGACAAAATAACTGTCGCACAAATTCTCACCACCACCAAAGATTTGGGCGGGCATAAGTGTATGGCAAGTGACGGCAATCCTTGTCCAAAATGTAACGGCTGCGAAACAGGTGATGTTTATGAAAAACTCAATCTTCTCATTTCTGGATATCTCAACAGTGTCACCATTGAAAAACTCTTGAAGGAATAATAAAGATTTTTGCCACCTGTCATACCAACGGCCACTTGTAACAATAAAACCCACCACTTGTCATACCGAACACGTGGTGTGAGTGTATCTGCCTAATAGTTGAACAAGTCAATTGTTGGTTATGCACTTAATCCGCGTAAGCCTTCCTTAGTAGGAAGGTGTCAACGAGCGAAGTGAGTTGACGGATGATATGGCTAATCTGGCTGAAAATTGATGTGGGTAAATTAATTGCGGAAAAAATAATAAATAAATTAAAAATAAATAATAATTAATCAATAAAATAATAAATAAAAAAACAAATTAATTAATTTAAAAAAATAAAATAGAAAAATAAAATAGAAAAATAAAATAGAAAAATAAAATAGAAAAATAAAAATATAAAATAAAATAAATAATAAACAATAAAATAAAACAAAATAAATAAAAAATACTAAAAAATAGGCATTTGTGCCTATTTTTTAGTATTAATATTAATATAATAAATAATTAATTTAATTATTTTACAATTAATTTATTATTAATTTTTTATTTCCATTTCCATTCACGAATTTCTGGCATATCTTGACCATATTTTTCAATATACAATTTATGCTTTTGAAGTTGTGTTTCCATAAGTTCAATTAGTTTTGCATATTTTCTAGGTTGGAGCGATTTCAACACTGCAATAGTCAAATGATATCTGTCAATTCCGTTCAAGACACGCATATCAAATGCAGTGGTGATTGCGCCTTCTTCTTTGTAACCAAAGACTTGAAGATTTTGATTTTTTCTAAACCAAGTGAGTTCGTGAATAAGGGTAGGATATCCGTGATAAGCAAATATTATAGGTCGGTCGGTTGTAAACAGATTGTTGTATTCTGCATCATCAATTCCGTGTGGGTGATGCTCTTTGCTGCCCAATTTCATTACGTCAACAACGTTTATAAATTTGATTTTTATATGTGGGGCGTATTCTTTCAAAATTGACACACAAGCCAAGGCTTCAATGGTTGGAGTGTCACCGCAACAAGCAATAACAACATCTGGTTTTTTGTCAGTTGTGCTGGCCCATTTCCATTCGCCTAAACCCTTGGTGCAATGCTCAATCGCTTCATCCATTGTTAGCCATTGATAAGTTGGATGTTTTGATGCAACAATTGCATTGATATAGTTTTTGCTTCTTGCGCAATGGTCATAACAAGAGAGCAGGCAGTTGGCATCAGGCGGAAGATACATACGGACAACTTGCGCATTTTTGTTGGCTAGGTGGTCAATAACTCCTGGGTCTTGATGTGTAAATCCATTGTGGTCTTGTTGCCAAACGTTGGAAGTTACAAGAAGATTTAGTGAAGCAATATCTTTTCGCCAGTCAATAGAGTTGCAAGTTTTTAGCCACTTTGCGTGCTGACTTATCATTGAATCAACCACGTTTACAAATGACTCATAACTCGCAAAGTCTCCGTGCCTACCAGTAAGCAAATATCCTTCCAACCAACCCTCACACATATGCTCGCTTAGGAAAGAGTCCATAATTCTTCCAGCAGGGGATAGGTGGTCGTCAGTTTTCAACAATTCGGCATTAAAAACCTTGTCAGACGCGTCAAAAGTTGCGGTGAGCCTGTTGGATTTTGTTTCGTCTGGACTAAAAAGCCTGTAATTGTTTGGGTTCTTTTTGATAACATCTCGAATAAATTCGCCCAAAACAGCCATATCTTGTGCTTTGACTTCGCCGTGTTTTTTAAATTTTACCGCATAATCTCTAAAATCTGGCAAATCCAACTCTTTCAACAAAAGTCCGCCGTTTGTATGCTTGTTTTCGCTAATACGTTTGCCTTTTGGTGGAATAATTGAATGTATTTTTGATTTAAGTTTGCCAGTTTTGTCAAAAAGTTCTTCTGGATGATAACTTCTTAGCCATTCTTCAAGAAGTTTTAGGTGGTTAGGTTTGGACATATCTATTGGCACTTGGTGAGCAAGATAGTTGCCCTCAATTTTTTTGTCGTCAACAACTTTTGGACCAGTCCAACCTTTTGGAGTTCTCAAAACAATCATAGGATAAACTGCACGTTTTTTGGAATTGTTGACTGTTGCTTCAAGACGGATAAGTTGCAAGTCTTCAATAGCGTTGTCCATTGCTTCTGCCATAAGTCTGTGCATTTTTGCTGGGTCGTCACCTTCTACAAAATATGGCTTCCAGCCCATTCCGCCAAAATATTGAGAAAGTTCGCTTTTTGGAATACGTGACAAAACAGTAGGATTGTTGATTTTGTAACCGTTTAGATGTAGGATAGGTAAAACAAAACCATCTCTTGTTGGATTTAAAAACTTGTTGCTTTGCCAAGATGTTGCAAGTGCGCCAGTTTCTGCTTCACCGTCACCAACAATACAACACGCCACAAGGTCGGGATTGTCAAACGCCGCACCAAAAGCGTGAGCGAGTGAATATCCCAACTCGCCACCTTCGTGCATTGAGCCGGGAGTTTCTGGTGCTACGTGGCTTGAAATTCCGCCCGGGAAAGAAAATTGCTTGTTGAGTTTTTTAAGTCCTTTTTCGTCTTGTGTGATTTTGGGATAAACTTCGCTATACACCCCTTCAAGATAAGAGTTGGCTACAAAAAAGTTTCCACCGTGTCCCGGCCCAGAAATAAGCAGAGCATTAAGGTTGTATTTGTTGACAATTCTGTTTAAATGTGTATAAACAAAGTTTTGTCCGGGAACGGTCCCCCAATGCCCAACAATCTTCTTCTTAATATCACTATTTTTTAGTGGTCGAGTAAGAAGTGGGTTGTCAAGCAAATATAATTGTGTGGCTGACAAATAATTTGCCGCCCTAAAATATTTGTCTAAATTTTCAAAATATTCATCTTGTGAATATATACTTGTATTTTTTTTCATTTTTCACCCCTTATATTTATATTATAACAAATGAGTTTTGTAAACTCAAACAATTTTTATAAAATAGTTTTTAATTGTTTACAAAATATGCTATAATGTAAACGTGAAGTAGTGAATTAGGGGGGGGGGCGACCGCTCGGCACCGTTACGCCTCGCGACCGCCCCTTGCTTATCAACTTTTACACTACGAAGAAACACCACATATTTTTGTCACATCGAAATTTTGTGCGGCAAAATTGAGTATGTCTGGCTGACGATTGAATATCACATATTTTGCCTGCTTTATTGAACTTTTGGCCAGATACACTCGCTTTGCTCGGTATGACAAGCACACTCACCACTTGTCATACCAATATTTTGCGAATAGCAAAATGTTGCGTATCTGGCTGAAAAGCGGTCAGGTGAATTAAATGTGAAAAAACAAAAAAAACAATAAAATAAAAAACAAAAAACAAATCAAAAATACTTAAAAAATAAAAACAAATAAAAAAATAAATAAAAATATCAAAAAATACCAAAAACAAGCAAAAATCAGTATTTTACACCAAAATAAATAATAAATATTAAAATAAATTAAATTA
>CAYQCO010000065.1:0-4011 GCA_964416085.1 uncultured Lachnospiraceae bacterium | reverse complement strand
CCACGTTTTGTAGTTTTTTCTTCAACTGGTGCTTCAACTTTTTTTGGTCTGCCAGCCTTTTTTGGTTGTTCAACTGGTGTTTCAACTTCTTCAACCTTTGCTGTTTCTTCAACTACTGGTGTTTCTTCAACCTTTTTGGTCTTTTTTGTTTCTGTCTTTTTGGTCTTTTTCTTTGGTTGAGCATCTGTCTTGTGTTCTTCAACAACTTTTTCGAGAACTTCGTCAACTGTTACATTTGCATTGATTTTGTCTCTTTCTTGTCTGCCGAGCATATAAATAATTTCTTCACCGAAGAGTTTTGCATATTCATATCCTTCTCTCTTTCTCCAAGAAAATCCGCTGTAAGTAAGATATGCGATGAGAAGTGAGAACACACAGAAGAACACACCAGCCCACCAATATTTGCAAATAAATGACACTACTGCACAAGCAATCATAAGCGCAAGCACTACGGCATAAATTGTGCCCATAACTATTGCTGTGACATTGCCTTTTTTGACCAAACGTTTTTGATTGTCTCCATTAAGTTTGCCATAAATACCTTTGCAATATTCGGCTCTTTCGCCTTTCAATTTTTGAAATCTATTTAAAAAGAAATACATATTTCCCCCCTTTGTTATTTTTAATATAGCACTTTCGTCTAGTCTAAGTCAAATAATTTTCGACATTTTTTTAAATTTGTTCACAAGTTATTTTTTATTTTCATATTTAGAAGTATGGCGAGTTTAAAAGATTTTTTAAATCAAAAAAAATTTGACAAAAATGTTGACGAAGAAAAAGCCGACATTGAAGAGAATTTGAAAAAATATCAGTCAATGAGTCAAAATGACCTAATGAGTGAGTTGTTGAAAGAGGCGAGCAAAATGAAAGCGAGCGGGACTTTGGATAGTGCGAGTTTAAGTCGACTAAAATCAACGCTTTTGCCTATGCTTAATGACGAGCAAAAAGCAATGCTTGACAATATTCTTGGGGAGATTGAAAAGGCTTAGGGGGGCAAAAGTGCACGCCGCAGGCGCAGGCGTGCCCCTCGCCCGACAGGGCGACAAACGGTTGCTTGCAACCGTTACTTTTGCCCCCACCCCAAAACCGCTATGATAAATAAAATCCACCCCAACCTAATAAAAGAAGTCACCGCACTAGGCAACCAAAAATATGATTGCCTTGTTTCTTCAACCGACTATCAAAAAACCAAAAAAATTCTTGAAAACTCCAACATAAAATTCACCCCCTATCCGTTTATTAAAACATTTTTTATAACCGAGAGTTATACTCAAATACTCAATCTAAGCGAAGAAAATGATGTTACATTTTTGTCCAGCCCCACAAAAGTTTCCACCCAAATATTCAATGCAAAATCAACAATAAATTTTGCCAAATTTTCTATGGGTGAAAGTTTGGGAAAAGGCGTTACTATTTGTTTTATCGACACAGGGATTTATCCGCATATTGATTTTATCATCCCCAAATCTAGAATAAAAAAATTTGCAAATCTTGTTGATGACAAAAAAGAAATATTTGACGACAACGGGCACGGAACTTTTGTGTCAAGTGTATGCGCTAGCAGTGGCAAGCGACAAGGTGGAAAATTTTCAGGAGTGGCCCCACTTGCCGATATTGTTATGATAAAAGCACTCAACAAAAACGGCGAGACATCTTCCAACAAAATTCTTGATGCTATGCAATATATTTTTGACCACGCGGAAGAACTTGATATAAAAGTGGTTTGTATGAGTTTTGGTGCAGACGACATTGGCAAAAATGACCCACTTCAAAAAGGTGCAAATGCTCTTTGGGACAAAGGGATTGTTGTGGTTGCAGCAGCAGGCAACAGCGGACCAGACCAAAGCACCATAAACTCTCCCGGAACGAGTGAAAAAATTATTACGGTTGGTGGACTAAATTCGACTGGTGAAGATTTGAGTGTTGCAGATTTTTCTTCTCGCGGACCGGTCAAAGAAAAATTTAAGCCAGACCTAATTGCTCCAAGTGTAGAAATTGTTGGCGCAAATATTGTTGCCTCAACTCCTTATATAAAAATGAGCGGCACGTCAGTTGCCGCACCTATTGTTGCTGGAATTTGTGCAGGCATAATTGAAAAGCATCCAGACTTTTCGCCAAATCAAATTAAATATTTTTTGCTCAATCATTGCACTCACTTGTCATACGACAAAAACAGTGAAGGCTTTGGATATTTGAAATTTTGATTTGCTTAAAAACTCTTTTTGTGCTACAATATTTTTATGATAGAAATAAAAAATTTAAACTTTGCTTATGACAAAAAATTTTATACTTTATACAATGTCAATTTGAAATTTTTTGATGGGCAAAAATATATGATTTTTTCAGAGCAAGAATTGGAGAGCAAAACACTTTTTAGAATCATTTCAAAACAAGAAAAAGACTATCAAGGCGATGTCATTTTTGACGGCAAAAATCTAAAAGAAATTAGCACAAAAAATCTTGATATTTGTTATCTAACCAATGAACCAATTTTCTTTAAACACAAAAGTGTTTTGTATAATATTGCCTATCCATTAATTGTAAGAAAAAATTTGCTTGGAAATGAAAAATATTTGTTTAAAAATATTCAAAATAATTCAACAAAAAATAATATTAATGATGAAGAAAAATTGTTAAAAAATAATAAAAAAATAATAAAATATTCAAAAAATAATGCAATAAAAATTGCGGAAAAAATGCTTGAAAAATACAATTTGCCGCATTTTAAGAATAAAAAAATAAAAAATATGACAAAAGATGAAATAATTTCAATAATTTTGTTACGTTGTGCAATTAGAAAACCAAAAATAATTATTTTTGATTATTTTAATTTTAATTTATTTAATTTAAATTTATTTTTTGAAATTACAAAAAATTCATTGGTTTTGTTTTCTACTACTGATGAAAAATTATGTGTTGAATTCAACAAAAAAATTGACAAAAAAGATGAGCAATTTCAACTCATAAAATTTGTTGGCGGAAGTGTGGAAAAATAAAAATTTTGGTGCATAAAAAAATAGGAATTTAATTCCTATTTTTTTGATTTTATACATTCAAATCTTCTTCTGCAAGAGCAGCGTGTTCGTCAGCAAGTTTGTTGTTGCGAGCAGTCTTACTAGCCACTTGTGTGCTTCTCTTTTTGGTCTCTTTTGCCTTGTTGTTTTTTCTTGACAAATCAAGATATGCGTTGACTGCTTCTCTTGTCGCAAAAGTTGCGTCCGCACCCTTAGCACTTACACTGCCAACAGGTTTGCCAGTAATCTTGCATACGAAAACAGTTTTGCCATTTTCCATTGTTCTTTTTACCTCAACAGTTACATCAAGGTCTGCAATTTTTTTGCAAGCATTTTCCAATTTGCATTTTTCAATTAAATTGTCAGTTGTGTTTAAAAATCTCATAATATTTTCTCCTTTTCTTTATATCCTTATTTTATCAAAAATTTGAATTTTGTCAATAAGTTTTGAGTGTTTTTTTATATTTTTTTCTTTTGTTTAAAAATTATACGGCGCTTGGGGGCAAAAGCGCACGCCGCAGGCGTGCCCCCTTGTCCGCGAGCGGACAAGTCAAACGGTTGCCTTGGCAACCGTTACTTTTGCCCCACCCTATTTGACAAGGAATTGCAATTTGCCACTCTTACAATCAACCATAACAGTGTTGCCGTCTTTGATTTCACCACGAAGATACATATCTGCAAGTTCATCTTCAACAGCAGTAGTAATCAGTCGTCTTAAAGGTCTTGCGCCATAATCGGCATTGGTGCCATTTTCGACCAAATATTTTAATGTTGAAGAAGTAAATTTTAATTCAATATTTTTTTCTTTCAAATTTTTGTTGAGTTGAACGAGCATATTCTTGGCAATGTCGGTCAACACGTCATTTGAAAGTTTGTTGAACACAACAATATTGTCAATACGGTTAATGAGTTCTGGGCGGAAATGCTTTTTGAGTTCATCCAAAACCATTTGTTTGTTGTCCGCTTTTTCACTAGGTTTGTCATAAAAACCAAGGTC
>CAYQCO010000064.1:0-4115 GCA_964416085.1 uncultured Lachnospiraceae bacterium | reverse complement strand
CCCCCCCCATTCGACAAAACTAGTGCAAATATGTCAACATAAATACCCAAAAGTCGTTCAAACTAGTCATAAATTACTGGCAGTCCGCAATAATTTTGACTTTCGTATCTTTTTCAAGAAAAACTTTTGGTATTTTGCCGAAAATTTGTTGACAAAAATATGATTATACATTAAAATGTCAGTGTTAAACTTATATTATTGGGAGACTAAAAATGAAAAAATTCTTAAAATTATTTGTTTGTATGCTAGCATTCGTTGCTGGAATTGGTATGGCAGTTGCCAATCCTGCAATCAATGTTGTTAGCGCTATACAAGGATTTGCAAGTGTTACAAATCAAAAAGGCGCATATGCTTTTGCTGTCAAAGGTATGCCAACTGAAGTTGATGCCGATGCTGACAACGACAAAAAAGGATTTGCAATCCCTGTTCCTGAATTGGAGACTGGTTATGACGCCGCTTACATCCACGTAAGCAATGGCAAAACAACTCACACTCAAAAAGTAGGGGAAGATGCAACTTCAAAATTTGTAAAAGATTACTCGGATGACTCACATAAGGTGTATTATTATCAATACACAGCCAATGCAACTTACACTGTATACTTTACAGCCGAAAAAGACGGCAGGACTTATGCTTCATCAAAATACAATGTTGTTGTAAAGGGTGCAAAACACACTTTGGACACTGCCAATGCTCTTATCCCAACTATTGCAGGCAAGGACGACAAAATCCTTATCCCTACAATGAATGTTTTGGATAGCGAAGGTGAAGTTGTTGACGGTGCAGATGTTACTGTCACTGTTATCAAAAACAATAAAGTAGTTGAAAAAGGTGACACTACTGGCCTTAAAGAAGAAGACGGCAAATTGTATCTCACAACCAAAGAATACGGCACATACACAATTAGATACAAAAACAACCAATACAACCTTTCAAAAGAATACTCAATCAATGTTACAGAAAAATTTGATTCTTCAAAAGTTAAATTTAGCGTAAGCACAATGACTATGAAACAAGTTGAATTGGGCAAAGTTGCAACTTTCCCAAAACCAAATGTTACTGACACTGGCAACAATGTTGGTGACGTTCCTGTAAATGTTGTTATTTCAATTTACAAGAAAGGCGAAAGCGAACCAATAAAAGTCCTTGATGCAAATGAATATGAATATACATTCACAGAAGAAGGCAACTATACTGTAAAATATGAACTTTCAAATTTGTATTTGAATGACCAAAAAACCAAAACTGTTCAAATCGCTGACGATGTGGTTGTTGCTGATACAATTGCACCAGAAGTAAACTTTGCTTGTAATTACGACACAACTGCTGAAAATTGGGAAGAAAGTGTTACAATCAAAGGCGATTGGGCTGTTCCAACCAAAACTGGTTACAATGGTGTAACATTCCCAGCACTTTATGCGTCAGATTATGGCACAGATTATGCCAATATGACATTCCAAAGAGTTTTGATTGCAAGCAATGGCGAAGAATATGACATTGACAAAAAACAATCAGACGTAAAAGACGGCGAAACATCTTATTTGTATAATGCAAGTTTGAAAGAAGACTACACCAAAGATGTAACAAAAGATGTAAAATTCACTTTCCCTAGAAAAGAAAACGAAAGCGATGACGATTATATCACAAGAGTGAAAGGTAGTTACACACTTGTATATCGTGCAACAGAAAAAGTCGGCGCCAATGACACAGAAAGAACAGGCACAAAATCTGTTACTATTCAATTCTTGGGCGTAGATGCTGCAAGTTACAATGACGACACTCATTTGTCAATTAGTCTTCCTTCAATGGTAAAAGAAATGAAGTCAACAGACTCAAAAACTGTTACAGTAAGTTCTGCAACAGACGATGCTGACAAGGCTATTGAGACTCACTATTACTATTATTATGGTGAAAAATCTACTTTTGTAGACGCATTCGATAGTTACAAAGGCCAAAGCACTTATGCAACTGATTTTGAAGAGTTTACAAATGATTACAATTCAAATCCAAACAATGCTTTGAGAGATTTGAAAGTTGAAGACAAAAAACTCACTATTGAATTTAATGATTACGCAAACAGTAATCCAATTTACAATTCAACAGTAACTATTGTTGCAATCGCAATCAATGACCAAGGTCAATTTGTTTATGATGCAAAAGAAATCAAAATCAAAAATGCAACAAATGACAATGATGCTCCAACAATCGTTCGCGTAGACGGTCAATTTAATGACAAATATGTTTTGGGTGAAGACACATCAATCGAACTTCCAAGCGTAACTTTTACAGATGCGATTGATAAAGAATTGGCAGTAAAAGTTCAATACTATGTTGACACACCAGACGAAATGAAACCAGTAAATAGTTATGCTTTGAGTTACAACAACAGCGAAGTTACAATCGCTGGTGCAAAAATCAATCCAAGCAAGGCAGGCACATATTATGTTGTTTATACAGCAACAGATGATGCCAACAACTCAGTTGACTATATCCTATGCTTTGAAGTAACCAAAGAAACATCTTATAGCATTAAGGTTGAATACTCCAACAGCCTAGACATCTATGATTCAGCAGATATCATTGCAACAATCATTGATGACGAAGGAAATGAAGTTGATGAAAACGTAACCCTTCACTGGACTGGACTTACTCCAACAAGCGAAGGCTCAACTTACACATTCGACTATGCTGGCGACTATTCATTCTATGCAAGCGCAGAAGTTGGCGACAAAACAATCCAATCTGCAATTTGCACAATCAAGGTTAGCGACGTTGCTTTCAAATGGGATGACGAAGACTCAATTAGAGTTGACGGAAGCCACCAAATGAGCCCTTCAACCAAGGAATATGAACTCTTGACAGAAAAACCATCTGATTGGGATACAACTTATGGAAACTACTATTCTGATGACAAGGGAACAGTTGTAACAAATGCAAACGAATGGCAAGAAAACGGTATTTATAAGAAAAATGAACTTGTATATGTTGAACTTATCGTTCCAACAGCAAGCCAAAATGGTCACACACAAGTTGCTGACGTAAAAGTTACTGACCCAAGTGGTGACGAAGTTGAATTGTTGCCAATGTATGACACTGACGGCAATGAAACTGGCAATGTAAAATTCATTGCAGCAAAAAACGGCAAATATACAATCACTTATACAGTAGGCAATGGTGACAACAAAGTTACAAAAACTCTTACTACAAATGTTGGTGACAACAATGCGCCAGTAGTAAAACTTGCCAACAAGTCAAGCCTTGAAAAAGACGTTGTATACAACAACACTGATATTACTCTAAAATTGTCATATGTAAAGAATGACGACAAGTCAAATGACGAAGAAACTGTTTATAATATCGTAATCACAAGAACAACTGGTTCTGGCGACAATCAAAAGGTGTCTAAGACAGAAACAACTTTGGTATTGTATGATATTGATAGACTTGGCAACAAAGTTGCATTAACTTGGGCTGAGGCAATCAAAAACGAAAGTGTTACTTTGAATGACAAGACAAGTAGCAGTAGCAGTGAATACGTTTGGACAATTTCTAGCGTAGGCGACTATACTTTGGCAATCAAAGCTCAAGACGGCAACGTAAACTACTCAGATGTAGAAAAAGTTACTTTCAAAGTAGTTGACGAATCAAGCGCAACAGAAAAGAAAGACAACAAAACAGGAATTATCTTGATTGTTATCTCACTTGTTATCCTTGCAGGTTTAATTTGCTTCTTCGCTTTTGGCGGAAAGACAAAGAGCAATGCTCCAAAAACTTCAAAACCAAAGAAAGAAGAAAATAAGGACGAAGAAAAAACACAAGAATAATCTTGATTAGTCTAAAAAAAATAACCGATAATCAAATCGGTTATTTTTTTTGTTTGAATGATTATTGCATAGTGGGTGGAATACGGGGGCAGTCCAGTCCGCTCGCGTGCGAGCGGACAATAGGCGACAAAGTCGCCTATGACACACCAAAGGTGTGTGGGACTGCCTCCTTCCGCAAACTTTTGCAAAAAAACTCAAAATTTGACAAAATTTTATTTGACTATTTTTTATTAATAAAATATTATTTTATTAGGAGAAAAATATGAAGAGAGAAGAACAAGACAAAAAATA
>CAYQCO010000063.1:0-4150 GCA_964416085.1 uncultured Lachnospiraceae bacterium | reverse complement strand
GAACAAGGGCAATACAAACAATGCATCCCAAAACCTGTCAATATTTCTTCGGCATTTTTGTGTTTTTCAAGCACAGTGCCAATAACTGTTGATTTGTCAAATTTCATAATTTTTTTCTCCTATTATTATTTTAAATCAAAATTGTTGGATAGTCAATACAATTTCAAAAATTAGTTGTAAAATTTAAGACAAAAGTTAAATTTGATGTGCAATTTCAAAAATTGATTGCAATATTTTAGCATAAATTATCACAACAAAACAATTTCAAATATATTTTATCTAAAATTTACAAATTTATAACCGCATTTGTGACAAAAATCCGCTCCGTCAATCACAAGCGACTGACAATTTGGGCAATATTTTTGTGGCAAGTCTATTTGTGGAGTGGTTGGGGTGTCAAAGTTTGATGTTGGGGTGTCGCTTTGGATGTAAGGAGTTGTCGTGTCAAAAAATGATGACACTTTTTCACCCGATTTTGCCAAACTTATGTCGCGAATTGCAATTCCGTATGGCCTAAAATATTTTTCAGCACAAGACAACAACTGTTCATTCATAGGCTTGTCATCTTTCAACTTTTTGCGCAAAAAACTAAAAGCAAATTCATCAAACATTGACTTTACAATTTTGGCTGTTCGCTTGTCAGTCGTTTTATACCAAGTGAGAAGAATTTCGTCTGCAAATTTTTTTGCATCTTCGATTTCATAAACCGCACTCAAATTGTATTGTTCTTTTTGTTTGAAAGTTGCTTTGACAAAGATTGACGTGTCAATTTTTTGCCTTGACATATTGACGTAATGAATGTTGAAGTCATACAAAGGTTTTTTGTATTTTTTGTTTCTTCTTCTATTTTTTTCTATGACTTTATAAAAAGTGTCGCCTTGAAATTTGTGCTCGCCAGAATGCAGGGTAAACAAATATCTGTCGCTAAAATACACCAAGCCGACAAAATTGTTTGGCACATCAATTTTTGTGTCAAGTTTTATATTTTTGTTGACAGCAGTTGTCATAATCACAGAACTGTTGTCCAATTCAATTTTTTTGTTAGACCACCAAAAACACATACTTAATGATAGCATATTCTCAAAAAATATGCAAACTATTTGACAAATATGGACAAGATAATATATAATTATAAAACAAGCGAATGGGGAAATGAAATGGTAAGATTTAAAAATAAATTTGGAATGTCATTGTTCTATCTAATATGCACAATAGGGATAGAGATAATGACATTTTGTATGCTAGAAATTGGCATATTGCCCAAGCATTTTATGTATGATTTGGGATTGATACTTATGTTTGCGGGTATGATTTTTATTATACCCAATTATTTGGCGCAATATATTGTCTCAATGGTTATGATAATTGCACAAGTAGTCCTTATGTATGTCAATTATTCTTTGTATCATTTGTATGGCGATGTTTTTTCGTTTGATATGATTAGATTGTTCAACGAAACCAAACAGGCAATAACATCAGATTTTACATATGTTTGGTTGATTATTGCCCTTGTGGCCCTTGTGGTTGTTGTTGGTGTGGTAGGATTTTTCTTTTACAAATCCCTTAGAGTATACAGAATGCCATTTTACAAAAACTTTTCAGTATTCGTAGTTATGGTGCTTTTGATTGTTCAAGGATTGGGATTTAGCGTTTACACTCAACAAAGTATTGCAGTGTCGGCCACAGCAGATATAAATGATGAAAACTATGTGCTGAGTGACGCATTTTTGCGAGATACAACAATGTTAAAAATTGCCAGCCTAAAATCGCTAGGCACATATGGATATTATGTCAACAATATTATGAATTTGTTGTCAAACACAAAAAATGAAGCGGTCTTAAAACAAGCCAAGTCATATTTTGAGTCGGGCGATATTTATGACGAAACAATGAGCAATGTTTTTGGTCTTGACGAAGGCAACAATGTGCTTGTGATTATGATGGAATCGCTAGAATGGTATGGCTTTTCTGACGGAACATTCAATTCAAGAACATTTAGTGCAGAACTTACTCCAAATATTTACAGCCTTATTCAAGAAGGTTTTGTTGCAACCGACTTTTTCTCAAAAAGCAAGACAAATATCAGTGAAGGTATAGGAATTTTGGGCAGTTTCCCAATAGGCAAACTAATGGGGCAGGTGGCAAGCAGTTCAACCAAAGAATATTATGGCTTTTCACTTCCAAATATTTTGAAATCAAAGGGATATGACACAGGATATTATCACGGATACAACGGCGAATTTTATGACAGAGAAGACACGCACGAATATCTTGGATTTGACCACTTGTATTTTGGTGACGATGCGCAAGACGGCAAACTTAAATGGGGCGAATTCCCAAATGAAGCACAATTTGTGCAAGATGCAATAGAGTATGGCGAATTTCTTCCAGAAGGCAAAAAATTCTTCAACTTCTACACAAGTCTTACAACTCACGGCGCATATACAGACGAAAAAAGTGAAAACAATCAAGACAGACATGATTATCGAGAAATGAAGTATGATGACAAAGGCGACATAACACAACTAGGTGTTCGTTATTCAACTTGGTATGAAAATGCTTGCAATGCGTATTCTGGTAAGACAGAAGAATATTTGTTGAATTATGAAGCAAGTGTAATTGGTCTTGACAAAGCGGTTGGTGTTATGGTTCAAAGGTTGAAAGAAAAGGGGATGTATGATAACACCACAATCATTTTATACAGCGACCACAATGCGTATTATCACACATTGTCAAATACCATAAAAGGTGTGGGTGGCTCGGATTATTCAGATACTGATTTAAACACTGTTCCAATGATTATCAAGTCAAAAGCATTGTCAGCAAAAATTGATGAAGTAGGTTATAGATATTACAACGAAGACGGAAAATATGACTCAACAGCCAACACAGACGGCGTGCTTGCTTGCCCTGACAAATATGGCAATGTTATGGCCAATGGACAACCTGTTAGGTCAACTGACAGATTTTGTTCGGCTTATGACATTGTGCCAACAATTCTTGACTTGTTGGGGATAAGTTACAACACAAAACTTTATCCGGGCAACTCACTATTTACTGAATTGGACAGAAAAATTCAAGTATATCGCGACCCGTCAAATATTGACTATGACAATCCAAATTATGTTGACGAATATATAGTTGTGTATTATTCACACACTGGTGGCTTGTTTGGAAAATACGGCAACACCAAAGATATGGATGAATTTGATTATGTATTCCCAAACAATATAACTTATGGGGATTATGGTCCAAAATTTAAGGACGAAGCCAAATTCCTTTTGGCACAATTGAATTGTGTCGCAACTCTTTATACGTATGGCACATACACAAAACTGGATGCCAAATATCTAGGCGATGCTTATGTGTCGTTTGGCAAATAAAAAAAACACCTTGAAATTTCAAGGTGTTTTTGCTTAATTTTTTGACAAATAAACTTCTGTCGCCCCACAAATAATTGTGGCAATAAACAAATACATTCCAATAGCAGCAGTTGTCTTAACTTTGCTTATTGTTCCCCAGTCAAGTCCGCCAAACTTGTTGGCAACAATGAATGAGCAAATAAATGCAACAAGGGCCAAAACAACCAAAGCAACTCCAAGCACACTGTTTAGAAGACTAAACTTCAGACCAAGCATTGACAAAACTGCAAATACTGCTGATGCACAAGCAACCAAAATTGTGAGAGCATAAGTCCAAATAAACAAGTTGGTCACAAATGAAGCATCATCACTCTTTTTGAGAGCAATCAAATCATTGGTTGCCTCTGACAAGTCTGATGAATATTCGCCATTAAACAATGCAGAAATTACATCTTTGCCTTTGAAGTGAGCAGAAGATGAGCCTAGCACTGTGTCCCAAGTTCTAGTAAGCACAGGCATAAACAATGTGCAAATGGTAAGAATTGCCAATGCAAGCACTACAATGCTAACTATTAGACGTGTATTCTTTGATTTTTTCTTTGCCATAATTTTCTCCTTTTATTGATAAAAATATTTTAATAGGAAAAATATCTTTAAGTCAAGCAAATTTAAAAAATTATACAAATTTATTAGGACGGGGGCAGAAGCGCACGCTCGCAAAAAAGCCCTTGCACCGCTTTTTGCGAGCGTGCCCCCTTGTCCGCAAGCGGACAAGTCAAACGGTCACA
>CAYQCO010000062.1:0-4351 GCA_964416085.1 uncultured Lachnospiraceae bacterium | reverse complement strand
TTTTTTAAAAACCATTGTCGTTTAACATATTGTTGGTTTGAATATGGCAAAGGGCAACGGCAAGTGCATCGGCCGCATCGTCAGGTTTTGGAGTGCTGTCTAGTCCCAAAATTGATTTGACCATAAACTGAACTTGCTTTTTTTCTGCTCGACCCACACCGGTCAAGGCTTGTTTGATTTGGAGCGGTGTATATTCATAGAGTTTATCTGTCCATTCTTTGCAAGCAAGAACACTCACTCCCCTTGCTTCTGCAACGGCTACGGCAGTTGTTTGGTTGTGATTGAAAAACAATTCTTCAAAAGCGACTTCTTCTGGCCTAAAATTTTGGACCAGTTCTTTGGTCGCGCGATAAATTGTGAGAAGTCTTTCGCTCATTGGCATTTCTTTGGGGGTTGTGATTACTCCATAATCTATCACCCTGTTGCCCACGCTTTCAACCACACCAAATCCTACTATATTATATCCGGGGTCTATACCTAAAACTACCATTTTTCACCTTATGCAACCACAAGAGAGTTTAAATCCCCTGCAAGTCTCGTGACAAGTTTTGTTATTTCGTCAAATTGTTTTTTGATTTCGTCAACCTTTGTCTCTTCTTGTTTGTATACTTCAATAAGCGACTTGATTTTGTCCAAAATTGCCTTAATCATTTTGACTTGTTGGCGATAGCCTTTGACAAGTTTGTTGATTCCGTCATTCATTTTGTCACCCAAAAACTTTTTGAACGCGTCACAGCAAGCCTTTATTTCTTCTTTATACGACTTGCGCCATTCCATAGGTTCATCAAGTGCTTGTTTGAAAGATGTGTAACTATCATTAAAATCGTTTTTTATCTCATCCAAAGACTTTTGAGCATCTTTTACAATAGGTTTTGATGCTTTTATGAGTTGGTCACGTTCACCTTTTGCTTTTTTGGGCAAAACTGACGCCACACCTTTTAGGTCGTTGTGTTTTTCTATCACTGCATCCAAACAATATGACATATTTTGACTGTCATTTTTTGCTTTTAAAACTTGTGTATTGAACAAATTGCACAGTGCTTTGTTTTTTTCTCTACACGTGTTTAAGAGTTCCAACACTGCAAGCAATTTTTTTTCTTGTGAACTTATTTCTTTCGTTTCCATATTCCTGCCCCTTTTTTTGCCTTATTCTGCCAAATTGTGAATTACTTCTTGAACGTCATCGCTATCTTCAAGTTTGTCAATCATTTTATAGAATGTTTCTTTGTGTCCTTCGTCTAGTTCTACATAATTTTGTGGCACAAGTTCTACACCTGCTGATATAATTGTATATCCTGCATTTGCAAAAGCATTGTTGACTTTTTCGACTGTGTCAGCATTTGGTTCTACTACGATAGTAAACACTTCATCATCTTCACAATCTAGTGCATCAAGTTCTAGGGCTAGTTCCATTGCATTGTCTGAGTCAAAGTTGTCGGTTTTTTCGAGCACTACAAGGCCTTTGTTTTCAAACATATAACTTACGCAGCCTGTTGACCCCATACTTCCGCCAAACTTGTCAAAAGCGTATCTTACATCGCTACTTGTTCTGTTTTTGTTGTCGGTCAAGCAGTTGACAATAACTGCCACTCCGCCTACGCCATAACCTTCGTATGTAATCTCGCTAAACTTTGACATATCTTGGTTGCTTCCCCTATCCAAAATAGCCTTGATTTTGTCATTTGGCATATTGTTTGCCTTGGCCTTTTGAATTGCATTTTTAAGCGCTGGGTTGGAGTTTGGGTCACTTCCGCTTGCCATTGCAACCATAATTTGTCTGCCCATCATTGTAAATATTTTTGCACGTTGTGCGTCACTTTTTTCTTTTCTTCCTTTGATATTGTTCCATTTGCTATGTCCTGACATAATTTTTCTCCTATTTATTAAAAATTTCATACATTGCAATACTTCCTGCAATGCCCACATTTAAACTCTCTACCCCATTGTCCATAGGGATAGTTGCTATCTCGTCACATATTGATAGCATTTTTTGACTCACACCATTTCCTTCATTGCCGACCACCAAAGTTATACGGCCATTTGTGTCAATTTCTTTTAAATTTTTTGACGACATATTGGTGCCTATCATTTTGTCGCAAATTACTTTTTTGTTTTGCTCAATATATTCAAAGTCAACAACGTGGGGTTTGATATTGAAAATATTGCCCATACTTGAACGGATAACTTTTTCACCAAAAATATCCGCACAGTTTATAAAATAAATGTCTGTAAAACCGAAAGCCAAGGCGCTCCTAATGAGAGTCCCTACATTGCCCGGGTCTTGCACGTTGTCCAAAACGAGAGAGTTGCCTGTCGGCGGGTCATCTAACAGTTTTGGAATTTTGACTACGCACACAACATCTTGCGGAGTTGTGGTTGTGGCAATTTGTTTTAGTATTTCATACGGAATTAGGCAAAAATTGGGATAATCTTGATATTCATCAGTTGATGCCAAAGTGTATTCTATTTGATAATTTGACTTTAAAAGTTCCTCGCACGACTTCTTGCCTTCTGCCAAAAACAGATTTTCACTTTTGCGATATTTTTTATCCTTTAATTTCTTGATTTTTTTGATTTCTCCGCTCGTTAATTCCATATATTTTTATTATAGTTGCTTAAATTTTTCTTGTCAAGCAATATAGACAATTTCATTCAAATTAGGGGGCAGAAGCAACGGTCGCAAGCGACCGTTTGACTTGTCCGCGCGCGGACAAGGGGGCACGCCTGCGGCGTGCACTTCTGCCCCCGTCCCAATCAACAACGCAAAAAAAAACATATTATATCATAAGGAGACATAATATGAATTCTATTCCATTTTATTACAAAATCGGTCCAACTTGCAATCGCTGTCGCTGGTCACATTTTGACAACATTGACAGCATTGAAGAGTTCCCATTTAATCAATTTTTGTAAGTTTGTTTTTCTTAATATCGCAAGAAGTCAAAAAATATTCTACCCCATTCATATTCTTGTGAATTAATGCTGGATTGGTGTATCCGTGCAAATGTCCAAACACAACTTTATACACCCCATTTTCTTCAATAAGGCGAGTCATTTCACTTGGTTCGCCTTTGTAATTGAATGGTGGATAATGGGTCACAAATATAATTTTTTCATCATTTTCTTGCAACTTTTTGGCAGCATTAAAAGACAAAACTGCACGTTCAAGTTCACGAGCAAAAATACGTTTGTCTTCATCAGTGTTGAATTGCCCTTGTGGGATATTCCATCCCCTGTTGCCACAAAAAATATATTCGCCAATTTTTATCGCATCATTTTGAAGTGCAAAACAATTTGGTGGCAAGTTTTCTCGAATACGCGAAATACTCTTCCACCAATAGTCGTGATTGCCACGAACAATAATCTTTTTGCCTTTGAGTTTGCCAACAAAATCAAAATCTGGGATGACTTCTTCCAACTTCATTGCCCAACTATAATCCCCAGCAAGAATAACAACATCATCATCCGTCACTTTTTCGTTCCAGTCAGCAACAATATCGTCAAGATAGTTTTGCCAAACGGGGCCAAAAATGTCCATAGGTTTTGTGTTGTTGATATCCAAATGTAAATCACTTATTGCATAAATATTCATTATTATATTTTAGCATATTTTATTAATCTTTGCAATCATATTTTCACAAAGATTTGATGGGTTGCATACAATGTTATAGTTGAAGGAGGTAAAAATGTCTTTTTATACAGATACAAGAAATGGATTGTTTCCCGGTCAGACCAACAATATTATGAATGGGTTGTGTGAGCGAATTTGTATTCAGGTGACCAAAGTTTTTGATGCGTGTTTAAATCAAGCACAACTCGAAAACTACACTTTGAGAATTACAAATCCAAATCCAGCAAATCCTACATATCCATTAACTTACATAAGTGCTTACAGCACAGCAAGTCAGCCGGCGAGTATTTCAAATTTGGTGATTACTAGGTTTGAGGACCGACCAAATTTCTCACGTGTTCAGGCGACAGTAGATATTCCAGTTGTTGTGACTTATACTGATGCCAACAACATTTCTGGAACGGCTGACGGAGTGGTTTCTATCAAAGAAGATGTAGTTATGTATGTGCCACAACCAGCACTAACACCAATAAATGTTGTTGCTTTTGGCAGTGTGACTTCTACTATCGGCAACTACACAACTGACGGAACATTTTCTGTAACCGCTTGTGTAACCGTTGTTTTGAAAGTTGTGGCAGATGTTGATGTTATGGTGCCAAGTTATGGATACCCACCTATCCCACCTTGCACGCCTTATACACAAGACGATGTATGCCCTGGGGTGTTTGAGACACCGCTATATCCAACGGCCGTTGCCCCACAATCAAGAAATGGCAACAA
>CAYQCO010000061.1:0-4361 GCA_964416085.1 uncultured Lachnospiraceae bacterium | reverse complement strand
AAGATATATTAAATAGGTAGACAACCCATCTACCTATTTTTTTTGCGCTAAAATTGATATAATTTTCAACAATGTGCAAACTGCTACAACTTTTTATATAGTCTTTTCCTTATGAATATTGTTGCCTATCTATTGATTTTGGGATATTCACAAAATTTTAAATTTCACATACTATGAGTTAGGATTAGCAATTAATCCCAAAGGAGCGAGTATGAACAATAGAAATGGTTGTTGTTTTAGACCCACGGTTAGAACAAACAACCCAACAGATAGAATTATATTCACATCAGTAACCGGCCCAACCGGTCCGCAAGGTCCACAAGGCCCAGCAGGTGCAACTGGTCCAATCGGTCCTACCGGTCCAACAGGTTTGACTGGCGCAACTGGTCCACAAGGATTGCAAGGAATTCAAGGTTTAATTGGAGCGACAGGACCCACTGGTCCACAAGGTATTCAAGGTCTAATCGGACCTACCGGCCCTACTGGTGCAAGCGGTAGCATTGGTGCAACTGGACCTACCGGGCCAACTGGTTCAACCGGTTTAACAGGTCCTACGGGACCAACAGGGCCTACTGGACCAACAGGTGCTACCGGAAATGTAGGAGCTACCGGCCCAACTGGACCTACCGGAAGTGTAGGGGCAACTGGTCCAACCGGTCCGCAAGGTGAGATTGGTGAAACAGGTGCAACAGGACCAACCGGTCCAACAGGAAGCGCAGGAACCACCGGAGAAACTGGTCCGACTGGTCCAACCGGCCCAACTGGACCACAAGGTGAAACGGGAGCGACAGGCCCAACAGGACCTACTGGTCCAACCGGTCCAACAGGACCTACTGGCCCTACTGGACCAACTGGTGCGACAGGTGAAACTGCAACTTTGGAAGCAAGCACAAACAGGAACGACACTTCTCAAACGGTTGCGGATGATGCGACAATTTCAATAACCGGAACCAATGTGCTGACGCCAAATGCGGATATGTTGTTTGTAAACAATACGGTTAGATTAAACAGTGCTGGCTTGTATATAATCACCACATCCGTTGAGTTGACAGGCAGTCAAGACACATATAATATGGCGATTAGCGTGGGCGGAACGGACTACAATTTCACTGGTGTTATCGAGCCGAGCGAAAGTTCTGGAACGGTGAGCCACACAATTTATTTAAACATCTCAACTTCGCCAGTAGAAATAGCAATTTATAATAGAGATGGAGATGAAATAACTGTTGCAAGAGCAGAATTGGATGTTGTAAAATTGGTTTAAAATTTGATGAGGTGAATTAATAAAAAGGACTAAATATTGATAAATTTAGTTCTTTTTTTGTGATTTTTCTTGCTTTATTTATGATTTTGTGATATATTTCAAATGATTATGCAGAGATGTCAGAGCGGTTGTCGTCAAAGTCTGCGTTTAAAGTGATTTGCTAGACGCAAATGCACAACTGGCACTTGACTTTTCCTCTCCCCACAAAATCAAATGCTTTTGCGGGGGCCCTGTTGCTCATTCAACTAATAGACCTATTAGATTTATTGAGAATGAGTAAACAATTTAAAATTTTATATGCAGAGATGTCAGAGCGGTTGAATGAGCCGGCCTCGAAATCCGGTAGGGTGCAAGCCCTCGCAGGTTCAAATCCTGTTCTCTGCGCCAAATTTAAAGACTAGAGATAGTCTTTTTTTCTTGTTAGTTAATAAATGCAATTTGAACCTTTGGGGTCCCCACGAAACAAAGTTTTGAAGGGGAAAGGAAAAACCGAGTGAAGAGTGTCTGTTCAAACGAATGTGCGGACTAGCGAATTTTGCGAGTGTTTTGACGCCAAATCCTGTTCTCTGCGCCAAACAAAATAAATCCAAGCGTTAGCGAGGATTTTTTTGTTTGTACTTTTATTTTTTATTTTTTCGCATTTCACTTTTCTTTACTCTTTGGATTTGTTTTGAGTGAAAAAATAAAAGTGAAAGGTGAAGAGTGATTGTTGAGTTTATTAATATATGTTTTGTAGTAAAAGTGTTTGATTGAGATTATTTTGAGAGAAAAACTAATTTTTTTAAAAATAATCAAAACAAATTTTCAAAAAACATATACAGATTTTGAAACGATATGGTAAAATATCAATAAATAAGGATTTTAATCATTTAATTAAACAATAAAAGATAAGGGGCTTAGTATGAAGAAAATATTAAAGGTGTGGTTGAATATTTGGTTATACATCATTACTTTGGTAAGTGGCATTATAATCGGTGTTACTATCATCAAATGGAATGATTGGTCTTTGCAAACAAAGATATTTGCATTTGCTACGGCATTGTTACCATTGCATGTGTTAGAAGAATGGCGTTTCCCTGGCGGATTTCATTATATGTATAATATTATGGCAAAATCGGAAATTCCAGACCGTTATCCTATGAATCAGCTATCAGATATGATTACCAATCTTATAGGTATTATATTTGGAGTGGTGGTGCTTTTCGTTGGTGTGAATCCAATCTTTTTAATAATGCAATTATTCTTGTGTTTAGCAGAAATATTTGGTCATACAAAGGGCGGAATTTTTTCATATAAAAGGTTTAAGGAAAAAGGTAAAAAAACAATATACAATCCTGGACTTTTTACCACTATTTTTGGATATTTACCAATAATGGTTGCCATAATTATTTCTTTTGTAATTGACAAAACTCCAATTTGGTGGCATTGGCTTGTTGGCATTGGTTGTGGAATTATTTTAGGTGCAATTTCCTTGAAGTTACCTGAAAAATTAACAAAAAATGAAAATACTCCATATGGCTATGATTGGAGCGATGGATATTTTGAGAAATTCAATAAATAAGTTATATGTCAAAATATTATGACAAGCATAATTTTTAAGTAATTAATCGCGGAGAACAAACTCTGCGATTTTTTTGTGCAAACATTTTGAAAATTTTCCAACAAGTTAATATTATAAATAATTTGATTTTCGCAAATTCAAAAATGCGTTTTGCAAAATTAAACTACAAAAATATCAAATGGTATAATGCTTCCTCGCTCACTTGTGATACTTTGCAAGCAAAATCACAGTTCGGCTCGTTGCGTTATCAAAATAATCAAAAAATTTTCAAAAAAACATATACGAATTTTGAAATTGTGTGCTATAATATGATTATCCATAAAGAGTGTGCGAGAGACCAAACTCAATGACCACACAGCAACCTAGATATCAAAGGTGCTCCAGTTTGGAACGATGGTCATAGATATAGTGTGCTTTCTATCCCATCGTATTGATGGGATTTTTTATGGAAATAAAAAGTAAAAGGAAAGATAACTATGAAAACAATCATTACAAGTGAGAGTGTCAATATTGGACACCCAGACAAAACTTGCGATACAATCGCAGATGCTTTTTTGGATGAAGCATTAAAACAAGATCCAAATTCTATGATGGCAGTTGAATGCGCCATTAAAGATAATAAGTTGTTTATCTACGGAGAAGCGACAACCAAAGCACAAATTGACTATGATAGCATCGCAAAAGAGGTGCTAAAAGAAATTGGATATGAAAACGAGTTTGACATCATCAAACAAATTAGCATTCAAAGTCCAGACATAAACCAAGCAGTGAACAAAAGCGTTGTTTGTGCTAACGACCAAGGAATGGTCTATGGCTATGCAACCAACGAAACAAAAGAATATATGCCACTTCCAATCATAATCGCACACAAACTTATGAGAAAATATGAAGAGTTTAGAAAAACTCATCAAGGGTATTTTGCAGATGCAAAAAGCCAAGTAACAGTGGAATATGATGACAACACACCAGTAGGAATTGAAACAGTTCTTGTGTCAGTTTCTCATTCAAATGATAAAACAAAAGAAGAAATTCGAAACACTATTGCTGAAGAAGTGGTTGCTCCAGTGCTTGCGGAATATGCATACTTAATCACAGCAACAACAGACCTAATTATCAACCCAAGTGGCAAATTCACAATATGGGGAAGCTTTGGAGATAGCGGTTGCGTTGGAAGAAAAATTGTCGTTGACACCTATGGCGGAGTTGGTCGTGTTGGCGGTGGATGTTTTTCAAGTAAGAACGCAACAAAGGTTGACAGAAGCGGAGCATACTACGCAAGATTCGTTGCCAAAAACATTGTTGCGCACAACCTTGCAGACAAGTGCGAAATTCAAGTATCCTACGGAATTGGATTAGAACAACCAATCTCAATAAACATTGACACATTTGGAACAGAAAAGGTTTCGCTTGATGAAATTTTCAAATATGTAAAAGAAAACTTTGATTTCAGTCCAGCAAACATAATCACAGAACTTGACCTATTAAAACCAATCTACAAACCAACAGCGTGCTATGGTCACTTTGGCAGAGATGAGT
>CAYQCO010000060.1:0-4374 GCA_964416085.1 uncultured Lachnospiraceae bacterium | reverse complement strand
TAAAATCGCTTGACTTGTGGCCCCCCCCCCCTGCTATACTATATATAGTGGTATTGGGGGAAAAGGGACACAAGAGCAATTTTTGACACCACGCATAATTGTGGATAACTTGGAGAGACTATTGTTGGTTGTGCACTTAATAAATGGTAGCACAATCCCACCACAGTGTCATACCAATATTTTGCGAATAGCAAAATGTTGCGTATCTGGTTTGCGATTGGGCAAGTGTGTTTTGAATAGACTTGCTCAACTATCAGCCAGATACACAACATTCCGCAACAAGTAGGCGGAATATTGGTATGACAAAGCGGTAGGAGTTTAGCACAAGGCAGTAGAGCCTAAACAGCGGTCAATTTCTCAATAATACCAAAAATAAAAGGGGTAAAAAATGAATAGTAAAAAAACTAAAAACAAATTTGTTATCATAATGTTGACGTGTATGATAGCATTGTCAAGCATTTGGGCAGGGCGAACATTTGCATATTTCAATGCAAGCAACAATGCGACAGGCACAATCACAATGGGCACATTGCAGTTGACCGATGCCACAGACAGCACAGATGCAAGTGTGTCAGTGAGCAACATTGTTCCAAATCAGACAATCAACAAGTCATTCAAAGCCACTGTCAAAAGTGATATAAAATATTACAAGCGAGTGTCTTTGACCGCAAGCGTAACACCGCTGACTGGCAAAAGTCACTCAACTGGATGTAAGGAAAACTTCAAAACCGACCTAGACATTCTTGAAGCAGAGATTACAGGTTTTAGTCCTGTTACAGACAACGATAGCAAAATAACATATTATTATGACATAACACCAGTGACACCTACAAGCGACACTACAACCGAAGAATTTGCAGTGCAAATAAAAATTAAGGACACAGTAGGTGACGGTGGTTGTGACTATTATATGGGCGCTACAATCAACATTGGTGTCAAAATCGAAGTCATCCAAGCGGATTATTTGGAAGACAATGGACTTGCAAATGCAAGCACATTCACAGCAGCAGCACTTCACGCAATATGGGGCAGTGTAGTGGGGTCTAGTGGCTCTGCTACTCCAACCCCAACTCCTAGCACAGGCACATACACTCGTGTCAATGCAAATGGTGACGTTGACAGCGACGGCGACTACATCCTATTTGGTTACTACCCAAAGACGGTTGCAACAAGTGCGGAACTAGCAAGCATAACATCAACCAACAAGACAGATAGTGACGGCTATTACTTGGATGCCAACGGCAATAGATACAAAAAATTCACTGCAAATCCAAGTGAAGAAAGTTACACATTCAGTGACGGCACATCAATCACCAGTGGCACAGAATATTATTTCAAACTTGAACAAATAAAGTGGCGTATCTTAGAGACCAACGGCACAACAGCGATGATACTTGCAGAAGATATTATTGATGCACATAGTTATCATAATTCATATGAAGCAAGAACAATAGATGGTAAAACAATATATCCTAGCAACTACAAAGAAAGTGAAATTCGTGCTTGGTTGAATGGTTACTCATACACAGGTACATCCGGAACAGTATCAACCTATAACAACAATGGTTTCCTACAAACCGCCTTTACAACCGCACAACAAAATATTATTCAAACCACAAAAGTAGACAACAGCCTAGCATCCACCCTAGATAGCAGCAACTCCTACATCTGTGAAGATACAAATGATAAAATATTCCTACTTAGCCGTAAAGAATTGACAACCGCAGCCTACGGGTTCTCAACAGATAAAACAGAATACGACACAGCAAGAAGAAAACAAACCACAGACTACGCCAAAGCCAATTACGCATATACATCAACTTCAACCGACTATCTCGGCAATGGCTGGTGGTGGTCGCGTTCCCCTTATTATCTACTCCGATACGCGTGGGATGTCTACAGCGATGGCGATGCTAATTACCGCCACGATGTTAGTGTCGCATACGGGGGCGTTGTTCCTGCTTTGGTGATTGCCCTGTAAGGACAATCTCCTGCAATCCCCAAAATTAATCGATTTTTGGCAAGACGCAAGCGATTTTATCGCCGTCTTGACAAAAATATTAAAAACAACCAATCGCGCTCAAATTCACAAAATAAGGGCAAAAATGGTCGGTGGTTGAAAAATGGGAAAACGGCCGGCGGTCGGCAAGTAGGTGTAAGGACTTGACGGCGCCGGCGTAAAAACCCAACCGCTGAGCAAAAAGAGAGAAAACGAATGAAAGAAGAAATACTGAATGGCTTGCTTGTCAACACTTTGGAAGAGAGTGACAAGCAAAACCAAAACGAAGAAAAGCCGAATGAACCAAATGAACAAAACAACACGCAAACAAATCAAGAGCCGGTCAAAAAGGAGCGAAAATTTCAACCCAAATTGCCGGTGAAATCGAAGAGTGATTTGTTTGTGTTCACCAAAACAAAAGATTTGGCAAAATATATTTTGACCGTGACAGAAAAGAGTCCAAAAAAATTTAGATACACGCTCGTAGTGCGTCTGCAAAATTATATTTTGGATGTCATAGAATTGATATATAATGCCAACACTTTGCCGCTTGGTGCCGAGCGTAGAACTTGTCAAGAAAAGGCAAAAACCAAATTGAGCCTGCTTGACTATTATGCTGGAATATGTTATGAAGTTGAGTGTATAACGATGAAACAATACACCCAAATTTCAAAACAAATGGCAGAGTGTTTGATGTATCTAGGCAAGTGGGTTGCCAGCGATGCAAAACGTGCTATGGCACAACTAAATTAGGTATCCACAGAGCAATCTGTTGATATAGGTTTAAGATTGTGAAAAACTGCCCCAGTGTTTTGGCTGGTGGTGGTCGCGTTCCCCTAATTATAACAACAACAATAACGCGTGGAATGTCAACAACAATGGCAATGCTAATAACAACAACAATGTTAATAACACAAACGGGGGCGTTGTTCCTGATTTATTTCATTTTTATCAAAAAAATTATGGCCAGTTGCTTTGCCAAAGGTGGCGAGCGAGTGCCTGAGAAAAAGGAATCTTAGACCTTTCCCACATCTTTTTGGGATGGGGCAAAATTAAAGCATTGCTGGGAATGATAAATTGTTACTAGTGAACACCTTATCATTTTAGACGAAAGTCCCAGCAATCATTTTTTTAGGGGGAAATATGAAAATCAAATTGCCAACTTGGGAAGAACTTATTTCTTATGAAAGTCTTTATCGTGCGCACCGCAAAGCACGTCTTGGCAAAAGACACAAAAAAGAAGTTATTGATTTTGAACTTAATTTGTCCCAAAATCTTTGGGCTCTTCATTATGATTTGAAATACAACAAATACAATATCACTGGTTATCACAAGTTTATGATTTATGACCCCAAAGAAAGAGAAATTCAAGCAATATCTTATCGTGACCGCATTGTCCAGCACACTCTTTGCGACAACTATTTAACCCCCTTGTTTGAAAAGAAATTTATTTATGACAACTGCGCTTGCCGTAAGGGAAAAGGCACTCATTTTGCACTAAAAAGATTTAAACAATTTATGCAAGAATTTTACAACAAGCACGGCAACAATGGCAGAATAATAAAACTTGATATGGCAAAATATTTCAATAGTATTGACCACGATGTTTTAAAAAATCTTTTGACCCAATCGATTTTTGACAAAAATGTTTTGGCTCTTTGTTTTAAGGTTATTGATAGTTACAACTTTAAAGAAAACAAGGGGCTCCCTATGGGCAATCAATCAAGTCAATGCTTTGCTCTTTTGTATCTAAATTCTATTGACCATATGCTAAAAGAAAAATTGCACATAAAATATTATGTTAGATATATGGATGACATTGTCATCATTGTGCAAGACAAATTTTGGGCAAAAAAAATAATAGAACAAGTAAAAATCTCACTTGTTCCACTAAAAATATGTTTAAATCACAAATCCCAACAAATTGCTTTTAAAAATGGTGTGGTTTTTCTTGGTTGGAAAATCTTTTGTCCTAGTCACGTGGTCCTAAAAGTAAAGAAATCCCTAAAATTGCGTATAATTGCAAAAATTAGATATAATTTTGTCCTTGGTGGCAATTTGCAAGATAGTTTGATTAGTTATTGTGGAATGTTTGTTCACGGCAATGCAAGTTGTTTTTTTAGATTTGTTCAGTCAGTCATTGCTGGCTTTTTTTATATCCTAAAAACTCGGCCGGCGGTCGGCAGGCTGGTGTAAGGGCCTGACGGCGCCGGCGTAAAAACCCAACCATATAAAAAAAAGAAGTAGTCATACTTCTTTTTAAATATATATATTTAGTCCACCTTCAACGACAGAGATGTCCAGTTGCTCCAATTCATAGAGTTCGCCGTCAATTTCTGCTTTTATTGGCAAAGTTGGTGATGTGATTGAGATTG
>CAYQCO010000059.1:0-4398 GCA_964416085.1 uncultured Lachnospiraceae bacterium | reverse complement strand
TTTACCAATTATATCAATTTATTTTCACCTTTTTGATCAACTACTTTCAAGATTTTTTCAACCACCTTATTTTGTGCATTGACATAAAAATAATAATTGCCGTCAATACCTTCCGCCACAATTTCATAGCACAAAATCTCATCACCATTATCCATTGGAATTATTGCAAGATTCACATCTTTGATATGGTAGTCGCCCGTTATCACACTTCTTGCCTCATTTTCACTGATACTATTTTTTGTATTTCTCTTTGTATGGTTATAGCAATAATTTTGAGCTTCCACACCAAGCACGATTTGATTTTCCAAATCAACTTTGATTTTTACCAAATCAGGATAGTAAATCACCCCACCAACTACTGGCGCAAGATTGATATATGCAATATTTTCTTGGCTTTCGTGCCAAACACTCTGCATATTTTCAAAACCTAATCTTTTTGCTGTCGTTTCAGCAAGTTGAATTGCTTTTTCCATAGACAAAACAGCATCTTGACTATCCGCATATCCAACAAGAGTCAAAAGTTTGCCTTCACGAACAGTGATTTGAACATCGAACTTAATTTTGTTTGCTACACAATTAAAGTCATACGTTTCAAAATCGCCATTTGTTTTACCTACGTAGTTAATTTTTACATCTTTTACACCATAAAACACTTTTTCTTGAATATATTTTTCCGCATCTTCTCGTGTTATTTCATTTTCACTCAATCCATTAATCTCTTTGTTTTCAAGGCTTGCAGAAAATGGTCCGTCAAAAATCATAACCGGATAGTCGATATCATCCGCTTTTAGACTTCCCAAAGTGGTAGAAAATTCATTGACACCTTTGTCGTTGAAAATTGACGCATCAATAAAACTATAACCTACTTGGTTTATCATACTGTTATGAGTGTTGAATTGGCTTTTGATATTTCCCAAAACAAACGACATTTCGCTCACAAGCGCAACTTGTTCAGTTGTCAAATCCTGCCCCTTGTCAATTTGGTTGATATACGCTTCACAAAGTCCATTTATTTGATTGAAAAATTTTGTGGCCCCCATACAACTTTCAGCCTCGATTGGCAAGATGTTTAGCCCAGACAAAACATAATTGCAATCTTGCTCCATTTTCTTCAACGATTTTCGTTGCGAATCTGCATTTTGCAGTGATTCAAACTTTGCACTGTCAACTTGCAAATTGTTTATTCCGTCAACCATAGTAAAATATGACGAGGCATAAACCGTTTCTAGCGTTCTAGAATTTTGCTCATTGTCGGCTTTAAGTTGAAAAAACGCAATCAATGTGGCAAGCAAAATTATTGCGAGCGACACACTTACAACAATTAATGCTGGCACCATTTTTTGTGCAGTTGACATTTTCTTTTCTCTTTTTTCTTGCTCTTTATTTTCTCTTTTGGTTGTGCTTTCTTCAATTTTTCTATCCACAACACCTTTTGATTTTTTGTTATCCATAATCCACCTTTATTTAAAATTTTGTTATTTTTCTATTTTTTATCTATTTTTTGTAAGTTTATTTAATTTTTTGTGTATTTTTTAATATTTCTTAATTTTTTGCAATATTTTTATTATTTTTTTATTAATTTATTTTTTTGTCAAAAATCATAAAGAACTATTACACAGAAAAAACGTGTTGACCAATTGTGCAGACGGTTTTGGTATTTCTAATCCAAGTGCTTGTAGCAGTTTTTGGATTGTAATAATACACCGCACCATAAGTTGGGTCCCAGCCATTCATCGCATCCTTTGCGGCCTGATAAGCAGTTGAATTTGGCTCCAATGCAAATTGTCCGTCATTGACGGCAGTAAAAGCCCAAGGTTGATAAATCACCCCTGCGATAGTATTTGGAAAGCGCGAATCTTTTACCCTATTCAAGACCACAGCAGCCACTGCAACCTGACCTTTGTAACTCTCGCCCCTTGCCTCTGAATAAACAAGTTTGGCAAGAAGATAAACATCATTGTTAGAGTAACTTGATGCGCTTGAATAGTTTTTTACACTTAGTCCCATTTTTGCAGCAGTCAATGGACCCACAATTCCGTCAGCAGTGAGGCCGTATTTTTTTTGGAATTTTTTGACGGCGGCAATAGTCTTTGGACCATTTATTCCGTCTACATTGCCAGTATAATAGCCCCATTTTTTCAAAACCGTTTGCACTTCTTTGGTGTCAGCAGTGGCAGCATAAACTTCTTCAATTCCGGCAACACTTGTTGGCAAATCTTTGTGCCTTGTTGCCAAAATCCCGCACACGACAGACACTCCGACAACCAAACACATCACAATAGCAAAAATTTTTCTTTTCATAATTCCTCCACATCAAAAATATCGCTTTACAATTTCAGCAATTTTTGATTGATATACTATATCTTGCTCTTGCGATTTATTTTTATTCACAAAACATAAAGGTGGGTAAACAACGCACCACCAGTTGTCGCCTTTTGCCTCGCCCAATTCAATATAAATACAGTCATACTCGCCTTCATCCAAAACCACATTCTCATAATATCTTGTTGGGAATTTTTTGCGAGTAATATCCACCTTGCAAGAATAATTTGCATCATTCTTTTTTAACCCATCATCAATCAAAAATGACAAAACATTTTGCTTGGACTTCACCACTTCTTTGCAAGTTTCTTCATTCTCACTCTCAGCAATATATGGTGTCAAAAATTCCACCACCGCATCTTTAATTTTAAACTTCATTTCTTGGTCAAAATTTGAGTTGGAATTGGCAACAATATGTATCCTAAAATATTCGTTTTCTTCTTCTGTTTTTACACTTCCTTTTTGCAAAAAGACAAACCCAGTTCCACACAAAACAATCAAAAAAATTATTGGCACAATCTTCATAATTTCTCCCAACATAATATTGGACAAATTAAAAAAATTTAAACCTAAAATTTGAAATACAAAAACCAACATTAAATCATAAAAGTTGCAAAATCAATAAACAATTTTTTGATACAAAAATTAATATAATAAATAATAAAATTTTTAAACTTAAATATATGAAAAATTATTAAATATTAAAATAAATTATATAAGAATAAAATTAAACAACAAATAAAAATATATTGCAAAAAAATAAAAATTATATTAAATTGCATTAAAAATACCGAAAAAATAGCAATATTTAAGCAAATTGTCATATTTTTTAATTTTTGCATTATTTTTTAATGTTATTAATTCCGTATTTATTTTATTAATATTTGTATTGTTTTTAAATTTGATTTTTTGAATAATTTTACTCATTATTTTGTTGATATTTTTGTTTTGATTTTTGAGTAAAAATGTCACTCTTTCATTGGTCATTAATTGATGACAAATGTTGATATTTTCTATTGAATTTGGACACTCTTTATACACATCAATTTGTGCGACACAATTCCTTGAAAATGACAAAAACAAAAAGCCTATCGCAACAATTCTAAGATATAAATATATGGACAAATTTTTTACATTTTTTATCTCTTCCAAGATGTCTGGGGTTACAAAAATATTTGACAAAAAAGTTGTATTGTTTGTGTTTTTGTCAAAGAAAATTTTGTGCTTTTCATCAAACATTTTTAGGTGGTTTTCACCACTCAAAAAGCCACAATTTTCTCGCCAAATATTTTCTATTGAATTGTTGGCAATCAAGAGGTAGTCGGCAAGATTTTTTTGCCTTTTTACAAACACAATTTGGCTATTGATTTTTGCAAGTGCGGTCTTGTGAGCAACACTCAACAAAATCGCATTGTCAAGTTTTTGGGTCAAAGAAAAATAGTTGTCATTGTCCAAAATTTCAACCACACATCTAGCACCTATCAACAACTCGTCAATGTGCGGAGTTGAAAAATTGGCAGCAAAAAATTGTGTGTCTTTCTTTAATTTCTGCCTTAAATCTTCGGCAAGGTTTTGGCCAAATTGATTGTCAAAAACCACAACAACTTTTTGATATATTGCAACATCTAAAATCTTTTCTGTGAGACTAGCGACAGACAATTTGCAAATTTTCATAGAAAAATTTTAATCAAAAATATTAAAAAATAAAAATAAAATTTTGTCAAATTATCATATTTTTGTGTAATTTTGTGAGAAAATTGATAGAATTTTGCAAAAGTTTGATTTTTGCTTTACTTTTGAATTAAAATCGCTTAAAATATAATGTATAAAGGAGATAAATATGGAAGAAAAAGTTATTAAAATGATTGCTCAAAAACTTGGCAAAAAGGCGGAAACAATCAACTCTCAATCACGTTTGGTTGAGGACCTTGGCGCTGACAGCCTTGATGTTGTGGAACTTTTGATGATTTTGGAAGACGAATATCATATAATCATACCAAATGAAGAGGCAGTGAAACTCAACACAATCGGCGACATTACCAACTTTTTGGAAAAGACAATCAAAAACCCAAAAAA
>CAYQCO010000058.1:2633-4455 GCA_964416085.1 uncultured Lachnospiraceae bacterium | reverse complement strand
TTTTTTCTTCCTTTCCGCAAGCAACAAAAATGCCAGAAGTCAAAACTAAACCAATCACTAGCATAAAGCAGGCAATTTTTTTAAAAACTTTCATAATATTTTCTCCTTAAATAACATATTCCCCCAATATGTTAATTTATTTTACATCACAAAGTGGTGTATGTCAAGTATTTTACATCACTTTCTGGTATAAATATTGATATGGAAATAGCAAAAAGAGTTGGTGAAAATATCAAATATGCAAGGAAATACAAAGGTTTGACCCAAAGCGATGTTGCCAAAAAACTTTGTATGACTCAGCAGCAATACAGCCGATTTGAAAATGGTGTTTTTGAGTTGAATTATTTGCAAATAATTGAAATTTGTCGATTGCTAGATATAAGTCCAAACGAAATTTTTGGTTTTGAAGAATAAAAATAGAGTATTGTTAAAACACACCTTAAAGTTAAACAACTTTATTAGATTGATTGTCTCAAATACTCTATTTTTTTATTTAGATTGTTCGTCATTGCTTGCTTCTTGCTGTGGAGCGATATCAACATTTGGATTGGTTGTGGTGTCCGCAACGGTAGGTGAAGTGTTGCCGGCTTGAACTTTCTTGGATTTTTTCTTGGTTGTAGGGGAGTTGATTGATTTGTAAAAAATCTCGCCTTCGTGTGACTGAAAATAAACTCCAACTATGTGTTTTCGCCTGCTGTTTAGAATGGTGTAGACCGCACGTTTTCGCGCACCGCCAACAATACATTTGTTTCGCTTGTTGTCTGTCTCGACAAAAATGTTGTAACCGCGAATTTGTCCGCAGTTGTCAACAATGGTTATTCCGTCAAAGTCAAGCATAGAAATAAAAAGTTTTACAAACGCTTGAAGTTTTTCTTCGCTATAAGATTTTGAATTGATAAAAAGTGACTTAAAAGAAATTGGCTCTTTCAACCAAATTCCGTCATCAAAAAATCCGTTGTCCTTATATTCTTTGTCAACAACCACACAAATTGCGCCGTTGACTTCGTTGATAACTTTTGTCAAAATATTTGTATACATTGTTTTTATCGTGGCAAGTTTTTCTTTTGTTGTCCTGAGTTTTGAAAAAGTTGCATCGACAAATTGCGTGATGTCGTCATTGCTCGAAGAATGCTTGTCGCTATTAAAAGATAGGTTGATACTGAGCCTGTTGCCTTTGGTGGAAAACATATCCATAGTATAAAAATTTTGGCACTTGACAACTATGCAAAAAATTTTTTCTGAGCGTTCTTTCAAATAATTGCTGCTCTCAATAAGGCTCAACAAATCTTTGTCCTTAATGCTGTTCATAACCTTGCAAATGCCATAGTTTATTTTGCCGTCTTTTTGCTCAATATATATGCACCAATCGTTGCCAGAAATTGCAATGATAGGTTTCAGTCTTTGGTTGAAATTTGAAGCATTGTCGTCAGAAAAAAACTCAATTTTTTGTGTCTTTGGAACGGCTTTAATAATCCCGTCAATATTGTTGCTAAAAATTATTTTCGGTTTGTAAACACGACCTTCTTCGTTGTAGTTTAAAAAATCGTTGGAGCGGTTTAAAAAATGAGACAAAAGAAGGCTGTCAAAGCCGTCATAATTTTCTTTAAAAAATTCACAAATTCCGTTTTTTGCTTCGTCAAAAATTATTCTAGTGTCCATATAACCCCCTTTAATTTTTTCTAAAAAGTCTGTTTTTTACAAAAAGTGGCAACTATTTATTATATAATAACAATTATATTTTTAGAATGCAAACGAATTTTAATGTTTTTTTAATTTTTTTCAATTTTGTTGCTTGCCGTACCGAGCGAAGCGAGTGTATCTG
>CAYQCO010000058.1:0-2533 GCA_964416085.1 uncultured Lachnospiraceae bacterium | reverse complement strand
TACCGAGCGAAGCGAGTGTATCTGGCTGAAAAACAAATATCGTAAATTTAAAAAAAAATAAAAAAATGTAAACAATCAAAAATTGCAAAAATAATAATATAAACTCGTAAAATATAAAAAACAAAAATTAAAACTTGCAAAATATAAAAAATAAATAATAAATAACACAAAAAAATAAAAACAAATTAATTAAAATAAAAAATATTCAAAAATACAAAAAAATCAATTAAAATATAAAATAAATAAATTTAATTAAAAATAATCAAAAATATTAAAAACTATTAATAAAATGACAAAATAGTGCAAAAAATACTTAAAAATAGGCAAATTTTAAATTAATAATATTTTTTATTTTTTAATTATTTTTTTGTGTTATATGTGATTTTTTGATTGCATATATAAAATATGTATGAATTTAATTGATGCAAAAATAGGAAAAATATATAAAATTAAATCGGTAAAAGTTGCAGACAAAAAAATTAATTTGAGACTTAGAGAACTTGGGCTTTTTGAAAATGCAAATGTTGTCGTGCACAAATTTTCGCCACTCAAAAAAACAATTTTGGTGCAAATTTTCAACTCGCTTTTTGCAATGAAAACAGATATTGCCAAAAGTATTTTTTTGATGGAATAGGAGAAATGTATGGAAAAAATTTTTATTGTTGGAAATCCAAACACTGGCAAAAGCACATTGTTCAACAATCTCACAAAGAGCGATGAACATACAGGCAATTGGCACGGAGTAACCGTCGAGGGCAAGAGCAAAAAAATTAATTTTTTTGGACAAGAGATTGAAGTCGTTGACCTGCCGGGGATGTATAGTTTGAACTCGTATAGTTATGAAGAAAAAGTTGCAAAGGACTTGCTGTTAAAAAATCCAAATGCAAAGATTTTGTATATTGTTGATGCTAGCACGTTGGAGCGAAATTTGTATCTTTTTATGCAACTAAAAAAATATAATTTTCAAATCAAAGTTGTTATTAATAATTACAATTATTTCAAAAAAAATGGCGGAGATATTGATATAACAAAACTAAGCAAAATGCTTGGTGTTCCTTGTCAAATTTTTGATGCAAAAAAGGATAAGTGCAAAAAAGATTTTTTAAATTTTTCAAGTTATGAATTGATTGAAGAAATGTCGCCAGAAAATATTTATGACAATATTTTGGATATTGTAAATTGTTGTGTTGTCAAAAAAGATAGTTATGTTTATGGCAAGGCAAAAAGTGACAAATGGATATTAAATCCGATTGTATTTTCAATAACTTTTTTGATTGGAATGTTTTTGTCGCTATATATAATATTTTTTGCGGTTGGACCAAAACTTTCAAGCGGAATAACATTTGTGCTAAATTCAATAATTCGTTTTCCATTAAATCGGTTGTTGGAAAATGTAACTGCAAACAAATTTGTTTTGGCGCTGTTTGATGAAGGAATTATGTCGGCTTGCCTTGCTGTGTGTTCTTTTTTGCCACAGGTGTGTTTGCTTTATGTTTTTTTGTCTGTTCTAGAAAATAGCGGACTCATCTCACGTTTCGCTTTTATGTTGGATGACTTTTTGAACAAACTTGGTTTAAATGGCAAATGCGTGTATACAATGCTTATGGGTTTTGGATGTAATACTTCGGCAAGCGTTACGGCCAAAAATATGCCAGACAAAAATTCAAGAATAAAAACTGTGATGATAACTCCGTTTATGTCCTGCTCGGCCAAGTTGCCAATTTATTCGGTGATTTTGTCGGCGGTTTTGGGGGCAAACAATATTTGGGTGATTGTGGGGTTGTATTTGCTGGGGATTGCGGGGGCGCTTACCTTGTCGATAATCTTTGAAAAAACTTGCCTAAAAAGTTCCACCTCCAACTTCCTTATAGAATTTCCACCGCTAAAATTTCCCGAACTCAAAGATGTATCCAAGACAAGCGCTAAGTCAACTAGAACGTTTTTGAGTAAGGTTTTTGGGATAATTGTGTCAATGAGTGTGGTTGTTTGGCTGCTGTCAAATGTAAATATTGGTTTTAAGTATACAGGCCAATATGAAACATCTATACTCTATTTGTTGAGTGGGAAATTTAATGTGTTGTTTAAACCATTGGGTTTTGGCTCGCAAGCAGTAGTATGCGCTTTGATTGTTGGGCTGGTGGCAAAAGAGTTGATTGTGTCAACAATGATGATTTTCAACCACGCATCAAGTTTGGCAGAATTAATATATAGTTTGACAATTCCTGCAAGTTTGATTTGCTTTGATTTTGCATCAGGGCTTAGTTTCTTGGTGTTCGTCTTGCTGTATGCTCCGTGTATATCCAATCTCGCAGTTATGATAAAAGAAATTGGATGGAAGTGGACCGCAATTTCGCTCGCTTGCCAATTTGGTTTGGCATATTTGCTTGCTTTTGTGGTGTATAATTTGTTTGGTGGACATATTGTTGTCGCGGCTGTTACATTCGCAATATTTGTCGTGGCAGTGATTAATATTGGAAACAAAAAGGTTTGTGTTCATAATTGTGCACATTGTTTAGGTGAGTGCAAAAAATAG
>CAYQCO010000057.1:0-4528 GCA_964416085.1 uncultured Lachnospiraceae bacterium | reverse complement strand
TAGCAGTCAACATACAAGTCATAGCCTTTTCTAACCAACAATTTGTGTGGTTGCACTTTGACATTGATATGCAAATCTCCGCATATGCCGTCACGAGAGGCGGTTTGCTCGCCCTCGCCACGCATTTTTAGAGTTTGACCATCATCAATGCCAGCAGGGATTTTTATCTTAATATGTCTTGCGACATTGATAAGTCCATTGCCACGACATTTTGAGCATTTTTCCTTAATGACTTTACCTGTTCCGCGGCAGGCCCTACACTCACCCACATTGGTTACTCTGCCAAACAATGTATTTTGAGTGAATTTTACTTGACCTGTTCCGTCACAATCTTTACATTTGACTGTTTCACTGCCAGCCTTGGCACCAGTGCCATTACAAGCATCGCATCTTTCGTGTCTGTTGATTACAATTTCTTTTTCCACACCAAAAGCGGCTTCTTCAAAACTTATTGTAATATTGGTCATAAGGTCGGCGCCGACTTCTTGTTTTTTGGTTTTTGCAGTTCTTCCGCCAAAGTTTGAAAATATGTTGAATATATCTTCAAAACCGCCAAAGCCTTCACTAGAAAAGCCACTAAATCCGCCACCACCAAAACCTTGTGGACCGTCAGCCGAGCCATATTGGTCATAGTTTTGACGTTTGGCGCTGTCACCTAATACAGAATACGCTTCGTTTATTTCCTTAAACTTTTCGCTTGCTTCGGGCGACTTGTTTAAGTCTGGGTGATATTTTTTGGCCATTTGGCGATAGGCGGACTTAATTTCGTCATCGCTCGCGCCCTTTTTTACGCCTAAGATTTCATAATAGTCTTTGTTTGCCATTATGCCACCTTATTATTCAACAACTATTTCAGGGTCGCCGTCTTTTTTGTCGTCATCCTTTGGTTGTTCTTCTTGTTGTGGTTGCGCTTGTGCTTGTGCATTTGCGTATAGTTTGCTAAACACTTCATTTGACACAGCGGTTAGGTCTTCTGTTGCCTTTTTAAGTTCTTCAAGGTCTTCGCTTGTCATATGTTTTTTGGCTTCTTCACACGCATTGTTGAGTTTTGTCTTGTCTTCTTCGGCAAGTTTGTCGCCGTTTTCTTTTACAAGTTTTTCAACATTCAAAATCATTCCGTCAAGTGTGTTGCGAGTGTCAATCAATTCGCGTTTTTTCTTGTCTTCTTCGGCAAATTGTTCAGCTTCTTTTACTGCCTTGTTAATTTCGTCTTCTGTAAGGTTGGTTGATGCTGTGATTGTGATTTTTTGTTCTTTGTTTGTGCCCAAATCTTTTGCTGATACGTTTACAATTCCGTTGGCGTCAATATCAAATGTTACTTCGATTTGTGGGATGCCTCTTGGTGCTGGTGGAATTCCTACAAGTTGGAATTTGCCCAAAGTTTTGTTTTGGTCAGCCATTGGTCTTTCGCCTTGCAAAACGTGGATTTCTACACCCGGTTGATTGTCTTGCGCTGTGCTAAATACTTGTGACTTCTTTGTAGGGATTGTTGTGTTTCTTTCAATCAATTTTGTAAACACGCCGCCCAATGTTTCAATTCCAAGTGACAATGGAGTAACATCAAGGAGCAATACGTCTTTTACGTCACCTGCCAAAACACCTGCTTGGATAGCGGCACCGACAGCAACACATTCGTCTGGGTTGATACCTTTGAATGGTTGGATATTTACTTCTTTTTCGAGTGCATCAACAATGCAAGGAACACGAGTTGAACCACCAACTAGAACAACGTTTTTGATTTCGCTCTTTGTAATTCCTGCATCAGAAATTGCCTTGCGGACACATTCAAGAGATTTTTCTACCAAATCGCTAATCATACTTTCAAACTTTGCACGAGAAAGTGTGTATTCCAAGTGTTTTGGACCTGTTGCATCTGCTGTAATGAATGGCAAACTGATTGTTGTTGAAGTAAGAGTTGAAAGTTCTATTTTTGCCTTTTCTGCTGCTTCTTTTAGTCTTTGGTTGGCAAGTTTGTCGCTTGACAAGTCAATGCCTGTTTCCTTTTTGAATTCTTCAATCAAAAGTTCCATAATTCTGTTGTCAAAGTCGTCTCCGCCAAGACGTGTGTCGCCGTTGGTTGAAAGAACTTCAAACACTCCGTCACCAATTTCCAAAATTGATACGTCAAATGTTCCGCCACCAAAGTCGTATACCAAAATCTTTTGATTTTTGTTTTCTGTTTTGTCAAGGCCATAAGCAAGTGCTGCCGCTGTTGGCTCGTTGATTATTCTCAAAACTTCAAGGCCTGCAATTTTGCCTGCGTTTTTGGTTGCTTGTCTTTGAGAGTCGTTGAAATATGCTGGAACAGTGATAACTGCTTGGGTTACTGGTTGGCCTAAATAACTTTCGGCATCCTTTTTAAGTTTGCTCAAAATCATAGCAGAAATTTCTTCTGGGCTATAACCTTTGCCGTCTACTGTTACTTTGTAGTCTGTTCCCATTTCTCTTTTAATAGAACTAACTGTTTTGTCTGGATTGGCAACTGCTTGACGTTTGGCAACTTGGCCTACTAGTCTGTCGTTGTCCTTAAATCCTACTACGCTTGGGGTTGTTCTTCCACCTTCGCTATTGGCAATAACGGTTGGCTTGCCACCTTCCATAACTGCCACACAACTGTTTGTTGTGCCTAAATCAATACCAATAATTTTACTCATAAATTCTTCTCCTTTTTTCTTTATTATTGATTTTGTATTGTTACATTTTTGGCTATAAAAATGTTAAAAGTCTATCTTTTTACTATAACTTGGCTAAAACGGATGACTTTGTCGCCCATTTTAAAACCTTTGTAGCACTCTTTGACAATATCGCCTTCTTCATAATTTTCGTCAGATGAAGTGTCTATTGCTGTGTGGAAATTTGGGTCAAATTTGCCTGTGGCGTCTATTGTTGTTACACCCATTTTTTCGAGTGTCTGCAAAATGCCTTTTTCGATATACTCAATACCTACAAGGGTGTTTTTGTCAGTGATGTATTCTTTTGCCATCTTGAAACTATCTAGGGCTGGCAAGAAGTCGGTCACTGCATCAACAAATCCGTGGTGATACATCTCGCTTTTTTCTTTTTCTGTCCTTTTGCGATAATTGTCAAACTCTGCTTGAAGTCTAAGAAGTGTCTCAAAGGCCGTATCGCTTGGTTGTCTGTCTTGTTCGTTTGGTTGCTCGGCCTGTTCGCTTTCGCCGTCATTTTGGTTTTCTTTTTGGCAGGTGCAACTTTCACCGCACGTGCAGTCGTCTCCACAACTACATTCTTCACCATTTTTGCATCCGCAGTTGTCTTTTTGCTCGTCTTGGCAACTACATTCTTCTTTGCAGTTGCATTCTTCGTTGCAATCTTTTTGACATTCGCATTGCTCTTCTTTTGTGCTTTCGGTGTCTTCTTCAAACAATTCGTTTAGGCACTCGTCTGCATTTGTCTTGTCTATATCGTTCATTTAATCTCCTTTTTTGTTTAGATTTTCGGCTTGGCTTACAATAAACTTTAATGCTGTGGCAAGTGAAGAATAGTCAATCCTTTTTGGTCCAACAACTGCAAGTGATGCAATGTTGACTCCGTCGATAACTATTGGTGCACTCATCACCATTCCGCCTTTGAGTTTGTCGCCTGCTTCTTCGCCAATCTTGAAATCAAACTCGTCAGTATGGACTGCTGTCATAACTTCATTTTCGTCTTCCAAAAACTCCAAAATATCTTTTGCTTCGTCATACTCTTTGGTTGTTCGGTTGCTAAGCATTTTGGCCGGAGTCTCGTTGTTGACGTCAAGTTTTGTCTTGACAACGTTCAAAAGCGCGTCTGTTACACAATCAATAAGAGTTTTGAATGTCCACATTTCTGCCCCTGCTCGCATACACACATCGCCTATGTTGTCCACCAAATATTTGATTGTCTTGCCCTTGAAATGCGATGTTAGATAGTCACTTGCATCTTTGCACGCATCTCGGTCAATTTCTGGATTGAGACTGATGTTGTCGTCAATAATGCCGGCCACAGTTTCTACCAACAGCAGTGCGTCTTTTTGGATAAGCGGAATAATTTTGATGTCCACTATGGTTAGGTTTTCTAGTCCGCTTTGAACAAGCACTGTTGGACAATTTGTTACCCTACTCAGTCTTCTTGCCAAACTTGACAGGGTTGAAATCAAACTCACACTCTTGCTCTCATAATTGTCTTTGACCTTTTTGAAATCAATCGTCGTAAAACTCTTGTCCGTCAAAATGTTGTTGACATAATAACGATACGCAAGGTTGGTTGGCACTCTTCCGCCAGAAGTGTGCAGTTGATTGAGATACCCCATTTGCTCCAATGCGTTGAGTTCGTTCCTAAGAGTTGCCGTTGACACGTCTGCAAAATGCGTTGACAAACTGCCACTTGTGATTGGTTGCGGACTTCTTATATACTCATCAACCGCATAAAGCAAAATCTCTCGCTTTCGCTTGCTTTTGAATTCTTCCATTTGTTTTCCTTTTTAGCACTCTCTCTTCAAGACTGCTAACACTATTATATGCAGATTGAAAATAAAATGCAAGTGTTT
>CAYQCO010000056.1:0-4552 GCA_964416085.1 uncultured Lachnospiraceae bacterium | reverse complement strand
AATACAGCCGATTAAATAAGGGGCGGTCGCGAGGCGTAGACGTGCCGAGCGGTCGCCCCCCCCAAAAAAAAGAAGCAGCATAATACTACTTCTTATATTATTTGTTATAATAATTCATTATATTACAACCATTACAATTCTTGCACTATTTATAACAATTCCAATATAATTTTGTTGGACACATAATAATAATCTTCTGTAATCTTCAAAAATCCGTTGTCTATTGTTATCATTTTCATATTCAACAAATTTTGTATTTCTTCTGCGTGAGTTCTCAACAAATCTTCTTTGAAGTCTTGCTTAAACTTTTCCAAATCAAGACCAGTAGCCATTCTTAGAGAAAGCATTATTCTTTCTGTTCGTCTTTCTTCAAAGTTCAAATACTCTTTGTTGTCTATTGGAAGTTGGTCTGCTTCAATTTTGTCAATGTATTCAGCCAAACTCTTGGTGTTGCTGTATCTATAATTGTTGATATAACTATGTGCTGACACACCAAGGCCAATATATTCCACTTCGTTCCAATACTTGAAGTTGTGTTGGCTCTCGAAAGTTGGTTTGGCAAAGTTTGATACTTCATAACGAATAAAGCCTGCTTTTTTGAGCATCTTATACACCATATTATACATTTTCAAGCAAGTGTCGTCATCAAGTGGTTTTACCTTGCCCTGTTGGACCCTATCAAATAGTAGTGTATGGTTTTCTATCTGCAAAGTATAAATTGAAATGTGTTTTACATTTTGTTTAAGCAAATAATCAATAGTTTGTTTTACTGATTTAATTGTTTGATGTGGAAGACCAATCATAACATCTGAGCCAATATTGACGTATTTCATTTTGTGCAACAATTTGAAAGCATTGTCAATGTTTTCCAAACTTTGAATTCTGCCCACGTGTTTTAAGACTCTTTCGTCAAGGCATTGAACACCAATGCTTATACGATTGACACCTGCTTGCATATATTCAAACAATTTGGCTTCTGTGACACTTGATGGGTTTACTTCTATTGTATATTCAAAACCTTTTATAAAATGGAATGATGAAAAGATTTTTTTGCTAAGTTCTCTAATAAATCCGTCAAACACGAAAGATGGAGTTCCGCCACCTATATACAAACTATTAAACTCTTTGGCAGAAAATTTTAGGGATACCATATCAATTTCTTTGAGCAAATTGTCAAGGTATCTATGTTGTGCTTCTTCGTCCATTGAGTATGACACAAAGTCGCAATAGTCACATTTTTTGTTGCAAAAAGGAATATGCACATACAATCCCATATATGGGCTGGCCATTCCGCTTTGCACTGTTTTTATTTCCCAAGTTTTATACTTGTTTTCTCTTGCAACTTTTTTGCTGATTTTCTCTCTTTTTCTCTTTTTTGGATTGAGCAAACTCTTTATTTGCTCCAACTTATTTTGCTTGTCCATTTTTACCCCTTTTTTATATTTTACTCTTATCTATTTCAAATGTCAAAACAAATTGAAAAGTTTTTTGCTGGGGGGGGCATAAGCAACGGTCACCCTGTGACCGTTTGCCTTGTCCGCTTGCGGACAAGGGGGCACCAATTCCAAAAGCGGTGTAAGGGCTTTTGGAATTGGTGCGCTTATGCCCCACCCCCATTAATCCAGTTTCAAAATTGACACAAATGCTTCACTAGGGAGTTCCACACTGCCCAATCTTCTCATACGTTTTTTGCCTTCTTTTTGTTTTTCAAGCAACTTTCTCTTTCTTGTTACGTCTCCACCATAACACTTGGCAAGCACGTCTTTTTTAAGAGCGCCTATTGTTTCTCTTGCAATAACTTTTCCGCCAATACTTGCTTGGATAGGAATTTCAAACAAATGACGAGGAATTACTTCTTTCAACTTTTCACACAAGGTTCTGCCCCTAGCATATGCTTTTTCTCTATGCACAATAAGTGACAGTGCATCACAAGGTTCGCCATTAAGCAATATATCTAGTTTAACCAAATCGCTCTCTTTATAACCAGAAATTTCATAATCCATACTTGCATAACCTTTTGACAAACTCTTCACCTTGTCAAAAAAGTCATACACTATTTCATTGAGTGGCATTTCAAACTTCAACTTGGTCCTTGACTCATCAAGGTATTGCATATCCAAAAACTCTCCACGTCTATCCCCACACAAATCCATAAGGTTGCCAATATATTCTGGCGGAGTTATGATTTCCATTTTTACCATTGGTTCTTCAATTTTTTGGATTTTGGCAGGATTAGGCATAAAACTTGGATTGGATATGATATATGGTTCTCCACCATTTTCTGTTATCCTATATTCAACACTTGGTGCTGTGGTGATGATTTCAAGTCCAAATTCTCTTTCTAGTCTTTCATTGATGATTTCCATATGAAGAAGTCCCAAAAATCCGCATCTAAATCCGTGTCCTAACGCCACACTTGTTTCCTTTTCATAATGAAGAGATGCGTCATTAAGTTTCAATTTTTCTAGTGCTTCTTTGAGTTCTTCATATTTGCTGCCGTCCACCAAAAACACACCTGAAAAAACAACTGGTGTTGCTTCTTTGTATCCGTCAAGTGCTTTTGCGGTTGGATTGTCTTTTAAGGTTATTGTGTCGCCAACTTTTGTGTCGCTAACAGTTTTTATGGATGCACAAATATATCCAACATCGCCAGCAGAAAGTTGTTCGGTTGGAGTATTGTTTGGGTTGAAAATCCCCACTTCTGTCACTTCAAAATCTTTTTTGGTTTGCATAAAGTATATTTTGTCGCCCACCTTTACGCTTCCGTCAATAATCCTAACCATACTGACCGCGCCCTTGTAACTGTCATAATAACTATCAAAAATGAGTGCTTTTAGTGGTGCATTTTCATCACCCTTTGGGCTTGAAACATTTTTGACTATATCTTCTAGCACTTTGTCAATGTTTAGTCCTGTTTTGGCTGAAATAAATGGTGCTTCATCGGCTGGGATGCCTATTATATCTTCAATTTCTTTTACCACTCTTTCGGGTTCGGCGCTTGGCAGGTCAACCTTGTTGATTACTGGCAAAATTTCTAGTTTGCTATCAAAAGCAAGATACACATTGGCAAGTGTTTGGGCTTGCACTCCTTGTGTTGCATCCACGACAAGCACTGCGCCTTCACACGCGGCAAGGCTTCTGGACACTTCATAACTAAAATCCACGTGTCCTGGTGTGTCAATTAAGTTGAGTGTGTATTCTTCGCCATTATATTTGTATTTCATTGTGGCTGGGGTGAGTTTGATTGTGATACCCCTTTCTCTTTCAATATCCATACTATCCAGCATTTGTGCACTCAAATCACGTTTTTCCACTGTGCCGGTTTGCTCCATAAGTCTGTCGGCCAATGTGCTTTTGCCGTGGTCAATGTGTGCTACTATGCAAAAATTTCTTATTCTCTCTTGTCTTGTCATATTTTCCCTCTAATTGATTATATCAATTTTTTTGAAAAAATCAAATATTTTATTGCATTATTTTTATTTAGGGGGGGGGCATAAGCAACGGTCACACTGTGACTGTTTGACTTGTCCGCTCGCGGACAAGGGGGCGCGAATTTCAAAAGCGGTGTAAGGGCTTTTGGAATTCGCGCGCTTATGCCCCCCTATTTTTGACGGACAAGCAAAAATCAACCTTTTCAATCATAAACTTGTATAGTGAGGTCTTATGATTTTTGAGTGTATAGCAACATTTCTATCCAAAATCAACTGTTTTTATGCTTATGTGGACAATGCCAAATCTTTTTTGCAACCATTAAAAAAAGAAGATGAAGAGCGACTCGTTGCCCTAATGGAACAAGGTGACGAATCAGCACGCCAACAACTTATAGAACACAATATGCGACTTGTTGCTCACATTGTCAAAAAATATTCTTCAAGTTATGAAGCAGACGACTTAATTTCGGTTGGCTGCATTGGGCTAATCAAGGCAATCAACTCTTTCAAATCCGAAAAAGGTGCCAATCTTTCTACATACTCAGCACGTTGTATTGAAAATGAAATTCTTATGCTTATGCGTGCCAGTAAAAAACACCAAGCGGTTGAAAGTCTTGACGAATCTGTGGGAATGGAAAAAGACGGCAGCGACATTGCAATGCTTGAAATAATCCCAGAAGACGATGCCGAAAAACTATTCAACACTGTCAGCGGAACAATTCTTATGGAAGAAATCAATCAAATAATGAAGCACTATCTCACCAAGCGCGAATACTTTGTGATATCAACTCGCTATGGGTTAAACAACACACCTGCCTACACCCAAAAAGAAGTTGCGCAAAAACTCAACATTTCGCGTAGTTATATTTCTCGAATTGAAAAAAAAGCCCTTGAAATTTTGAAACAAAAAATTCAAGAACTTAAAGTTTATGAAGAGTGATTTTAGGGGCGGTCGACAAGTTGGTGTAAGGACTTGGCGGTCGCCCCTATATAAATAACAACCCAATTGTCATATCGAGCGACAGCGAGTATATCTGGCGAAAAGTTTAATACAGCCTATAAACTGAGCAATACTCAATCGCAAGCCAGATACACTCACACTTCGTGTTCGGTATGACAAA
>CAYQCO010000055.1:0-4584 GCA_964416085.1 uncultured Lachnospiraceae bacterium | reverse complement strand
GAGTAAATATGAAAAATGTAATAATTGTAACTGGTGCATCATCAGGGCTAGGAAGAGAGTTTGTTCGCCAATTAGATAGTGTTGGCGCTGATGAAATTTGGGGAATTGCTCGTGAAGAAGGGATGCAAGAAGAAATTGCGAGCGAAATAAAAACCAAGTTTAGATATTTTGCGTGGGATTTGACAGTTGATGAGAACTTTGAAGAGTATAAAAAGTTGTTAAAAACAAGCAAAGTCAATGTCACAATGCTTGTAAATTGCAGTGGATTTGGCAAGTTTGGTCGTTTTGATGAAATCCCAGTAGACGCAACTGCCAATATGATTGACCTGAACTGCAAAGGACTAGTGAAAATAACTGAACTCACTCTCCCATATATGAGCGAAGGGGGAAGGGTGCTTGAAATTGCTTCCGTTGCAGGTTTTCAACCTATTCCTTATATTGCGGTTTATGGTGCAACCAAGTCATTTGTTTTGTCTTATTCTCGTGCATTAAATCAAGAGTTGAAAGCCAGAAAAATTTCTGTTAGTTGCATTTGTCCATTTTGGACCAAGACCAAATTTTTTGATAGGGCCAAAGCAACTGAGCACGATGTCGTAACAAAATATGTTGTTATGTATGAAGCAGAAAAAGTTGTTCGTTATGCTATCAAAAAAGCAATGAAAAGAAAAGAAGTGATTGTGCCCGGATTTAAGGCTCGCTCACAAGTGCGTTTAGTTAAAATGCTTCCACATAAATGGGTTATGAAGATTTGGCTCAAACAGCAAAAATTAAACAAAAAATATAAAGACAAACCATATTTTGAAAACTAAATATTGTGTAGATAAATTTAAGACTACACAATATATAGAAAAAATGCCTAAAATTTTAGGCATTTTTTTACACACATCTTGACATTATGGCGTGTTCTCGAATGTATCTGTCTTTCATTTCTTTGTATTTGTCAGACAAGTCAAATATGTATTTTTGTTTTGCTTCGAGCGACAATGTATCATAATATTTTTTGTCCACAAGTTCGTTGATAGGATTGATTACAATTCGGTCTTCTTCCATCATACGACAAATCTTTTTGTATAGCATTTGGTCGTGCTCGTCATAGGCATTGATGTATTGCATATTTTCAAAAATACTTTTGTCTCTTGAATAGTTTCTCATTCTATTTTTGGCTTGTCTTGCAAGCATATATAGTGTGCCTTTTGTCTTTTTTACTCTCATATTTCCCCCCTTAATTTTATATTTCCATTATAAATCTTTTGGAAAGTTTTTCAAAACAAATTGTGTAGCGAAAAATGTCTTATTTTGTCGACAAACGACTTTTTTTGTAAGATAAAATTTTGTCAATGTTTTTAAATGAGCATAAATTTGTTTGATTATTTTTTTGCTCTTTGATATAATTATTGCGAGGATATTTGTATGCTTGCGTTTTTTATCTGTTTATTTGTGCTAAACGCTTTGATGTTTGTTAGCATTATTATGTTTGAATCTAGTAGCAAAAAGATTATTTTTTGGGGAGTAATGATTGCCGTTGCTTCCGTTTTTGCATATTTGCCATACATATTGTTTTTTAGCGACAAGTGGTATATCAAAAAAGACTTGGCAACCAAAGAGCACGAAGACAAAATCTATAAGGATTTGGTTGAGCACAAGGTTGACGACAAAACTTCTAGTTGTGATTTGATTAATTTTGCCAAAGCAAGTTACAACACAAATTTTTACAAAAATACCTCGCTTGAAATTTTGAGTTCGCTTGAAGAGTTTAACAATTCAGTTTTGTCAGACATTGAAAGGGCAGAGGAATTTGTTATTGTTGACACACAAATTTTTATGAATAGTCTAAACAAAGATGTTGTTACTCAAACTTTGATTGACAAGGCGAATATGGGGGTAAAGGTCAAGGTTGTTTATACAAAAAAATCTGTAAAAGACAAAGCATTTTTAAAAGATTTAAAAAGCAATCATATTCGTGTTTGCAAAATCAACAAGCACAACAATATGAATACTTATTATCACAACAACAAAAACATTATTTCTATTGACGGCAAAGTTTGCTATCTTTATTCTACAAGCAAGGAAAAACGAAAAGCAAATATCACTTATTTTGATTTGTTTTATAAATTTGGTGGTGATTTGATTAAGACTATTGATTTGGAAGCGCACCAAGACACAACCTATGCAACCAATAAGTTTTTTGAGGTCAACAAATATAACTTTGACAATATTCAATCTGGCGAATATCAATATTTGACAAGTTCGATAAACAACAATTTTATTGACCTTATTTTGAAAGCGATTATTAGCGCAAAATCTAGCATTATTTTACATTTTGACAAGTTTATCCCACACGATTCAGTTTTGGAAGCGATAAAACTTGCAATGAAATCTGGGGTAAATGTTCAAATTATGATTTCAAAAGTCAACAAACAATTTGGATATTATACTTCGCGTTCTTATGTGAAAGAGTTGGCAAGTGTTGGGGCAAGTTGTTATTTTTATGACGGGCATATCAACTCAAACTATGCGATTTTTGATAGAGAGACGGTTATCGCTGGCACTTTTTCAATGGTCAATCAAAACTTGATGTTTGATGTGCAAGATGCAACTATTATTTCGGACAAAAAAGTGGTTGGAAAGTTTGTTGGATATTTTGATGACTCAATCAAAAATAGTTATAAATTGAACAACTCAAAAAGAGTGTTGTTTAGAGAAAGATTTTTTAGGAAGTTTATGTAGGGGGCAGTCCCGCACACATTGTGTGCATAAGGTGGCAAGGCCACCTTATAGCCCGCATAAATGCGGGCCGGACTGCCCCCGTTAGGAGAGTATATGATAGCAAAATTTGGAGTCGCTGGCACACCACCAGCATACAAAGGTAAAAACATCAATCTATTTAATTGGTTAAATGAACAAGGCCTAAACGCATTTGAAATTCAATGCGTCTATGGATTTAAGATGTCACCAGTTATGCAAGAATATTACAAAGAGCATAACAAAAAAGACATATTTTTGAGTATCCACGCACCATATTTCATCAACCTTGGAAGCCAAAATCAAGATGTGGTTGCGCGTAGCAAAGAAAGTATGAAACAAGGGATAGAACTTGCAAAATCTGTCGGCGTTGACAGAATAATTTTTCATCCTGGTGGTGGACACGACAATACGGAAAATGGGCGAAAGATTGCAATAAAACAACTTATTGACGGTATTAATGAACTCACTTCTCAGGTTGATATGGGCAATGTTAGATTATATCCAGAAATTGGCGGAAAAACTGCCAGCCTTGGTTCACTTGATGAAATAATAGAGATATGCAAAAATTGTCAATATTGCTATCCTTGTATAGATATTGCTCATTTGCACGCAAGAGAATTTGGCTCGATAACATCCAAGGAAATTTTAAGAGAAAAACTCCAAAAAATCAAGGATGAAATAGGCGAAAAATTCCCATATATTCATTTCCACGCCTACACAATAAACTACAATGACAAGGGAGAAGTCAAACACCTTGCACACGGCGAAAATATGCCAAACGGAGACAAGGAGCTTCCAAATCTTGACGATTTTGTAGAACTTTTAAAAGAATTTGACCTTGAACCTTGGGTGATTAGTGAGGCAAATCAAAGCCAAGACCAAGGCGCATTGTATATGAAAAATGCTTATGAAAAAAGAAGAGTTTAGAGCAGAAGAAAAACAAGACTTAATCAAGGCAGTCCAAAATAGACTACCTTTTCTTTCCAGTTATCAAATAGAGAAAATAATAAAAAACAAAGATATAAAAGTAAACAATAGACGTGTTAAGGAAAACAAAAATTTGATTGTGGGCGATTATGTTGAAGTGTATTATGATGTCGAAGAAAAACCGTGGTTTGAAGAAATTTTTTGTGATGAGAATGTTCTTGTTGTCAACAAAAAATGCGGAATAGAAGTCGTGAGTGAGACGGATAGAGACTTGATTACAATTCTCAAAAAAAGTTATGGCGATGTGCGTGCTATTCATAGAATTGACCGCAACACAGAGGGTTTGGTGATTTTTGCTCGTAATGAAAAAGCCGAAAAAGAACTTTTGAAATCATTCAAGGACAGAACAATCATCAAAAGATATTTGCTTGAATGTGAAGGAAAGGTGGATGTCGAAAAGATAAAACCTAGATTATTCTTGAAAAAATTGAACAATGTCAGCAAGGTTATTATTTCAGAAGTAAAAACTTCTGGCTATGAAGAAATAAAAACAAATTTTAAACTTGTAAAGTATAATGGAAAGACGAGTTTGATTGAAGCGGAACTAATAACTGGCAAAACTCATCAAATTAGGGCACATATTTCATATTATGGACATTCAATTATTGGAGATGGCAAATATGGCGTGGGGGACAAAAAGATGCACTTGACATCATATTATCTCAAATTTCACTTAAAAAATGATAGTTTTTTGAGTTATCTCAATGAAAAACACTTTGAAATTATGCCAAGTTGGATAGAAAAATAAATTTTTTTTGAAAAATCTCAAAAAATGGTTGACATATTTTGTTTTTTAGTGTAATATAGAAAAGTCAGCATACAGATGACGGGGTGTAGCGCAGTTGGTAGCGC
>CAYQCO010000054.1:0-4697 GCA_964416085.1 uncultured Lachnospiraceae bacterium | reverse complement strand
AAACACAGGTTTTACGAAGAGTGACATATTTTTGATATATCATATTTCAAATTTTTGTTTCTTCGCAAAACTTTTCAACTTTTATATTTTTTTCTAATATCGTATTTATATCATCCTTTTATAGTTTTATCCTATAACTTTTCGACCAAGATGTCATTTAAATTTTGCAACTTGTCTCTCAGAGCGTTTTTTATTTGACCAACTATTCATTCAAGTTTATCAACTTGTCTCTAAGCACATTTTATTATTTGACTAACTATTCATTAAAATTTTGCAACTTCGCTCTCAGTGCAAATTTCATTTGAATAATTACTCGTTTAAATTTTGCAACTTGTCTATAAAAACATTTTAACCAATCACTCATCTAATTATTTCAACTTGTCTCTTAGAGCATTTTTTATTTGGACAAATATTCATTAAAATTTTTAAACTTGACCATATGGGCATTTTTGCTTGATATCTTTGTTTATCCAATTTTTGCAACTTCACTCTCACATAACTTTTTGTTTGGTTCAATCTATTGTTGTCAAATTTTGGAATACGATTGTTTTCAATTTGATGACGATTTTTTTGACAAAATTTTTAAATTTATCAACTATTCGCAAAACCTTACAGTAATTTGCAAACAAAAAAAATACTCTTAAAAATTTTTGCAAACTTACAAGAGTATTTTTGTTCTTTATACAAAATCCGCCAAATGCAAATATAATAATTCCAATTTTTTTATAAGTCGTTGTAGATTTAAAAAAGTTCAAATTTTCAAGCATTTATTATGTGAAATTACTCATTCAAAAATTGCATCGTGGCTCTGAGAGCAGATTTTATTTTTGGCAATTTTGAGCATATTCCCCTATTTCTTAACAATTTGCTTGGTTGGGATGATTTTTGTTTTTCCGCCCATATATGGTTGCAAAACTTTTGGCACATTGATTGAGCCGTCTTCGTTGTAGTTGTTTTCAAGAAGTGCAATAAGCGCTCTGGTTGATGCCAAAACTGTGTTGTTTAATGTGTGAGGATAATATGTTCCATTGTCCCCTTTTACACGAATAGAAAGTCTACGAGATTGCGCATCGCCAAGTGTTGAGCAAGAGCCAACTTCAAAATATTTTTGTTGACGTGGGCTCCACGCTTCAACATCGCAAGACTTAACTTTTAGGTCAGCCAAGTCACCAGAGCAACATTCAAGTGTGCGGACAGGGATGTCCATATTCCTAAAAATTTCTACTGTATAGTTCCACATTTTTTCATACCAAGACATACTATCTTCTGGCTTGCAGATTACAATCATTTCTTGTTTTTCAAATTGGTGCACGCGATATATTCCACGTTCTTCAATGCCGTGAGCGCCAACTTCTTTTCTAAAACAAGGGCTATATGATGTCATAGTGATTGGAAGCGCATCTTCTTTCATAATTTGGTCCTTAAATTTGCCAATCATAGAGTGTTCGCTTGTGCCAATCAAAAATAGGTCCTCGCCTTCGATTTTATACATCATAGCATCCATTTCGGCAAAACTCATAACGCCGTTGACAACATCACTTCTAATCATAAATGGTGGGATGCAATAAATGAAACCCTTGTCAATCATATAATCTCTTCCGTAAGAAATCATAGCACTAACAAGACGTGCCGCATCGCCCATCAGATAATAAAATCCGTTGCCAGAAGTTCTGCCAGCGCTATCCTTGTCAAGCCCACAAATTGACTCCAAAATATCCGCATTGTAAGGTATTTCATAACTTGGAACGTTTGGTTCGCCATATTTAGTGTTTTCGACATTTTCGCTATCATCACGACCAATAGGCACGCTTGCATCAATAATATTTGGGATTTTCATCATAATATTTTTTATTTCGGCATCAATTTTTGCAACTTCTGTCTCAATTTCATCAATATGATTGTTCATATCAACTACTTCTGCCCTAATTTTGTTGGCTTCATCAACCAATTTTTGCTTCATAAGTCCACCCACTTGGGCACTCAATTCTTTTCTCTTGGCACGCAAATTGTCGCCTTCTTGCTTTAATTGGCGAGTTTTTATATCAAGTTCAATGACTTTGTCAACCAAAGGCAATTTGTCGTCTTGAAACTTCTTTTTTATGTTTTCTTTTACTATTTCTGGTGTTTTTCTAATAATATTTATGTCAATCATAATCTTCTCCTAATTTTATAAAGTATAGCACAATAATAAAAAAAATACAAACATTATATAAAAAATATATAAATTTGTTAAAAATGTTTGGCGTTTTGCGAATAGTTATGATATAATATTTGTAATGGAGCATATATGTCAAATCAATATTATTTGAATAGAAACAGAAACAATTTGAGACAACTTAATTTAATTTTGGATGAATTGCCTAGTTTTTGCAGTGTGTATTTTGTGGGGATGTCCACCACAACCACTCCCCTAACCCGACTTGGTTATGCAAGGGATTTAAAAACATTTTTTAATTACCTAATCACTTTTGAAAAGCCGTTTGCTCAAAAAAATGTAAAAACTTTGGAAATTGAGGACCTAAACAAAGTGACAAATTTTATGATAGAAAACTATATCAACTATTTGTCTTGTTATGATGAAATGGACGGCAAAATTAGAGAAAATACCGAGTCTGGCAAAAAGAGAAAATTGTGTGCAGTCCGCTCGTTTTTTCAATTCTTTTATGAAAAAGATTTATTGAAAGAAAATGTCGCATCCAAAGTCAGAGTGCCAAAAATCCACGACAAAGCAATTATTAGACTTGTTGGTGATGAGTCAAAGGATTTTTTAAAAACAAGTGAGACGTTGCAAGGTTTTAGCGACCACCAGCAAAAAATCAACCAAAAATACATCCCACGCGACCAAGCAATTTTGATATTGTTTTTGGGCACAGGGATTCGTGTAAGCGAACTTGTTGGTCTAAACATTGAAGACCTTGACCTAAAATCCAACTCGTTTAAGGTGGTAAGAAAAGGTGGCAACCAAACCATTTTGTATTATAATGACGAAGTAAAACAAGCACTTGTAAATTATCTAAAATTTAGGGAAACTTTAAAACTTCCTGACGATGAGCGCGCATTGTTTATTTCTATTCAAAACAAGCGTTTGGGTGTCCGCAGTGTAGAAAATTTGGTCAAAAAATATGCACAAGTCGCTGTCCCCCTAAAAAATATTACACCACACAAATTACGCTCAACATTTGGCACCAATCTATATCACCAAAGCAACGACATTTATCTTGTAGCCGAAGTTTTGGGCCACAGAGATGTAAATACGACCAAAAAACACTATGCGGCAATGAGTGAAGATTTGAAAAAAACAGCCGCAGATATCATAAAAATTAACCCAGATGAAAAAAATTCTTAAAAATTTTGAAAAATCGCGAACAAATGTTTGACTTTTGCCAAATTATATGTTAAAATACATCAAACAAAGGAGATATTATGAACAAAGTCGATGAAACATATTTATTTATTAAAAGATTTTTGAGCGAAAAGGGCTACCCACCTACTGTTAGAGAAATTTGCAAGGGCATCAACATTAGGTCAACTTCCACTATTTCTTATTATCTAAAAAAATTGGAAGACAGCAACCGCATTGTCAAGGGCACATACAAAAATCGTGCTCTTCAACTGACAGAAAATTTGCCTGCCCCTACCCCTGTCGAAAACAAAGAATCCGAATATGTCAACATCCCACTTTTGGGGACTATTGCCGCCGGACAACCTATTCTTGCAGAAGAAAATATCAACGAAAATATTATGTTCTCCAACAATTTGTTTAGAGGCACAGATATGTTTATGTTGAGAGTAAAAGGCGATAGTATGATTAATGTTGGCATACTAAACGGCGATTATGTGATAATCAGCAAGCAAGAAGTTGCTCAAAATGGCGAAATTATTGCTGCAATGATTGACGGTGAAGCAACAGTAAAACGCTATTACAAACGTTTTGACCACTTTGTTTTGCATCCAGAAAATAGTTTTATGGATGATATTGTCACCGACCACCTTGTTATTTTGGGCAAAGTTGTCGGTTTAATTAGAACCAAATTTTAAATTTATTTCTTGCTCCTCATTCCCCATTTTATATGGGGATTTTTTATATATTGTGTAAATAAAAAACAAGATACACTATATCTTGTGTATCTTATTCGGTTTGACTTGCCAAATATCTATCAACTTCTCCCCTTGCCAACTCGTCACAACGGTTGTTGAGCACATTGTCAGCGTGGCCTTTTACTTTTTGCCAAGTTATTGAATGATAGCAACTTAGATTTATGAGTTTTTTCCAAAGGTCAATATTTTCAATTTCTTTTTTCTTGGCATTTCTAAAATTGTTTTTTTGCCAATTCTCAACCCAACCTTGCAAAAATGCGTTGACAACATAAGCACTATCACTAAAAACTGTCACTTTGCAAGGTTCTTTTAAAAGTTCCAGCCCATTGATAACAGCGGTCAACTCCATTTGATTGTTGGTTGTGTTTGGATTGAACCCACTTATCTCTTTCCTTTGAGACTTATATATCAAAATAGCGCCCCATCCCCCTGGTCCGGGATTGCAGCTACACGCGCCGTCTGTATAAATTATAACTTCTTTCATAACTTGATTATAACACATCCAAGCAAATTTTACAACAAAAAAATGCCGCTAAAAACGACATTTTGGCAGGGGAGACGCGATTCGAACACGCAACCAATGGTTTTGGAGACCACTA
>CAYQCO010000053.1:3538-4790 GCA_964416085.1 uncultured Lachnospiraceae bacterium | reverse complement strand
CTGAAAATAGGACAGGCTAATAAAATGTGTGAAATAAAAAATGTCATACCGAACACGAAGTGTGAGTGTATCTGGCCTATAATTTAACATTGCATATTTTACTCACTGTATTAAACTTTAAGCCGGATATACTCGCTATGCTCGATATGACATATATTATCAATATACTTTAAATTGCCCCCACCACTTGTCCGCTCGCCAACATTCAAGCGATGTATTAAAACCAGCCAAGAATAATATATATATAAATATGAGCGAAAAATCAAAAATATTTATAGAAGACATAATCCTTATAACAATGTCAATAATAGGTGTGGGGTTTGCAAGCGGAGCGGAAATTGCGCATTTTTTTTGCTATCCAATTTTTCCCATATTAATTTTAATTTTTTTGATTTTTTTCGTGTTTTATTTTAATTTAATTTACAATTTTAAAACAAAACACAATATAAAATCTTTTTTTGAATTTAATAATTTTCTTTTTCCAAAACAAAAATTCTTAAACAAATGTTTTACGATTTTTTATTTGGTGCTAGGTGCATCAATGCTGGCGGGGGCAGACAATATAATGCTTGAAGTTTTGGGGCTCAACATCCCAGTTGCGTCAATCTTGCTTTGCGTTGTGTCATATGTGGTAGTGACAAAAGGGGTAGACGGAATAAGAAAAATATTTTCAAAATTTGTTCCAATTTTGCTCCTTGCAATTTTTACAAATCTTTTTGTAAATTCGTTTTATCAAACCAACCAATTTAAAAATCTTTTTGATTGTTTTAATTTCAAAAATATTGATGTTTTTAAAAATTTGAAATATATAATTTATCCAATTTTGTTTTTTGGTAGCAACTTTGTTTTTGCAATCAACTCAATTATTTCGACAAGAAAAAACAACAAAAAAATATCTTGCCTCTCAACAATAATGTTTGCAATATTTTTGCTGTTGGGATGTGTCGTTGTAACGACTCAAAATTCAAATTTTTCAATGCCACTTTTAAATAGTGCTGGCAATTTGAGCGTTGTATTTTTTTACTTGTATTTTGCTTGCTTAATCCTTACAATTTTCACAAGTTTTACTCTCTCAGTTTTCAACCAATTTCAACTGATAAATTCACCATCAAATTTGTCTTTGATTTTAATATTGTTCGTCAATCAGATTGTATCATTTTTGGGCTTTAAATTTATAATAAAATATTTGTATTTATTTACTGGATTTTTGGGGATGATTTATTTAATAATCCTGTTTTTTAAAATCAAAAAA
>CAYQCO010000053.1:0-3438 GCA_964416085.1 uncultured Lachnospiraceae bacterium | reverse complement strand
AAAATAAATAATAAAATATTTAAAATACAAAAATAATTGATAAAAATAAATTAATATTAAAAAATAAATAAAAAGCAAGAAAAAATAGAAAAATACTTAAAAATAGAATAAAATTAATTAAATTTTATAATTTTTATATATTTTTAAATTTTTATTTATTTTAATTAAATAATTTTTTGTTTCATTATATGGAATATTTTTTAATGTTTTTTTATCAAGAGAATATTCTTCGTTTTTCAACCAATTTATGACTGTTGTCTCGCCAGCATTATATGCGCAGATTGCTGTGCCAATATTTTCAAATTTATTCAATAGATATTTAAAATAAAAGCAACCAATTTTTATATTTTTTTCTGGATTATATAGGTCGTTTTTGTTGTCAAAATTTATATGTTTTATTTCGCAAATATATTGTGCTGTGTCGGGCAAAATTTGCATAAGTCCAATCGCTCCTGCACTTGACTTTTTTTGACTGGAAAAACCGCTCTCAACATTGATTATACTAGCAACCAAATAGGGTGAAATTTGGCACTCGTTTGCATATTGATTTATTTGGTCTTTATACTTGATTGGATAAAGATATGAGCGGATAGCAAAAAAGCAACAAATACTTTCGCAAACAAAAAATAAAATGATTAAAAAAATTGCATAAATTTTTGTTTTTTTCTTCATATTTGTATTATATACATTTTCTTGATTTTTTATTATTTAAAAATTAATTTGTTGAGTTTTCAGCCAGATACACTCGCTTATGCTCGGTATGATGTGTGTTGGTATTGGTGGGTTAATTTTTTGCTCGTCATATCAACCCCATTTTCTTTGTCATAATGCTACGTAAAAATCAAATTTCTTCAATTTCATTCAAAGTGATAATTGCACTGTCACCAAATTTTTCACGTATTGCATCAAGTGCTTCGCCAAGTTTTTCTTTTTTTGTGTCTTCAAAAAGTGAGAGTTGTGATGCTCCGTTTGTGTTTTCCAATTTTGAGCAAGTTATTCGCAATGCTCTAATTGGTTCAAATTCGTTGTTGGTGAGTTCTTGAAAAATTTTTAGTGCATACTCAAAAAGGTGTTCACGTGACGAGAAACTTTGGGTATAAGTTTTTTGTGCGCCTAAATAAGAAAAATCGGCAAATTTTATGGTCAAATGGATTGTGTGTGCCTTAAATTTGTGTCGTCTCATTCGAGTTGATACCATATCGGCAAGATGACTGAGCAAATTTTTTACATCTTGCATTGTCGTCAAATCTTTTGGAGCAGTGAGCCCGTTGCCCACACTTTTTGTATCTTCGTCTGAAAAGGCCATAATTTCATCATCGTTTATGCCTTGTGACATTTCAAAAATTTTTTTGCCCATAACACCAAAAGTTTTTTCCAAAATCACTGGATTGTAGTTGGCCAAATCATAAAGTGTCCAAATATTCATATCTTTCAATTTTTTTGCCGTTTTTCGACCAATAAAAATCATATCAGATATATCCATTTTCTTTTGAATGTCTTTTAAGTTTTGGGGAGAAATTTCAACAAGTCCTTTGGGTTTTTGCATATCACTTCCAAGTTTGGCAAGTGTTTTTGAAAAAGATACCCCAATAGATATTGTGAGACCTAATTTTTCAAAAATTTCATCTTGTATCATTTTTGCAAGTTGTTTGCCAGTTTTGTTGAAGTATTTTAAACTTGCCGTTACGTCAAGCCAACATTCGTCCATTCCAAAAGGCTCAATTTTGTCTGTGTAGTGGCTATAAATTTCTCGCGCTTTGTGTGAGTATTCTTCATACTTGTCAAAATGTGGAGCGACACAAACAAGAGTAGGGCATTTTTGCTTGGCTTCCCATATCGCTTCACCAGTTTTTACCCCATAGGCTTTTGCATTGTAGTTTTTGGCCAAAATTATGCCTGTGCGCTTGATTGGATTGCCTGCAACTGCAATAGGAAAATCTTTTAGGGATGGATTGATCAACATCTCTACTGATGCAAAAAAATTGTTCATATCACAGTGCAGGATTGTTTTCATAATCTTATTGTAGCATAAAAAATTTAGTTTGTCAAACATTTGTTTGATTGATTTGTTTGCAAATTTAAAAGAAGTGTGATAGAATATTAGGGTGGGGGCAGTCCGGCACGCGTCAGCGTGCCAAACGGCGACAGAGTCGCCGTTTTATCCGCTCGACCGCTGTCCGAGCGGATTGGACTGCCCCCGTCATAAAAGGAATACAGTATGCGAATGATTAATTTCAAATTTATAAAAAGTGCAAGCAAGCCAAATGAATTTTTAATAGACGAAATGCCACAGATAGCAATAGTAGGCAGAAGTAATGTTGGCAAGAGCAGTCTAATCAATATGCTTGCAAACAACAAGAGTATGGCAAAAACATCGTCAACTCCGGGCAGAACAAGACTCGTCAACTATTTCAACGTCAACAATGAGTTTTATCTTGTCGATTTGCCGGGATATGGTTATGCCAAAGCAAGCAAGGCAGAAAAAGAAACTTGGGATAGTGTCCTCGACAACTATTTCAACAATACACACAACCTAAAACTTGTTTTGGTGCTGTTGGATAGCCGCCATATCCCAACACCGCTGGATGTTATGATGATTGACTATTTGACCGCAAGAGAAATCCCTTATCAAATAGTGCTTACAAAAGCGGACAAACTTTCCAATAATGAGTATTTTAAGAGCGTGAGAGATATTTCAAATGCAATAAGACATAATAAGGATATTATGATAAAAACATCCGCTGACAAAAAGATAGGTAGAGAAGAAATTGCGAATGCAATAGAAAAGGCGATAAAATGAAAATAGAAACCATAAAAACTTTGTGGTCAGAAAGCGACTTGAAACAAAATACTTATGTAGTGATAGGCCCAAATAGTTGCGTGATAATTGATGCCGGTTGCCCATTGTCAATGGTTAGGGATGTAACAGACAAACCTATTGAAGCAGTGTTTGTTACTCACGGACATTTTGACCATATTGAGTATATTGAAGAATACGACAAACTGGGTGTGCCAATTTTTTGCAATTATCTTACAGAGAATTTTTTGGATGACGATGTCTTGAACGTAAGTAGACTATTAAAAAGCCCAATGACTTTTAAGGTCCACAATTTGTCTTTCGTAAAAGACAATGACGAAATTCCACTTTGGAATGGGGTGGTAAAATGTATCCATACTCCCGGCCATTCAATAGATGGAATGTGTTATTTGTTTTTTGATGAAGTGCTTTTTTCTGGTGATACAGTTTTTTCAATAGCAGTAGGTAGATATGACTTGAAAACAAGCAACAAAGAACAACTCGTTGAGAGTTTAAGGAGAATTGACAAACTAAAATATAAAATGATGTATGCTGGACACGGAAGATATAGCGACAAAGAAGAACAAAATATCAATATTCCACGTTGGATAACTGAGTTGGAGAAATAGGGGCGACCGCTC
>CAYQCO010000052.1:0-4829 GCA_964416085.1 uncultured Lachnospiraceae bacterium | reverse complement strand
CTGAATAATAAAACAAAAAAATATCAAGTTCTCGCTTGATATTTTTTTTATCTTACTTATAAATCAATTCCCAACAATCTGTCGCCACTTATGCCCAAAGCCAAACAAATCGCTCTCAAATTGTCATATGCTGGCTTGCTTTTGCCGTGCAACCACTCACTGATTTGACTTTGTTTAACTTTGATAAGTTCCGCGAGTTGTGTTTGATTGAGTTTATATTCAATCATAATATCTTTTAATATTTCTACAAATGTTTGTTCTTTTCTCATACCAATATTTTATAGTTTTTTCTATACAAAAACTTGACATATAGAATATTCTATACTAATATTATTTTATGCGTAATAGAAAATTCTATACTTGTTGTATTTCTGGACATAGGCCAAATGGCTTGCCGTGGAAATATGATGAAAAAGATGAGTTTTGTAGAAAAATAAAAAACATTTTAAGAGAAAAATTTGAAAATGCTATCACGATGGGATATGTGTATTTTATTTGCGGAATGGCACTAGGGATTGATTTAATAAGTGGTGAATTGATACTTGAATTAAGAAATAAATATAAAAACATAAAACTTGAATGTGCAATTCCTTGTATCAATCAAAACAAATATTGGACAGACGAGTATACGATTAGATACAATAATGTTCTGAATAATGCTGACAAGATTACTTTGGTGTCAAACAAACAATATTTTGACGGATGTATGCAACTAAGAAATAAGTATATGGTGGATAATTCAAATTTATTGATAGCGGTGTTCAACAATAGGCCCAGCGGAACAAAAAGCACAATAGAATATGCTATCCACAAACAAATAAATCTCGAAATAATCTACATTTAAAATCATTAAATATTTGACTTGTGACCCAAAAGTTGTATATAATTATTTTAGGAGAAAAAGTATGGAAGAAATAAAGATAGAAAATCCACAAACTGAAAAACCAAAATCAACCGCACTTGGCAAAATTGGCAACTTGTTGTTTGTGCTTGCAATTATTTGCGCTGTTGCGTGCGGTCTCGCTTTTGCAAGTATCATTATTATGCCTATCATTTGGATAATCGGATTTTTTTTGATTATTATTACATTTGGTTTGATTTTCAAACTCATTCCGGGTTATTGGTCCAAACTTGCAAAGTTTTCCAACATTATGAATGATGTAGGCAATTTTTTCTTAAAAGTTGGACCTTATGTTGCAGGTGTAGGAATTGCACTTGGAGTGGGGGCAATTGTTTGCCTTGCATTTGACAAGAGTAAAAAGCACACTGGCAAAATTGTTGCTACATCAATCATAACTATTTTGCTCATTGCCGCCCTTGTGCTTATTTTGGTTAATAGATAAGATTAATTTGACTAACAACCTACAATTTGCTATAATAACAAAATAAGGAGAAATTATGAATATTTTACACGATATAGACCCAAAGAGAGTAAATAGTGACGAGTTTGTGGCAGTTGTTGAAATCCCAATGGGTAGCAAAAACAAATATGAACTTGACAAAGAAACTGGTATGTTGATTTTGGATAGAGTGCTGTATACATCCACACATTATCCATTCAATTATGGATTTATTCCACGCACACATTGTGATGACGGCGACCCATTAGACGTGTTTGTTGTGAGCAGTCAACATATTGACCCATTGTGCCTTGTAAAATGTCGCCCAATAGGGTGCATAACAATGCTGGATAGTGGCAAAAAGGATTACAAAGTCTTTGCAGTGGCACTCGGCGACCCACAATACAATTATATACAAGACGTCAAAGAATTGCCAGAGCACGTAATTGATGAATTGCAACACTTTTTGAGAGTTTACAAGGATTTGGAGCCAAACAAACTCACCATTGTTGACAAAATGGAAGATGCAAAGTTTGCTAGAAAAGTAATTGATGAAGCAATAGCAGAATACAACAAAAAATATAACAAATAGGAATCAATATGAAAGAATATAATCACAAACAAATTGAACAAAAATGGAAAAAATATTGGGAAGACCACCAAACTTTTAAGACTGATGTTTGGGATTTTTCTCGCCCAAAATATTATGCACTAGATATGTTTCCATATCCGTCAGGTGCAGGGCTTCACGTTGGTCACCCAGAGGGCTACACTGCAACAGACATAGTCAGCCGTATGAAACGTATGCAAGGCTACAATGTTTTGCATCCAATGGGATATGACAGTTTTGGACTCCCTGCTGAACAATATGCAATTGACACTGGCAACAATCCTAGCATTTTTACTGAAAAAAATATAGAAGTTTTTACCAATCAACTAAAAAATATTGCACTGAGTTATGATTGGAACAAAGAAATTAGCACAAGTGACCCAAGTTATTACAAATGGACACAATGGATGTTCAAACAAATGTATCTTGACGGACTTGCAAAGTGTGTAGAAATGCCAGTCAACTGGTGTGAAGAACTTGGCTGCGTGCTTGCCAACGATGAAGTCATTGACGGCAAAAGTGAACGTGGCGGTTTTCCAGTCATAAAAAAGAATATGCGTCAATGGGTTATTGATATGCCAAAGTATGCAGAAAAACTGCTTGACGGCCTTGACGAACTTGATTGGCCAGAGTCAACCAAGGCAATGCAAAGAAACCGTATTGGAAAGTCTACTGGTGTTGAAGTGGATTTCAATATTGTTGGCGGTGGCAAATTTTCTATTTTCACCACTTGCATTGAGACGATTTATGGAATAACTTTTATGGTTGTGGCACCAGAAAGCAAACTTGTTGACAAACTAAAACCAAGAATAAAAAACTGGGATGAAGTAGAAAAATACAGAAAAGAAACCGAAAAACTAAGCGATTTGGAGAGAACCGACCTTAACAAAGGCAAAACTGGTGTAAAACTTGACGGCATTTTGGCAATCAATCCTGCCAATGGCAAACAAGTGCCAATTTTCTTGGGGGATTTTGTGCTTGCAAGTTATGGAACAGGTGCTGTTATGGCAGTGCCAACTCACGACCAAAGAGATTTTGAATATGCAACTTTCCACAATATTCCAATGATACAAGTTATTGACGGCGCTGACACATCAAAACACGCTTTTGAAAAACAAGATTATCTTGGAAAAGGCTACAAACTCATCAATAGTGAAGAGTTTTCAGGACTTACAGTAGAAGTTGCCAAAAAAGCAATCACCAAAAAACTTGTGGACAAAGGTGTGGCAAGAGAAACCACCAACTACAAACTTCGTGATTGGATTTTCGCACGTCAAAGATATTGGGGCGAGCCTGTTCCAGTTGTGTATTTTGATGACGGCACAACTTGTGCAGTTGACGACAAAGACCTTCCTGTTGTTTTGCCAGTTTTGAATGACTACAAGCCTTGTCGTGACGGAAACTCACCACTTGCAAAAGCAACTAATTGGGTCAACGTTCAAATAAATGGCAAAAATGCAAAAAGAGAAACCAACACAATGCCGGGAAGCGCTGGTTCAAGTTGGTATTATTTGAGATACATTGACAACAAAAACGACCAAGTTTTTGCTGACCCACAACTGCTCAAACACTGGATGCCAGTTGACCTGTATGTTGGCGGACCAGAGCACGCAGTAGGCCACTTGTTGTATGCAAGAATGTGGAATAGATATCTTTATGACAAAGGCCTTGTTCCAGTCAAAGAGCCATTCAAAAAACTTGTTCACCAAGGTATGATTTTGGGCGCAAATGGAATAAAAATGGGCAAACGTTATCCACAATTTGTCGTAAACCCAAATGATGTTGTGGAAAAATACGGCGCCGACACGCTTAGACTTTATGAAATGTTTATGGGACCACTTCAAGAGAGCAAGCCTTGGGATGACAATGGTGTAAATGGTGCAAGAAAATTTTTGGAAAGAGTGTTTAGAATTTTCCAAGAAAAAACTATCGGCGGAGAAAATAAAAACCTTGAATGTGCTTATCACGAAACAGTGAAAAAAGTCACCAACGATTATGAAACACTCAACTTTAATACTGCAATTTCTCAAATGATGATATTCATCAACACAGTTAGCAAAGAAAACAACATTCCAACCGAATATGCTGAGGGATTTGTAAAACTCTTAAACCCAATAGCGCCTTGCATTACAGAAGAACTTTGGCAAATGCTCGGCCACAACAACACCATTGCGTATGAGCCTTGGCCAACTTATGACGAAACGAAACTTGTCAAAGATACAATCGAAATTCCTATCCAAGTCAATGGTAAATTGCGTGGAAAAATTGTTGTTCCTGCAACGGCTACCAAAGAAGAAATTGAAGAAAAAGCAAAAGCAGAAGTAAAGGATTACATCACTTCTCCAATCAAAAAAATTGTGTATATTCCAAACAGAATATTCAACATAGTAGTGTAATATGAGAGTTTTGTATATTGATATAAAGAGCGAAATGCAGACTTGTCTTATGGCAGTTGCTGAACTGGAAAACGAAATTGACGCTTGCAAGTTGGGTGGTTTTACTGTTTTGAAAGTTGTGCACGGATATGGCAGCCACGGAGTTGGCGGTGCCATAAAAAAGGCAGTCCACAAAAGGCTAAATGAAATGAAAAGACAAGGGATAATTTCTGATTTTGTGCCTTGTGAAAAGTGGACCCCCAACAATCCGCTCAGAAAAAAAGCAATTGAATATTCTTCTGACTTGCTTGCCGACAGCGACCTTAGGATGCTCAACAGCGGTGTCACCATTGTGCTGATTTAAAAGCATTGTCATACCGAGCGAAGCTAGTGTATCTGGCTGATAGTTGAGCGGGTCTATTGTTGGTTGTGCACTCATTACGTGTAAGCCTTCCTAAGTAGGAAGGTGCACACTTGTGCAACAAGTGGGCGGATGATATGGCC
>CAYQCO010000051.1:0-5007 GCA_964416085.1 uncultured Lachnospiraceae bacterium | reverse complement strand
TAGATAATGAAATACTGGTTGATTTTACATATGTTGATGAAAATGGAGATATCTACGGAGAAGAATTGAGCATAAATATTGACGATTTAAGATTGGTCGAATGTCCCAAATCTGAAAAATAAAAACAATACTTTTGTGTCAAAATGGAAAATTTACCTTTTCTTTTCTCTCTTATCTTTTATCTTTTCACTGAAAAAGTCGTATGGAAGATTTTAAGAAAAGTGAAGAGTGAAAAAAGAAGAGTGAAGAGAACAAAAATAAAAAGCCGCTTGCGCGACTTTTCTTTTTGGTTGCGGGGGCAGGATTTGAACCTGCGACCTCCGGGTTATGAGCCCGACGAGCTTCCGAGCTGCTCTACCCCGCGATATTTATTTTTTACATTTATATTATATTCCAAAAAACAATTATTGTCAATAGAAAAATGAAAAAAAGGTTAAAATATTTGTCTATTTTTGTTTATCTTGGTATTTTTATACAATTCTTAAAAAATATTTTGCACGTTTGTTAAAATATTTGACATATTCTTACAATTTGTTTACAATAATAGAAAGGAGAGAATATTATGAGTAAACAAACCAGAGTTGGTCTTGTAAAAGCCGGCGCAATTCTTGCACTTATTAGCGGAATTTTGTATTGCGTGACAATTGTTGGTGCTTTGTTTGGCATTTTCAACATTTTGGCATATTGCAGACTAAAAGAAATATATACAAAATCTGTTGACGAAGCAAATCAAGACCTTGACAACTCAATTTATTTTGGTTGGTCAATTTACTTGTTGATTGTAATGTTCCCATTGGGATTGCTATCTTTCTTGCCTTATGTTATGGGTTCTCAACAAAACAACAGCAACAATTCAAATATCAATCAAGAATAATTCTAGGGCAAAAATACACAGGCGATTGCTTGTGTATTTTTTTGTTGCGCTGGTTCTAAAACACGTTTTGTCCACTATATTTTTTATAGGAGAGACTATGCACAGCAAAAAAATTGACGAAATATTTGAAAATCTAAACACAAATTTGGGCGGACTAACTAGCAAAGAAGCAGATTTTCGTCTCAAACAAAACGGCAAAAACATTCTTGAAAAAAGCAAAAAGCGGTCATTAATTGTTCAATTTTTGGAGCAATTCAAAAATGTTATGGTGATTATCCTTTTGATTTCTGCCTTAATTTCCATAAGCATTGCAGTTGTTCACAAAGATGTTTATGAACTGATTGAAGGGGTTGTAATTTTGTTTATTGTAATTATGAACTCTTGCATTGGTGTTTTTCAAGAAAACAAAGCGCAGGCTTGTTTGGATGAGTTGGAAAAGAAAACCGCCACACATTCACTTGTAATCAGAGACGGCAAAGAAGTGCGTGTTTTAAGTGAAGAATTGGTGGTTGGAGATATAATAAAAATTTCGGCCGGAGATGTTGTGTCGGCGGATATTAGGATTATTGAGTCGGCAGGTCTTACGGTTGACGAAAGCAGTTTGACAGGTGAATCCACCGCGGTTGAAAAAGAAGCAGGAATTTTAAGCGAAAACACAGCGCTTGCTGAAAGAAAAAATATGCTTTTTTCATCATCATTAATTGCTACTGGCAAGGCATTGGGTGTTGTCACTGCGACTGGCAACAACACAGAACTTGGCAAAATTGCAAAACTTTTGATTACTGGCAAAAAAGAGTCTACCCCTCTTCAAAAAACAATCCAAAAAATTGGCAAGTTTATCACCATTATTGTGTTGAGTGTTTGTGTTGTTATATTCTTTTTGGAAATTTTCTTTGCAAAAGACACCAACTTTGTATCCGCTCTTATGACGTCAGTGGCTCTGGCTGTGGCAGGAATTCCTGAAAGTCTGCCGGCTGTAATTACTCTCATTATGGCGCTGGGTGTTCAGCAATTGGCAAGGCGAAAAGTTATTATCAAGCATCTTCACGCAGTAGAAACTTTGGGTTGTTGTGAAATTATTTGCACTGACAAAACTGGCACTCTCACTCAAAACAAAATGGAAGTTGTTGAAATTTTTCCACAAAATGACAGCGAAAATTTTAAGCAACTAATAAATTGTATGTATCTTTGCAACGAGGCGGTCAAAAAAGGCGACCAAGTTATAGCCGAGCCGACCGAAAAAGCAATTTTTGAATATGCTAGCAAATATTATGACAACATTCTTAGGCCTAGAATTGATGAAATTGCTTTTAATTCAAAGCGAAAAATGATGTCAACCATAAACGACCCAAACTGCCCTACTGTTTTTACAAAAGGTGCATTTGACAAAATTATAAAAAAATGTTCTCGCATTTTGATTGATGGTGAAATTCGAGAAATAAATTCTTATGATATAGAAAACCTGACAAACAAGTGCAATGCTATGGCCCAAAAAGCATTGCGTGTGCTTGCATTTTGTTTTAAGCCCCACATTCAAAGCGAAGAAGTTGAAAGCAATTTGATTTTTTTGGGACTTGCTGGGCTTAGAGATGAGCCAAGAAAAGAAGCCAAGGCCGCTATCGAAAAATGTTTGCGCGCAGGAATGAAACCTGTTATGATAACTGGCGACCACGCAATTACTGCTTTTGCCATTGCAAAAGAGTTGAAAATTGCCAAAAGTTTTGATGAGGTTATCACTGGTGAAGAATTGAGCAAAATGACTGACCAAGAACTTATGAAAGTCGTTCAAAATTACACAGTTTTTGCACGTGTTACTGCTGAGCACAAAATGAAAATTGTGTCAGCCTATAAACATTATGGCAAAATTGTCGCTATGACTGGTGACGGAGTAAATGATGCGCCTAGCCTAAAAATTGCTGATATTGGTGTTGGGATGGGTCAATCAGGCACAGAAGTTGCAAAAAGTGTTGCAGATATGATTATTACAGACGACAATTTCAACTCAATAATTGTTGCCGTTGAAGAAGGGCGAAAAGTTTATAGCAATATTCAAAAAGCATTGCAATATCTTATGAGCACAAATGCGGTGGAAATTTTTGGAATGTTGTTTGCCTTGTTGTTCTTCCCCAATTACACATTTTTGTTGCCATCGCAAATGCTTTTTATTAACCTTGTGACAGACAGTTTGCCTGCTTTTGCTTTGGGTATGGAAAATGTCGAGCCTAGCATTATGACAAAGCCTCCAAGAAAAGTCAAAACAAATATTTTGGCGGATGAAGTGGGAGTTGGGATTGTTTATCAGGCGATATTGCAACTCATTATTGTGACGACTGTTTATTGCACTGGAATAAGGCTTTATACCCCAAATATCGCAACGACTATGGTGTTTTTTACAATTATTTGGCTACAATTATTGCATAGTATAAATTGTAAAACCAACCAATCAATTTTTTCAAAAAATCTTGTGGACAACAAAACTTTTAACATTTGTTTTTTGATAACCTTTGTCGTCAATCTTGCAGTGTGTGTTTTGCCTTTTGCTTATTTTGTCTTTAATCTTGAAGTGTTGAATTTTTCTCAATGGTTGTTGGTCATTTTGTCATCTATCAGCATTATCCCTGCTTGCGAAATTGTAAAGTTCTTTTTAAACAATAATTTTAAGGTTAAACATATGAACAAAAAAGTTGTGAAGAATAAATAGGCTGGGGGCAGAAGTAACGGTTGCTTTGCAACCATTTGACTTGTCCGCGCGCGGACAAGGGGGCACGCCTTTCGGCGTGCGCTTCTGCCCCCGTTTTCCCCCAACCGAGTATAAATAAAATTTTTTTGTCCAATATTTTGTTGGAGGAATTTATGGTAGATTTTCAAGAAAGTAAAACAAAAGACAATTTGGCAAGGTCATTTGCCGCAGAATGTCAAGAAGGTGCAAGATATCAGTTTATGGCAAAAAAAGCATTGCAAGACGGAATGCAATATCTAAGCCTAATAATCCGCACACTTGCAAAAAATGAAATGGCGCACGCACAACAATTTTTTGAGGCAATCAATGAGCACGGTGGCAAAGCAACAAGCAATATAGATATTCACGCTGGATATCCATTTCAAGGTGGCGAAGTTTTGGACACACTATTGTTAGAATCCAAAAACGAAAAACATTCTGGCGAAAATATTTATCCGTCATTTGCAAAAATAGCAACCGATGAAGGCTATCCAGAAATTGCCGAGTTATTTAATATGGTTGCAAAAGTTGAACTTAGCCACGAGCAAATCCTTGCTCAACTCCACCAAAGGATGAAAGGCAAAAAGTTGTATAAGTCCTTAACCCCATCAGCATTTAAGTGCGACATCTGTGGTTACACAGAGAAGTCAAAACAAGCCCCAAAAACTTGTCCACTATGCAAAATGGAACAAGGTTGCTTCCGTATTGACATAACTCTTGATGAATAAAAATAGACAAGGAATTTTCCTTGTCTATTTTTTTTATTCACCTTTTCCGCAACAATTTTTGTATTTCTTTCCGCTTCCGCATGGGCACAAGTCGTTACGGCCGACTGTATGTTCTGCCTTGGCTGGTCGTTTTGAATTGTTGGCTGGCATATTAGGTTTGGTTGTTGGAGCCTTAACATCACCTTGTTTTGCAACCGAGGTATCAGTTGGAACAGGGGCAGATTTTGGCACACGAATATCAATTTTTACTTTTAGTCTATACAATGCAGATGCTGTGTATTCGTGAATTTCGTCAATCATCTTGTCAAACATATCAAAGCCTTCGCTCTTGTATGCAACAACTGGGTCTTTTTGTCCATAAGCAAGCACGCCAATTTCATTACGCAAAACATTCATAGCGTCAATGTGGTCAATCCAGAACTTGTCAACGACTCTAAGAAGAATTGCACGTTCAATGCTAGAAAAGTCTAGTCCAAGTTTGGACACTTCCGCCACCTTTTGCTCATAAATATACAAAATCTTGTCATAGATGTTTTGACTTGCCATTTCAATATCGCAATCGTCAACAAGTTGTGGAGTCACAAGGTTTGTTCCTTTTTCAACAAGTTTGTCTTCAAGAGCCTTGTTGAGAGTTTCCAAATCCCATTCATAACTTGGTTTGTTTTCATCCAAATATGCACGACAAA
>CAYQCO010000050.1:0-5279 GCA_964416085.1 uncultured Lachnospiraceae bacterium | reverse complement strand
TTTCTAGGGTTTTCAAGGGTTTGATGAATGGAGCTGATAGCGGGAATCGAACCCGCGACCTCCACCTTACCAAGGTGACGCTCTACCGACTGAGCCATATCAGCATATTAAATTGTTGCGGTTGTTGCTTTGTCAAGTCAAACATTGTTAGTATAGCAAACTTGCGATTGGTTGTCAATCAGTTTTTGTCAAAAGCGTGGAATTTTGCAAAAATTGCTTTTTGTGGGCGATTGTTTGGCGAATTATGTCGAAATTTGAAGAAAAAGGATTGATTTATTTTGAATTTTTGATATAATAGGGATATGGATGAGAGAACATTAGATAGTTTAAGTATTTTTGAATTAAGAGATTTGGCGAGAAAAGTGGGTGTATTTAACCCTACTGTTTTGAAGAAAAAGGAATTGATTGTTGCCATTCAAGATATTGAGGCGGGCAAAGTAAAGCCTTATGTCGCAAAGACAAAACAGGGCAGACCACCAAAAGAAATTGGCGGATATGACAAACTTGTTGAGATTTTTTTGCCGAATGATATCAATGATTTGATGACAGTGGAAGAGCGCAAATATGAGACTGATGACCAACTAGTTTTTCACTCTGACCCAACAGGAAAAGAAAAACACTCGGGAACTTACACCTATTGCGGATATTTGGAAGAACTCGACACAGGCAGTGCAACTTTGCGCCCACGTGCTCTTACAGAAGACACCAAGCAAAGAGATTATGTTTATGTTCCAAGCAAGTTTGTTGCAAAGTATAACCTAAAAAGCGGTGATGAAATTCTTTGCAAGGCAAATTTGATACGTGAAGACAGAGCACTCATTATGACGACATTGGTGGCGGTCAATGGTGTAAGAATAAAGGATTATTCTAGCGAGCGTAGAAAGTTTGCGGAAATTCCATATTCAAGTTCGTCTCAATATTTGGATTTGAAATTTGAAAACGAAAACAAATGCGACCTAAAAATTAAATATGGCGATGTAATATTTAGTTATGCACGCAAAGAAGCAGATTTCTTTGGATTTTTGACAAGATTTTTGGCAGACAACAAAGGGTGTTTTGACCACGTGATATTTTTGTGCCCAATGCTTTTGTCTTACAACTATGCTATGCTAAAATCTTTGCCGGCCGAAATGTTTACTTCGGATTTTGAGTTGAATTCGTCTGTTCAAAGAAAGACTTGCTTTCTTGCTTGCAACAGGGCAAAACGCCTTGCAGAAAACGGCAAAAATGTGCTGTTTATTGTTGAAAGTGTCACAGGACTAATGTCACTAGAAAAAGATATGTTTGAAGCAATGCCAATGTCAAAAACTGTGCTGTCGTCTGCACGTGCATTTGACCAAGGCAGTATTACGATTTTCTCAAATGTTCCGCCACTTAATCACGATGTAATCAAAAATCTGTTTTATTCAACATTCCCAATGATTGAAACTGTGGGGCTAAAATTGGAAAATTGTATGATTGATTTTGACAATTCGTATAGAAAATAACAACAACGAGCATATTTGTGCTCGTTTTTTGTTGGGGGGGGCGACCGCTCGGCACGTCTACGCCTCGCGACCGCTCCAATCAACAAATTCCCCCAAAAAAATTAAAAAAATTATTAAAATCGCTTGACTTCTTGCCCCCCCCCCCCTGTTATACTATGTGTAGAAGGTATTGTAAAGTATATTCGTTGTTGTGCATAAGTATAATAGTGGATAAATTTTACAAAACCACCAAAATTTTAAAAGGAAGGGAAATTTATGAAAAAATTTTTAAAGACAACTCTTGCAGGTGCAGCAATCCTTGGTTGTGCAACTGGTCTTGTTGGTTGTGGCGGTGACAAAGATACCAGTATCACACCAGACAAAGCATTCTCAACTGTGTATGACGCTATGGGTTCAACACTTGGCAAGTTTGCGGAAGTGCCAGACGGAACTAGTCTTGATACAGTCAAAAATATGTTGACTATCGACTTGGACATTGCTATGAGCGAGACATATGACGGTGAAACAGAAAGCGAAAGCATTGGCATAAAAACAATTCTTCAAAAATGCCACGGTGACACAAACCAAATTTGTGCAGTTTTGGGATTGAAATCAGAAACAGAACTAAAACAATTAATCAGCCTTTATATCACTGACAAAGATAGCAATCCAGAATTTGTGTTGATAGAAAGTGAAGAAGCATTTAACAATGCAACATTTGTTTACAAAAAGGTTGTTGACGGCACTGATGAAAGATATGTTGCAGTGACGGAAGACGACACTTGGGCAGCAAATACATATTATCAACTTACAAGCAATACAATAGCGGCTTATTTGTCCACTCAATTCTCAGAATTATGTTCTTTCACTTTGATGGCAACTGAACCAGACGATTGGTTTGATAATCCTACTTTTACCGAAGGAAGATATTATTATCTTGAAGACGGCAATTATAAAAAACTTACTTTCACTGATGTGTATCCAGAATTTGATTCATTTGCAGCGAATGATAAAAAGATATATTCAAGAGATGAGGAATATAATTCCAACTACACAGAGGTGACCACTGAACCAGCAGATTGGAAAACAAATTGGGGATATTACTTTATTGATGACGAAAATTCAGGTGATGAAAGTGGAAAATCTCCATTGTTTATGATGCAAGGCAAAGGTATTTATACAACATTTAAGCCAAACACATATTATGAAATGACTGGCGTTGATATCCGTTATATTGGTGAGTCAATCGCTGATACAATAGGCTTTGAAATTTCGGAAGAAGTTTTGAATGCTTTGTATTCAAGCAAAATGGCAATCGATTGTGACTATGTTGCATTGCTAGATCAACTTAGCGGGATGTTGGGTGGCGGAGACGATTCAACAGGTGACGATGCTGGTGAACTTCCTCCAACAGACGACTCTGCAACTGACGACGAGACAGGCCTTGCTAGTATTTTAGGCGTGTTGGGAAGCCTTGACGAAATGGATTTTGCAACATTCAAAGCATTGTTGACAGACGAAGATGGTGTATGTCCTTTCACTTTCTCAGGAAAGTATGAAAACGGCAAAACAACTTTCTCAATGAAGTATACTGAAACAGAAACAGAAGAAGGCTATACTGAATATTCAACTGTTATAATCAGTTTTATTGCTGACAAAAATGGCAGTTTTGAAATTGCACTCAAATATGTAATGGGCGAAACACAAGACGGCGAATTGCTTGGCGAAATGACTGTTGATGTTAGCCTAAAAGTTGCATATTCAAATGACTTTGACAACACACTTGTTCCAACTGATACTGAACTTACAGAATACGGCGAGCACGTTGATATTATGGAACTTCTTGAAGGCTTGTTCGGTGGCGGAGATGACGATAGTGCGATTGACGGACCAAATGAAGTGATTGCTGAATAAAACCAAAATTGAATAACAAAAAAGTCCATATCAATGGACTTTTTTTATTTCAAAATATTTTCATATTGGTCTTGCCAAAATCCCATAACACGTTTGATTAATTCTTTTTTATAACGTGAAAATTTTAGCCCATAAAACTCCATTTCTTTTTGCACATCATCCACATCATTGACAAGTGTTAGTGCTTCACGCATATTTTTTTTGAATGGAATATTGCTGCAAGCAAAAACATAAAAATCATATAGCATATCGTCAAGAGTGTCATAATTTGAACAATTTTTGGTCGCGCCAAAAGCAAGTGGAATGTCAAAATATTCTTCAACAAGACACTTAATTGCATAGGCGACATTTTCTTGTGTGAGTGGGAGATTGAGTTCATTCAAATACACGTGCACAAGGTTGTAAAAATTGAAACCATAGTCAAAAGGCAACAAGTTTTTTAGTTTGCGACTCTTGGAATATTGCACGGCAACATTAGAAAGTTTGAAGTCATAATTGCCTGCCATAAGTTGAATAGGTGCTTTGCGGATTGTTTGCAAACAATCAAGAGTGCAAATTCTTTTGAGTTCTTTTTGTTCAGACTCGTTTGTCCAATAACCAAAATATTCGCCCTCAAAATCCTCAACAGAGTCAATGTCAAGGCAATCGTGCCTGTCTTTTTTCATCAAGGCCTTGCTCAGTGGCATATATCCTTTGCCAAGTTCATCCCAATGCTCGCTGACAACACCCATTTGCCCCCTAAAAATTGCTGGATGATATTCAACAGTTGGCATATGTCGTTTGATTAATTTGCTGATAAAAGACTCAAAAAATTCTTTGTTGCAAAAGTTTGCTCCACCAGAAGTGCTGGATGGCTTAAAAAAATACTTTTTGCCGTCAAACGTCAACACTGCTCGGCCTTTGAAATCGTTTTTCACAATCGCTTTTTTGCCAAGTCTTGACAATCCAACATAACCGTTTTTGTTAAGGCAGGCTTCTATCAAACGTTCCATATTTGCTCCTTTTTGGCATTGTAGCACAAAAATTGTCGCATTTCAAGACCAAATTTAAAAATAATTTGGTTTTTAAAAGCAAAATATGTTATTATAATAACAAGGTGGGATATGTTATTTGTATATTCAAAGTTTAAGGGGTGCCATTGGCAAGATTATTCGCCAATCAAAAGGCTAAAAATTTTGCAAGCGCTTGAAAACAAAATGGCCAAAAAACAACATCGTGAAGCCTTGCCAGTTGTGATTAGCAACAAACTTGGTGAAAATGTGTTTGGCACATTTGAGGTTGACGGCAACAGAAAAGTGCTCTATATTAGTGATATTTTGCTGTATGAGCATCATTACAGATTTTTTGCAATGGAGACAATTTTTCACGAAGGGCGACACGCGTATCAATATAGTGTAATAAACAAAGAAAAAATTTCTTGGTTTAATTTTTCTGCCAAAAGGTGGAAAAAGAATTTTGAGTCATATTTTACCGCACAGGATGACGAAACAATTTATGCAATGCAAGAGATTGAACGTGATGCTCAAACTTATGCAATAGATATGCTAAAATCTTTGGGCTACAAATATGGCTCAGAAAAAGATTATCACTGGGCATTGGATAGTGTGGTTGCACAATTTGAAGAAAAGTCTTTTGATGCAAAGAAAAAATACGGAATATTTTATAAAAGAAAAATAAACAAAAAAATTAATAAAAAATAAAACCCCCAAATGTCATACCGAGCCTGCAAGGTGTGAGTATCTGGCTGAAAGTTTAATACGGCAAATAAAATGTGCAATACTAATTCATAAGCCAGACATACTCAATTTTGCTATACAAAATTTCGATGTGACAAAGCGGTGTGTCATACCGAGCGAAGCGAGTGTATCTGGCGGATAACAGAGATTGCAACTTAAATGC
>CAYQCO010000049.1:0-5302 GCA_964416085.1 uncultured Lachnospiraceae bacterium | reverse complement strand
CCCCCCACCTAATAAAGCAATAAACTTTTTTCTTATATTAAAATACAATAATATAGGAGAGAAATATGAATTGGACAATAGTAGTATTTACATCAAGGACAGACACAATGAATTTTTTCCGCGCCATAAAAAATTATGGTTTGTATTGTTCTGTCGTCAACACCCCACGAAGCCTGTCATCGTCTTGCGGAGTGTCAGTAAAAATTGACATTCGACTTGCAAGCATTGCACCTAAGATAATCAACCAACTTCACCTATCGACATTCAAAGGAATATTCAACATACAATATCTAAACGGCAAAGAAATCACAAAGAGATTGTTGTAATAAATCTTGACATTCGCACAAAATAATTATATAATGAATTATGCAAAAAAATTTGGACAAAATCTTAAATTGCCTTGATGAGATGTTTCCTGATGCACATTGCGAGTTGAACTATCAAACACCATATCAGTTGCTTCTGGCAGTTATCCTGTCAGCCCAATGCACAGACAAGCGAGTAAACCTTGTGACCCAAAAACTCTTTGCTCTTGCACCTTCTCCACAAAAAATGCTTGAACTTGGCGAAGAAAAATTGAAAGCGACAATTCATTCTTGCGGATTTTACAACTCAAAATCCAAGGCAATAATTGATGCGACAAAAGATATTGTAGAAAAATTTGGTGGCGAAATTCCAACTGACATTGACACACTAACCACTCTTCGCGGAGTTGGAAGAAAAACGGCAAATGTTGTTGTGGGAGAAATATTTAATACTCCATCCATTGCAGTTGATACACACGTTTTGCGAGTTTCAAAAAGGCTGGGCTTAACACCACAAAATTCATCACCAGAAATTTGCGAAAAAAATCTTAAAAAAATTATTGAAGAAAATAGACAAATAAAATTTCATCATCAAATGATTTTTTTTGGAAGATATCATTGCAAATCCCAAAATCCAAATTGCGAAAATTGTGCATTAAAAAATATTTGCAAAAATAATAAAAAAATTAAAAAAATTACTAAAAAATAGTATTTTATTGAATTTTTTAATATTTTATTAATTAATTTTAATTTATTTTATTTTTTATTTAATTTTTAATTATTTTTTTAAAGGAGGCATTATGTATTTAGACAAAGTAAAAATTAATATAAAATCTGGCAACGGCGGTGACGGTGCTGTTAGTTTTCACAGAGAAAAATATGTAGCAAACGGCGGACCAAATGGCGGTGATGGTGGAAATGGTGGCGCAATAATTTTTAGGGCCACAAACAAAAAAAACACCTTGATTGATTTTATGTATGAAAAAAAGTTTTCTGCAACCAATGGTGAAAACGGAAGCGGAAAAATGTGCAACGGCAAAAAAGGTGTTGACAAAATTATTGAAGTGCCTTGCGGAACTGTTATCCTTGACGCAAAGACCAACAAAGTTTTGGCGGATATGTATGCTGACGGATATGAATACACAGCGCTCCCAGGCGGTCAAGGTGGCAAGGGAAATGCTTTCTTTAAATCGCCTACCAGACAAGCACCACATTTTAGTCAGTTGGGTGAAAAAATTCCAAGTTTTGATGTTGTTCTTCAACTAAAAACTATTGCTGATGTTGGGCTTATTGGCAAGCCAAATGTTGGCAAGTCCACACTTCTTAGCGTCATTTCAAATGCAAAACCTAAGATTGCAGATTATGAGTTTACCACTCTCAATCCAAATCTTGGAGTAGTGAAATATTATGACAGAAGTTTTGTTGTGGCAGACATTCCCGGACTTATTGAAGGAGCAAGTGAAGGCGCTGGACTCGGACACCAATTTTTGCAACACATTGAAAGAACTCGACTTTTTGTGCACGTTATTGACGGAAGTGGCTATTATGGCAACATTCCAGCAGAAGATTTTGAAATTATCAACAACGAATTATTTAAATATGATGCAAGTTTAAAAGACGTTCCACAAATTGTGGTCTTTACAAAACTTGATTTGACAGAAAATCCAGACGAAAAAATCAAAGAATTTAGGCAAGCCACCAAATTCAAGGGCGAAGTTTTGCCAATCAGTTCTATCACTCGTGAAAATATTGACAAATTGCTTGCTTTGATTGCCAACAACTTGTCTGTTATCCCTAATCGTGAGCCTATCGAAGTCGAGCAAGATTGTCTTTATGTTAAAGACACAACCAGCCTAAATATTGACAAAGAAGATGCGCACACTTATCGCATTTCTGGTGGTTATATTGAGAATTTGGCACGTGGAATTGTGTTTACGGACACAGCATCAAATGGATATTTCCAATACAGGCTTGAAAAAGACGGTGTTATGGATAAGGTGAGAAAAATGGGTGCCAAAAATGGCGACACTATTTGTATGGGTAGCCTTGAATTTGAACTCGTTGATTAATAAACTGGGGCATAAACTATTTTGCCGATAGGCAAAATGGTCGCACCCATTGGGGTGCGACAGTGCACGTCAGTGCACAGTTTATGCCCCGCCCCAATCCCTACGAAAAACTTAAAAAAGGAGAAATATATGATAACAAAACAAGAAAGAACCAAACTAAGAAGCCTTGCACAAACAATCGAACCAACTGTATGGGTTGGCAAAAATGGTTTTGACGAAAGTGTAATTGACCAAATCAAAGTTGAACTTTATTCACGAGAACTTGTAAAAATTACATTAAATCCAAGCCAAGACAAACTCACACAAGACGAACTTAGTGAACTTGCCACCAAAACAGAAAGTGACGTTGTTACTCAAATTGGCAAAAAAATTGTAGTCTACAAACCGACCACAAAAAAGAATGTTAAACACGTTTTAAAATAACTATTCTATTTTAGGATATTTCGAAATGCTATCTTTTTCAAAATCATCAACAACCTTTGCTTCAACTTTTTTCATTGGAGCAAAGTTTTTTATTAGTTGCATTACATCACTCCCCATTCCCATATTAGACAAAAGACTTGGCAGCAAACTGGACAAATCCCCTTTCCCCAACAATAGTGGCAACAACTTTGTTATATCAAAACTAGGTTTTGGAGGTGGTGGCGTTTTTTTGCACCTATCTTTAAACATATTTTTGTCATAATGCTCGGGCATATTTTCATAATTGACTGGATATATCACCTTTTCGATATGTTGCAAATCCACCTTTGGCTTTTCTTGAACTTTTACTCTTGTGATATAAGCATTTTTGTCAAAATACATACTTTCATTCATAATTCTTTATATGAAAAAAGACTAGCAAAATGCTAATCTTTTGACCACAAATTGTCTGGATATGTTCCGTCTTCAACCATTTTATTGATTGCATCAACCACCATATCCTTGTCATTTCTATATGTTACACCATACCAAACTGCCGGTGTGTCTAGTATTTTTGCTTGGATTTCTTTGTTTTCTATTTGCATATTGATAACATCTGGAATTAAATATTCATCCTTTTTAGGATTTTTCATATTATCCAAAAATTCTTTAAAACCTTTTTCTAATGCCGCAAAAATCTTTGGACTGAACGACCAAACATTCATACTTACAGGAGTGTTTGACGGGATTGCAAACGGCTCACCGCCAGCAAGGTGTGTCGCAACTATTTTACCGTCTACCCTTTCAATGCTAGATTCATCAAGCCTTGTCATATTGCTGTCTTTGTCTAGTTGCATTATGCCACGTTTTACCGCGCCATTCTCTGTCAAAGTGTTGCAAACCTTGTAGCCAACACCAAAATATGTGTTGTCGTGTGGGATATTTTTTATGGCATTTGCAATCACTTGATACGTCTCTCTTCCATAAAAATCATCTGCATTAATAATCACAAAATCGTCTTGAATTTTGTCTTTGCAACACAAAATTGCGTGGGCAGTTCCCCAAGGTTTTTCTCTCCCTTCTGGAATTTTATACCCTTTTGGCAACTTGTCTAAACTTTGAAAAGCATAATCTGTTTTTATGTGTTTTTCAACTCTTTTGCCAACTGTTTCTCTAAAAATATCGTAATTTTCTTCCTTGATTAAGAATACAACTCGGTCAAAACCTGCTTTGATTGCATCAAATATAGAATAATCTATAATAAATTCGCCATTTTTGTGTATAGGTTCAATTTGTTTTAGACCACCAAAACGGCTTCCCATTCCACCTGCTAAAATCAATAAATCCATAATTTTCTCCTTATTTTTTATATGCTCTAATCAACTTGTTTGTTTATTAGGACGGGGGCGGAATTGTCGGCGGCCGCCGACTGAATTGCCTATCGGCAATTCCACCCGTTGACCTTCGGCCAACGGGTCATTCCGCCCCCTTACACTATAATACACCACCGCCCCCAAAAAAGCAACAAAAAAAAGGGATAACCCCCTTTTTTATTAAGCAAGAACAGTGACATCTTTTTGAACAATCATTGTTACGATATCTATAATATAGAATACCGGACAGAAAATGATATTCAAAACAAGACCTAAAATATTGCCTCTTTGTGCTCTTACAACAATTCCAAGAATTACGTTTGTAACTGGAATAATTGCTAGAATCAAACTAACAACCCAACCAAGTCCAAAGTATGCTCTTTGTTTAGATTTTGCCATAATATTCTCTCCTTTTATAATTATATAATAAATATTTTTAAATATTATGTCAAACAAATTTCAAAAAAAATGTCAAAAATTTCAATTTTTTGCTGAAAAGAATATTGACAGCCCTTTTATTATGTCAAAAATTCAATATTAAATTTTGTTGTTATCTTCTTCTATATTGTGCATCCCATTCTTTTTGTGCTGATTTTACTGACGAAATATAAATTATCCCTGGAATGAGCCACAACCAACAAAGAATTATAGCCAAAAAAACATTAACTTCTGGTCTTGGTGGACGTCTAACTGAACTATTTGTATTTGAATTGGTATTGACTGGCGCAGATGAATAATAATAATTGATTGTCTGTGCAGTAGTTGTTGTGTTGTTGGTTACTGTTGAAATCGCTTTTTCTGTTACAAATGGAGTTCCACAAAACTCACAAACTCCGGCTTCCTTTGACTCATCTACCGAAATATTAGCCCCACAACTTGGGCATTTTCCTGCTTTCATTTGATAATACCTCTCTTTTGTAATTAATACTTATATTATATAGACATTTTTTGTCTATGTCAAGTATTTTAGATAATTTTTGTCTAAAATATATATAATGAAAAACAAATTTGCGATCAATTTAAGAGAGTTTAGGCAAAGTGCAGGTTTAAAACAAAGTGAACTGGCACAATTTTTGCACACAACTCAACGCAAAATTTCTTATTGGGAAAGCGGAAAAGTTGAGCCAGATTTAGATAGTTTGTGGTTGATTGC
>CAYQCO010000048.1:0-5306 GCA_964416085.1 uncultured Lachnospiraceae bacterium | reverse complement strand
TATATATTTTGTAAAGTGATTTTAAAAATTTGTTGAATTTTGTTGAATTTGGGGGCAAAAGCGCACGCCGAAGGCGTGCCCCCTTGTCCGCTTGCGGACAAGTCAAACGGTTGCTTGCAACCGTTACTTTTGCCCCCCCTTGCTCTAACTTAAATACAAACAAACAGTCTTTATCTTTTGCAGTTGTTTGTTTTTGATAATTGGTTTGCCAGCACCAGTCCTTGTAGCAACTGGAATTTCGTTGATGTCCTTGTGATAAAGATTGCCCTTGCTGTCTTCAACCACAAGTTCACCAGTAACAACAGGCGACACAACGTATTTTATCTTTTCATCACCAACACCCAATTTCAAGCCTTTTCTGTTTCTTGCACTTACGCCAAACTCATTGAGTGACACACGTTTTGCATTTGAGTTGTCAGTCACAAGCAAAAGTTTGTCTTGAAGATTTACTTGACCTGCAAAAGTTACACTATCTTTGTCATTCAAACTCATACCAATAACACCTGTCCCTGCACGTTTTTGAAGCGGAACAGAATTGTATTCTACACAAACACACATACCTAGTTCGCTCACCATTAAGACACCATTTGAGTTATAGTTTGGTTGAACGGCCACAACTCTGTCAAAATCTCTAAGCCCTATTGCTTCAATAACAGGTTTGTTTGACGCATATTCACTCATTTGCGACTTTTTGATATAACCTTGCTTTGTGAAGAACAGGAGTTCTCCGTCACCCTTAAATTCATTGGCATCAAATATGTTGACTATTTTTTCATTGATTTCTGCTTTGGTGATTTGAGAGAGATTGGTTCCTTTGCCAACAATTTTGCAAACTGGAATATCCCCTACATTTATTTTATACATTTTTCCCATATTGGTGAACGCATAAATTGTTGAGGCTGTGGAAGTCTTTAAGACATCTCTATTAAGCACATTGGTTGTGTTGTATTTTTCAAAAGAATTGCCCGCGCTAACTTGTGCATTGATTGCAACATTTTTGAGTCTCATTCCATCGCTTGACACTTGAACAAGACATTCTGTGTCAATGAGTTTTTCAATAGGAGTAAGCACAAAAGTTTCGTGCTCCGCCACCATTTCGCTTTTTCTTTCAGTAGGATAACGCTTTTTGATATCCAAAAGTTCTCTCTTAACCACTCCAAGTTGTCTTGCTTTGCTTGCAAGAATTTTTGAGTATTCGTCAATAAGTTTGTTGAGTTCGGCAAGTTCTTGTTCTATTTTGTTTGTTTCAAGATTTGTGAGTCTTGACAACTTCATATCAAGGATTGCTGTTGCTTGCGCATCACTTAGCAAGAATTTTTCCATCAAAGACTTTTTGGCTTCTTGTGTGCTGGCGCTTTGTTTGATTATTCTTATCACTTCATCAATATTTTTGATAGCAATAAGCAGTCCTTCCAAAATATGCGCTCTGGCAACTGCCTTGTCATAATCATATTTTGTGCGCTTGTAAATCACGTCTACTTGGAAGTTGATATAATACTTCAAAATTTCAATAATGCCCATTTGCTTTGGCTTGCCACCAGCAATTGCAACCATATTGAAGTTGAAGTTTTCTTCCATTTCTGTGTGTTTTAAAAGTAAAGCAATAATGCTGTCCACGTCTCCGTCTTTTTTAACCGTAATTACAGCACGAGTGCCTTGTTTGTCGCTTTCGTCAGCAATTTCTATTATATCATTTAATGCGCCCTTGATTTTTTCCTTTACTTCCATAATGTGCATCAAGAACATTGCTTTGTTGACCTGATAAGGGAGTTCTGTAATTACAATATTTGTTTTGCCGTTTGGGAGTTCTTCTTTGTGGAATTTTGCCCTTATTGTAACCTTGCCCTTGCCTGTTTCATAAGCATCACGCATCTCTTTGCCAGCAGAGACTATTGCCCCTGTTGGAAAATCTGGACCTTTGACATAAGTCAAAACTTCGTCAAGTGTCAAATCCGGATTTTCTATCAAAGCGACTGTTGCATCGACAATTTCGCCCAAATTGTGTGGCGGAATATTGGTTGCAAGGCCTACGGCAATACCTGTTGCGCCATTGACAAGCAAGTTTGGAAAACGACCCGGCAAATAGTCAGGTTCTTTCAATGTGTCAGAATAGTTTAGGCTAAACTTGACTGTATCCTTGTCCAAATCACGCATAAGTTCTAGCGCGAGTGGGCTAAGTCTTGCTTCTGTATAACGATAAGCAGCCGCCTTGTCACCATCCACTGAGCCAAAGTTTCCGTGCCCTTGAATAAGCGGAATATTTATTGAAAAGTTTTGTGCCATTCTAACAAGTGCGTCGTAAACTGACGTATCGCCGTGTGGGTGATATTTTCCCAAAACATCACCGACAATCGCCGCGCATTTTTTGTAAGGTTTATCAGGGGTTATCCCTGCTTCAAACATACTATACAAAATTCTTCTTTGGCAAGGTTTTAGTCCATCTTCGACTCTTGGAAGTGCTCTGTCCAAAATAACATATTCGCTATATGGAAGCATACTTGAATGTAGCACTTCTTCTACTGTCTTTTCATACAACATTCCTGTTGGTTGGATTGACTCTATTTTTTGGTCTTTTTCTTGTGTCTTTTTCTTTCTAGTTCTACTATTACTAGACTTTGAAAACATATCCATTTGTCCATCAAATCCGTTCATATTTTTTCCTTTTATTTATCTTCATTTATTGGTTTGAAATCTTCAACTTTGTTAAAGTTGGCATTTTGTTGGATGTATTCTTTTCTGCTCTTGCTGTCGTCACCCATCCAAGTGGTTATTATTTGGTCTGCTCTTGCTGCATCATCCACTGTCACTCTAATCAAACTTCTTTTGGCTGGGTCCATTGTTGTGTCCCAAAGTTGTTCTGGGTTCATTTCGCCAAGTCCTTTGTATCTTTGAAGTGTATAGTTTTTTAGTCCCTTGGTTGCATTTTCGAGTTCTTCATCACTATAACAATAAATTTCTTTGCTTGAAGTGCTAACCTTGTAAAGTGGTGGAAGCCCAATATACACATTTCCGTTGGTGATAAGTGGTCGCATATATCTGAAAAAGAATGTGAGCAAAATACATCTAATATGTGCACCGTCTTGGTCAGCATCGGACAAAATAATAATCTTGTTAAACTTTAAGTTGTCAAGTTTGAAGTCCTCGCCAATACCTGTGTTGAGTGCACCTATTATTGTCCTAATTTCGTCATTTGCAAGCACTTGGTCAACACGTTTTTTCTCTGCATTTAGTGGTTTGCCCTTTAATGGCAAAATTGCTTGATAATATCTATCTCTGCCCTGTTTTGCACTGCCGCCGGCCGAATCCCCTTCGACAATAAATATTTCGTTTATGTCTGGGTTTCTGCTAGAACAATTTGCAAGTTTGCCGACAAGCATTGAGCCCTCGATACTATTTTTTGCTCTTGCAACATCTTTTGCTCTTTTGGCTGCTGCACGAACTTTGGCGGCGCCTTTTGCTTTTTCTATAATCAGTTGGCCTATATATTCATTCTTTTTGCTCTTAAAGAATGTGTCAAGTCCGCTGGTGCAAACATTCTCCACTCTTTGCTTTGCTTCTGGGTTGCCGAGTTTGGTTTTGGTTTGGCCCTCAAACTGAACATTTTTCATTTTTATTGCAATTACGGCTGTCATTCCTTCTCTAAAATCGTCACCAATAAATGCAACGTCTTTGTCTTTCACCAAATTGTTTCTTTTTGCAAACTCATTAAATACTTTTGTGATTGCGGTCTTAAATCCCACTTCGTGAGTTCCGCCCTCTGGGGTTGGAATATTGTTGACATAACTAAAAATATTGTCTGTGTAACTGTCTGTATATTGAATTGCAACACTGACAAATGTGTCGTCAACTTCGCCCTCGATATAAATTGGTGGAACAAATAGTGGTTTTTTGTCCGCGTTTAGACTTGCGACATAATCTCTAATTCCGCCCTCATAACAGAATTGAGTTTTGGTGTTTTTCCTTTCATCTATCAGTTCAATATTTATGCCCTTGTTGAGATAGGCATTTTCTCTAAGTCTTTCTGCCACTGTATCATAATGGAAAGTGTTGTCCTTAAACACTCTATCGTCTGGCAAAAATCTAACATAAGTTCCCGACTGGTTGGTTGAGCCAATACACTTCAAAGGTTCGGTCACAATACCAGAAGCAATCTTTCCGCCACGTTTTTCAACCGACTCAAACTTGATGTTATACTTTTTTCCGTCCTTGCAAATTTCAACAGTAAGCCATCTGCTAAGAGCATTTACAACAGAGGCACCAACACCGTGAAGTCCGCCAGAATATTTGTAATTGCTGTCGCCGAATTTTCCGCCTGCGTGAAGTTGAGTATAAACAACTTCTACTCCCGAAATTTTTAGTTTTGGATGTGGGCTAACAGGGACACCACGACCGTTGTCCATTACACTTGCTGAGCCGTCTTTGTGCAATGTCACCACAATTTTGTTGCCATAGCCGTTGGCCACTTCGTCTATTGCATTGTCTACAATTTCCCAAAGAAGATGATGCATACCCTTGTTGCCAGTTGTGCCGATATACATACCCGGACGCATACGGACAGCATCAAGTCCTTCAAGAACAACTAAATCTTTTGAATCATAATTTGACACGAGTTCTCTCCTTATTTTTCAACAAAAAATGTTGACTTTTATATTTATATTATATCAAATTTATATTTAATATCAAACTATTTTTAAGCAGTTTGCGACAATTTTATTTAATTATTTTTTAAATATTTTTTGTTTTGTGGTTTTGTTTTTATTTTTACATATCATTATTTTAATTTGTGTTTTGAGTTGTTTTGTGATTTTGACTTAGTTTCTATTTATTATTGTTTTGTTGTCGTGAGTTATTTTATTGTTTTGATTTTATTTTTGCATATCATTATTTTGATTTGGTTTGGTTTTTGCATATTGTTGTTTTGTTTTGATTTTATTTTTGATTATTAAATAAAAAATAGACTTTGGAAATTCAAAGTCTATTGATTGATTATTTTGTAGTTTTTCTTGGTCGGCCACGTGTTGCAGTTTTTGTTTCTGCCACTTTTTTGGTTGCAGTTTTCTTTTCTGTTTTTTGAGTGGTTTCTGTCTTTGCAGGTCTTCCACGTTTTGCAGCAGGTTTTTCAGCAGTTGTTGTCTTTTTGGTTGTTGCAGTTTCAGTTTTTGCAGGTCGGCCACGTTTTGTAGTTTTTTCTTCAACTGGTGCAGTTTCTGTTTTCTTTTCTTCAACAGTTGATTTTAAAGTAGCAGGTCGTCCACGTTTTGTAGTTTTTTCTTCAACTGGTGCTTCAACTTTTTTTGGTCTGCCAG
>CAYQCO010000047.1:0-5359 GCA_964416085.1 uncultured Lachnospiraceae bacterium | reverse complement strand
TGACCCAAAGTGCCACCGCCAGTAAAAACAATTTTTGCCATAAATACTCCTTAAAATTTATTGTTGACAGGATAAAAATTTTTAATCTAATATAAATTAAGACGGAAAAATGCTTGAAAATTTAATTACTTTGTGATATTATATTACAAAAGGGAGGGGATGTTGTGCTTACGGCTTGGCTGATATTTGTATTGTATTTTATTGAAGGTTGCAATCAAAAATATCGTGATTCATTTTTAAATAATCCTAAATCGAATTTTGAAAAAGAGATAGATAAACAGCAGGGGCGTTTGGACGTTTGTTATAAACTTATTGGATGTGCCGTTCTTTTTATTATGGCTGTGGTTACGTTAATGGTTTATTGTGGTTATAATGATATAATGACACCCCTATGCATAGCAGGTTTATTATTGTTAATTTTAGATTTAGTGGTGTCTATCATTTGTTATAAAAGGTGCGCAAGATGGAAAAAGACTCTTGAAAAAGAACAAGAACTTGCCAAAATCAAAAAGGCTAGCGAATCTGAATCAGATGAGCCACAATTTTATGACGATGAATGGGATTACAAGTGCAATTATTGTGGTTCTTTGTTTAGCAAAGATAATTATATCTGCCCATTTTGTGGCGCCAAGAGAAAATAAGTGTCAAAAATATCATCCATTGTATAAAGTTTGGGTGATGTTTTTTTATGCAAAAATTTGCAAATTTTCAGTGCTCCTTCGGCAAAGAGTTTTCGGTCAAAAGCGGTGTGTGACAAAACAATTTTTTCATAAGGGGATGTAAAAATTATTTGATGTTCGCCAACAATTTCGCCGGCGCGAATAGAATGAATTGTAGGGGACAAAGGCGACAAATTTTGTGCAAAAAATTTGGCTGTTCCGCTAGGACTATCAAGTTTTGATTTGTGATGTGTCTCAACGATGTCAATGTTAAAAGTCTTAAAAAAATCAACATATTTTTTAATAAATTTACCAATCAAATTTATTGACAAACTTGTGTTGGCAGAATAAAAAATTGGAATAGTTTTTGAAGCATTTTCAATCAACTTTTTTTGGCTATCATTGTGGCCAGTCGAACATATCAAAAGTGGTAGTTTGTGTGAAGTGCAAAACTCAATTTCTTCTTCCAAAATCTGTGGTGAGCAAAAGTCCAAAACAACATCAATTTTGGGTATCAAATTTGTAGATATTTCATCAAAATTTTTAAATGTATTTTTGCAACAACTTTTTTTCTTTTTGAGTTCAATATTTAATATGTTATTATTCAACTTTTTCGTTTCACTTTTTGATATGTTTTTATTCAATTTATTTGTTTTAATTTTAGTTAATTTTTCCAATTTTAAATTTGCAAATTTGTTGCTGCATATTTTCAAATCATCAAATTTTTTGTCTGTTATGTTTTCAAAATTTCTGTCAATCTCGGCAATGATTTTCACATCAAAATTTGGTGCAATTTCTTTTACATTTTTTGCCATTTTCCCAAGCGCCCCAATCAATAAAATATTCATCTTTTTCTCCTTTAATAATATATGCTTAATTTGTGTAAGCCTTCCGTGAGACAGGAAGGTGGCAGTCGCAAGACTGACGGATGATATGGCCTAATCTAGCCAATAGTTTAATACAGCCAATAAAATGAACTATATTCAATCGTCGGACAGACATGCTCAATTTTGTTGCACAAAATTTCGATGTGACAAGATGTGGTGTCATACCGAGCGTAGCGAGTGTATCTGACTGATAGTTGAACAGGTCAGTTGTTGGTTGTGCACCTAACTTGCGAAAGCCTTCCTACTAAGGAAGGCTTACACGTATTAAGTGTCCAACCAACTAATAATCAAATAATTATAAAAAATAAAAATAAATTAAAAATTAATTTAAAATAAATAAAATTGCACAAAAACACTAAAAAATAGCATAAAAACATAAAAAATAATTATTTTTAATTAAATTTATTTATTTTTTCGACAAATAAAATGTATTTTTGAAATATTTTTTATTTTTTAGAAAATTTTTTTTCATTTATATCTTCATTTATATTTTCATTTATATCTTCATTTTTTATTTTCATTTTTTATGTTTAGTTTATTTTAATATGTTTTTTATTTTCTTTTTTTTAATGTATTTTTTATTTTTATATGTTTTTGGTATATTTTTATTTTATAATATGTCTTTATATATTTTTAGTATATTTATATTTCAATACATTATTTTTAGCATATTTTAATTTTAATACATTTTTATTTTAAAATATTTTCAATTATTTATATCAAATAAATTTTTGATAGTCTTTGTCAAGACAAGAAAAATCAATTTCCAAAATTGAATAAGCACCAAATTTTTTTGCTTGAATATATTGATATTCAACACAAGCAAAGGCCAACAAAATTTTGGCTGTAATATCTGGATTGCTGTCCGTTGCAAGAGAAAAATTTAGTGTGTCAAATTGAGTAAAAACTTGCCCCTTGTGAAATGATTTTTTTAATTCCAAAAGTTTTTGATTTTCAACAAATTTTATCTTGACTTTTTGCCCCTTAAAATAGTTTGGAATTTGCAAGATTTTTTTCTTGATTTTTTGATAATTTTTTTCTGCATAAACATAACAAATTCTGGTGTGCAATTTGTTTAAGTTTATTGATTTTCCGCTCTTCAATTTTTTAATCAAATTTTTGTTGGGGACAGTGTATTCAATTGCATCTTTTACATCCTTAATTTGTTTGAGTGCTTGTGTGTGTCCTTGACTAATTCCTTTGCCCCAAGACGTAAAACATTTTCCCTCAATCGAGTGAAAAATCAAACGCATCAAACTAAACAATCCAGGGTCCCAGCCAAACGAACAAAATGCGACTTTGTTGTTTTCTTTTGCAATTTTTTGGCAAGATGAAATATGGCTGTTGATTTTTTCGTGAGTGTCAAATGCGTCAATGGTATTAAAGTTTTTTAAAATTCTCTTTGCATCATTTTGAAGAGTGGAAAAACTGCCCGAGCACAAAAACATTATGTCAATTTTCCCCTTAAATTTTTCTATTTTTTCAAACTGAACAACAGGTGCAAAATTTGACACAATTTTTCGCCTAGAAAATATCGCCACCAACTCAAATCGTGGGTCAGATGCAACAAACTTTGCAACACTCGTTCCAAGATTTCCTAACCCCACCACACCAACTCTAATTTTTTTCATATAGATGTATATGCAAATTTTTTGATTTTGTATCATCGCATAAAAAAAGAAATATCAACTATTTCTTTAAAAAAATAAATTTTTGATGTTTAATAAGCAAAATTGCAATCTATATTTGTATTTGATAAATAAAATTACACTTAAATTTTGGTGCTTGGTAAGTAAAATTCTATTTAATGTTTACACTTAATAGATTATATTTTACTCAATAATCTTTATATTAATTTGTGCTTAATGACAAGATTTTAATTATTCATAATACTTCATATTCATTTTGTATTCGTTGGTGAGAATTTTGGCGAGTTGTTGTGGGGTTTCGGGGCAGTTGCGGTTGAGCCAACTCTTACAAAGTGCTTTTAGTCCGCCAGCAAAAAATGCCATATGATATACTTTCTCTGTTGAATTAATGTTAATATTTGTAATCTTATGGTTGACAATATCAATAAATTTTGTAAAATCGTTTTTCTCCATAAAAGTTTGCTCGTTGGTGGCAAGATATGATGAATAAAACACGCGGTTTTTAAAAATAAATTCAAAAAGTTCAACAAAAACCTCTTCTGTCCATTTTTTTGTTGGGTCAAAAATTTTCATAATCCCTTTTGAAAGTCCTTGCTCGGTCTTTATCATCAAGTCGTTTATGTCTTGATAATGTGCATAAAAAGAACTGCGGTTTATTCCCGCTTCATAGCACAATTCTTTTATGGTAATATCATTATATTTGCGAAAACGAAGAAGAGAAAATAGTGCATTTTGTATTTTTTCTTCGGTCGATAGATAGCGGATGTTGAATGTTGTGTTCATATTTTCTCCTTTAATCCAACAAAATTGATTTGAATGTTGGACACATTTTTAAATTTGTCGTGTATAATGTGTTTGACAGTTGAATGAAATGGCAATTTAGACGTCAAATTTGTTATTTCATTATATCAAAAAATTATTATCAAGACAACTGTTGGAATAATAAAAAGGAGAAAATTTATGGAAAACGTAACAAGTTATGATTACAAAACTATCAAAGTAAAGAGAAATGTCGAGGCACTAGTATGTGACACTTATGAAAATTTGGGATGGGAACTTACAAGCACAAGTTCGATTGAAGGTTCGCTTTTTAGCATCAATTTGTCATTCAAGAGAGACAGAAAGGTGGCAAACAAGGTGGAACTTTTGAAATTGCAAGAAAAGGCTGACAACGTGATTGCAACAATTGATATGCTCCAAAACAAAAAGAAGAGTGCTGGGCTTGCTCCTGCTCTTGCAACTGGAATCGTTGGTTGCTTGACTTTTGGTGGCGGAATGAGTATGTCAATGCTCCTTAAAGGAATTGGATATATTATGGGCGGTGTTTCTTTGGGTCTTGTTGGACTTGGCATTTGTGCATTGGCTTATCCATTGTTCAAGAAAGTGAACAAGAAAAAAGGCGACAACATTCAACCAATTTTGGAAAGCGAATACGACAAACTTGCTGATATCTGTGAAGAAGCAGGCAAGTTGAGATAATGAGATAGGGGGCAGAAGTGCACGCCAAAGGCGTGCCCACTTGTCCGCCTATGGCGGACAAGACAAACGGTTGCAAGGCAACCGTTGCTTCTGCCCCCGTCCTAATACACATATAAACTAAATAAGGTGGTGACTGCGGCGCCGCACCGCACGACTGCGCGATGCGACCGCCGCAATATATTATGACAATCAAAGAAAGAATAATAAACTTAAAAGAAAGAATAAAAGAACAACATATTGTTCTAATTTTTTCTGCAATATATAGTTTCGTATGGGCAGTATGCAAAATTGTGTTTGGTGTGTTCTCAAAAGGCTATTTCTTTTGTGTGAGCGGTGCAAGTACTCTGCTTTTGGGATTTGTCAAAAGAATGTATCTAAAACATTATGATAATGATGATTTTGAGCTTAAAAAAGGCAAAAGTATAACAATCGCAATATTAATAATCATAAGTAGTGCTTTGTTTGGATTCTATATGACTAGATTGTTCTTCTTTGATAGTATGAGAGAATATGGACTCATTATGTCAATCACCATTGCAACATTTTCTTTCGGCGAATTGGGTATTGCAATATATAATTTTGTAAAAGCAAAAAAATCCAATGATATGCTTCAACAAGCATTTAGAGGCAGCAGCCTTGCATCAAGCAGTTTTGCAATAGCTCTTACACAAGTGGCATTGCTCTC
>CAYQCO010000046.1:0-5484 GCA_964416085.1 uncultured Lachnospiraceae bacterium | reverse complement strand
TTTTTGGTTTTTATTTTGTTTTTTATAAAGGCAACAATTAAAAGCAAAGCAGTCAAGCACAAGAAAATCACCAAAATCCAAGTGGTGAAATTTGGAAAAATTGCACAAATTGTTTGCATAATCACACCAGCAATCAAGTTTCCCAAAATCACCGCCAAGCAAGTCCACCAAAATGGAATGTTTAGCATTACAGCAATGGCGGTGCCAGTCCAAACACCAGTGAGTGGCAGCGGAATTGCGACAAACAACATCACTCCAAAGAGTTTTGCAAAAAACTTTTTGTTATACACAATTTTAGGTTTGTCTGTTTCCATTTGTGGATTGTTTGCATTTTTTTGTTCAGTTTCTATCAAATTTTCTTCTATGGCTGGGTTATTTTCATTATTATATTTTTCTTCTATTTTTTTGGATTTGGCTTTTATTGAATTTTCAACTTTTGTGGCAAGTTTTCTAAAAAGTTTTGTCTTTTTTAACCAATTTAATATTGGTATCAGCAAAAGCGCCAAAATAGGAACAACGAGGCTACTTCCTAAGAACGCCCACCACATTGACTCCCAACTAGAAAGAGCGTGCGAGCCCCAAAAAGTTTTGCTCATCCCAAACGGAATTCCGCCCCTGAGTTCTATGATTGGCAGCATTGAAATAATGATTGTCGCAAGCACGACATTGTTGCCAAAAATATTTTTGAACAATTCTTGAATTGCTTCTGTCATATTACCCCTTTTCAATAGTTATTTTTACACCAGATTTTGCCCTAAAAACCGCTTCAACAAGGCATAAATTTACCTTGCCTTGCTGATTGGTTAAGAGTTTTATTCGCTTGCATTCAAACTGGTTGCGACTAAGTTCTGCAATCATTTCAGCAAAGCGCTCTTCATTCATACAAAGATAAAGTCTGCCCTTGTCTTTTATGAGTTCGCTAGATTTTTTTATTATTTCACTCAAATTTGTTTCAATTTCGTGACGAGAAATTGCCACAGAATAGTTTTCACTAATTTTACTGCCCACGACCTTGAAATATGGCGGATTGCAAACAATAACATCAAGTTTTTTGGGAAAATCTGCAAGGCTTAAATCCTTCAAATTTCTTTCAATACATTGGGCAGTGTTTTGCAAATTGTTGAGTTCAATATTTTTCTCAATTATCTCACAATTTTTGTGTTGAATTTCGTTTAAGAAAAGTTGATTAAATCTATTTAGGCTATACATATAAAACGACACGACACCTGAGCCAGCACACATTTCTAGCACATTGTCAGTGTGCTTGATATTGCAAAACTTGGCAAGTTCAACGGCATCTTTGGTGAACTTGTATCCGTCTATTGATTGAAAAATTTTTATCCCATTTGGAAATTGCTCAATACTAAGGTTTTGCATATTAATTCTCTTTGTTGTTTATGTCTTTTAGGTCAAAAGTTTTTTGTTCAACATTTTCACCCTTAGAAAAAGACACTTCTATTTGCTCTTTCAAAATATTGGTGGAGCAAACCACACCTTCTCCGTCAGGAGTTGACACCTTGTCACCAACTTTTGGCATTTTGGCACTCATTTCTTCATAAAATTCGTTTTCATAACGCAAACAACACAAAAGTTTGCCACAAAGTCCATTGAGTTTTTGCGGATTTAGGCTTAGTCCTTGTTTTTTGGCCATTTTTATGCTCACTTTGTCAAAGTCTGTGAGATGGTTTTTGCAACAACAAACTCGCCCGCAACACCCAATTGCTCCCATAAGTTGAGTCTCGTCTCTTGCAGAAATTTGGTGCATTTCAATTCTTGCCTTAAACTCGCTGGCAAGCACTTTTATGAGTTCTCTAAAATCCACTCTATCATCAGCAGTATAGTGCACAACAAGTTTTTCTTGGTCAAAAGTATATTCGCACTTTGAAACACGCATTTTTAAACCAAGGTTTTCCACAATTTGTTTTATTCTTGGTTTTATTTCTTCGGCCTTTTTCAAATTTTCTTGATTTTCCCTTATATCTTCAATAGTTGCCTTTCTCAAAATCTTATTTTGAGTGTTGGATTTGGAAGCAAGTTCAACAACCTTGCCAAATTCTACCCCACGTTCTGTAAGGCATATAACCTTGTTGTATAGTTTTAGGTCAAGGTCAGTGTTAAAATATTCAACTTTTGGGCTTAAATTTAGGGTAACTCCTACAACTTGCATAAATATTTCTCCTTCAAAATTTTGTATAATAAATTGTCAAACACATAATTTGCATTGACATTGCTTTTTAGTTTTTTGTAAGCATCTTCAATAAGTTCTTTGACTTTTACAACGAGTTTTAATGGATATTCTTTTCGCATCAATTTGATTAGTTCTGCATCAAATATTTGGTCGTCTTTCCCAAAATTGTCAAACAACTTATTCAACAAATCCAAATAGACAAACTTGTTGTTGCTGGCGAGTTTCAATCCATTGACAATCCTTGGGATGTCTTGTGTGGTTTTTAAGTTGGTCATCAAAAACTCAACACTATTTAGCATCGCCAAATAATCTTTGTCGTGCGAGTTGTCTATCATTTCAGTCAAAGTATAAGTTTTGCTTATAAATTCTTCTTTTACACCTTGCGCTAGCAATTCTTGTTTTAGGTTTTGCACATCTTGAATGGACAAAAAGATTTTTTTGAGCCTACTTCTCACCGTTGGCAAAAGTTTTTCTTCATTGGTGGCTGTCAAAACAAATTTTAATGTATCATTTGGCTCTTCAAGAGTTTTCAACAACTTGTTTTGTGCTATTTCGTTGGCGTTTTCAAAGTTTTTTATCACCACTATTTTGAAAGGATAAATCATTGGCTTCAAATCCACTGTATCCAAAAGTTTTGAAATATCATCCACAACAATGCTTGGTTTGTCAATTATGATTAGGTCAGGATTTTTGCCCAAACTTGTTTTTTTGCAAGCATCGCAATCTAAGCAAGGCGGAAATTTGCCACAAAAAATTGACATTGCGAACAATTCTGCAACAGTATTGTTGAGCACCTTGTCTTTGGAATAAAACAGATATGCGTGGCTTAGATTTTTGAACTCTTTTTCTAGTGACAAAAAGCATTTGTCATTCATTATCGACATTAACATAACTCTATTATAGCATACTTTGATTAAAATTGATATAATTTTTTAACAAAAAAGAGAAGATTTTTGTCTTCTCTTTCATTTGTCGCAATTTTATTTTGCAAAAATTTGTGTTTGGTTATTTTTTCAATATTTTGGGGCCAAAGAAATATAGCCCCGCTACCAACAAAAACAAAATCCAACCGCTACTACTCATAACAAACTCCAACAAAAGTATATCACAAATTGTGCATTTGTCAAGATTGAATTTAAAAAATCCACAATTTCAATCTTTCAACTGAAAATGTGGATTGTCTGTTATGCCTTGATTGCCAAAACTTTGAAGTTGAGCATACCAGCAGGAGTGCGCACAACTGCTACTTCGCCAACTTTTTTGCCCATAAGACCAGCGCCTACTGGACTGATGTTGGAAATAATTCCCTTGGCAGGTTCACTTTCTGCATCGCCTACTATTTTGTAAGAAAATTCTCTGTTCATCTTCATATTCAAAACTTGAACAGTGCATCCAACGCTAACTTTTGATGTGTTGATTTTTTTTGGGTCAATAATCACTGCGTGCTTTACTTTGTTTTCCAAATCAAAAATCTCTGCTTCAACAGTTGCTTGCTCTTCCCTTGCAATGTCATATTCGCTATTTTCACTCAAATCGCCATAACTTCTTGCTTCTGCAATTTTGTCAGCAACTTCTTTACGTCTAACACTTTTCAAAAACAACAATCTTTCTTTGATTTCTTCCAATCCTTCTTTTGATACATATACTTTTTCGTCCATAATATCCTCCTAATTTGTTTCTTTCAAACTTAAAAAAAACAGTCATATACAACAACTGATTTGTTTCAAATTTTTTATTACGTGCAAATTATACAATCATTTTGCTCGCAAGTCAACAATTTTTGAAAAAAATTTCAAAAATTTTCACTTTTTTTATTATATGTTCAAAATTTATTTTTAGTCACCGCCAGAAATATTTTCCAAAATAAATCTTGAATAATGGATTTTGTCAATAAAATCCCCTGGCATAAACATACACATATTAAACTGATTAAAATCATTTACGTGCTTGACCAACAAAACTGGGGTTGGAATGTCCAACTTTTCGCTCACTTGTCTAAGCATATCAAAAAAAGTGCAAGTTTTTTCGTCAACTTCCACAACCGCTGTTTTTGCCATTTTGTCACCCTTAAAGAGTTTTCCCCACACTTTTACCATAATTTCACCACAAAGATATTATACAATATCTCAAAAAATAAATCAATTCGTTTGACATAATTTTAATTTTAAGTTAATTTTATTATGGAGATATTTTATGAAAAACCTTGTAAGCCTACACTATTGTGAAGATTATTCAACAAAAAATGTAAAAGATTGTTTGGAGTCCTGCCTAGAAGATTTGGGTGGACTAAACAGCATCATCAAGCCAAAATCCAAAGTGCTTTTGAAATGCCATTTGTCCAACAATGAGCCAAACAATGCCAAAACAACTCACCCAAGTGTAGTTGTTGCCCTTGCCGAAAAACTTGCCAAGTTGGGTGCTAGTTGTATTATTGCAGATTGCCCAGAACAATCTTGCGATATCAACAAAATTTATGAGACCACTCAAATGCTTTATGCTTCAAATCAAGGCAATGCCGAACTCAACCTTGACGACAGCCTTAGACAAATAGATATTGACGGCTTTGCGACCAAAAAGTTGACTCTCTTAAACATTGCTCTTGAAGCGGATTACATAATCAACATCCCAAAACTCATTTTGGACAAAAACTTTGCAGTCAAAGCATCAACAGACAATTTGTTTGGTCTTGTTCCTAGCGAAATGCAAGAAATTTTACGCGGCAGACTGATACTCCCAAAAGACTACAACAACTATCTTTTGGACATCCTTTCTACCATTCAAGACAAGTTGGTCCTAAACGTTTTGGACGGAATAGTTGCAAGTGAAATGGACGGCACTCAGCGTATTATGAATATAATAGCCGTATCACAAGATAGTGTGTGTCTCGATGAATGTGTATACAATATTTTGGGATTAAACACCAAAGAATATTCGCTCTTTGTTGAAGCGGAAAAAAGAAATTTGTTGGCCCAATCCAAAATTGTTGGCGACAAACCTGCTTACTTTTCAAAAGACAATCTAGATTTGCCCACACCTGACCCAACTGGCGAAAAAACGGATATAAAAAAATCCAAACGTAAACAACTCTACAACTCAACACAAGCAAGACCAAAAGTTGACATCTCAAAATGCAAAGGTTGCAAACGTTGTTTCTCTGCTTGCCCAGTTGAAGCCATTGAAGAAGGTCGTGACGAATACAACGAGATTTATGCAAAAATCAACCGCGACAAATGTATAAATTGTATGCGCTGTGTCCGCGCTTGCCCATATCAAGCAATCAATGTTGTTATGCCAAC
>CAYQCO010000045.1:0-5555 GCA_964416085.1 uncultured Lachnospiraceae bacterium | reverse complement strand
TAACCTACCGGTTAACAGCCGGTTGCTCCACCATTGAGCTATCGAGGCATTTGTTGTAATCAACATTGCTATAATACCACTTAAAAAAACAAAAGTCAACTAGTTTTTATAACTTTTTTTAATTTTTTTTAAAAAAGTGCTTAAATTATTTGGTTTTTCCTATTTTAAAGATAATTGTAATGTTTGATATTTTATTTTTACAACTATTTTAGTCATTTGAATTTATATCTTTCCAAAACGATTTTGGGGTTTATGGTGAAATTACAAAAAAAATTTAATAAGGTTTTGTAATGTATTGACATCACAGCAAATTTATTGTATAATATATACAATAGTTAGGGGGATTTTATGGCAGAAGACAAGAGATTTACCACTGCATCTGCAACAGGGGCTGGACTTGTAGGGATAGAGGTTTTTTACAATTCTAGCAACAGGGTCCCAAGAGATGAATTGATTTTTAAGTCGGATGACGGCGAAACAATTTATCTTGCGGATATTTTGAAAGATAGCGCAAAAAACAAGAGTATTAGTGCATTAAAAGTTGACGATTTAAACGAGGATTTTTTGCCAAAAACATCTGGCGGAATTGACCAAGAAAATGCCAACAATTTGTTGTCGTTTATTAAAAGAGAAAAGGTGATGAGCAAGCCAAGACTTGTCAAAAACGGCGAAGAAGTTGAAATTTCAACGGCCAAATTGTCCTCGCAAAGTGTTTATTTGAGAATAAAAAACACAACCGAAACAATAGACGCAAGGAGTTTGCTTGTTGACGAGTCGAGCAACAAATTGCTTGAAGAAATTAATGAAGATGACATCAAACAAGAATATCAAAACAATGAAAATTTGTTCAAATTGTTGAGGGGAGAAACTCTTGAAGATGACGATATTGTGCATTTTACTTACAACGGCAAATATGTCGCAGTCGACAACACAATGTATGTCAAGCAAGGGGTGGCAACCGAGGCAACTTTGGAAGTTGGCAAGGCCGACCAATCAAGTTTAAATAGAGAATATTACACCGCAATTTCAACAGGTCAAGACAAAACTCCAAGATATGTTGAGAGCAAACAAATTATCCCACCAGCATACAAAAAAGTAGACAGCGCACAACTCTTTGACGAAGAAAAAATAGACCAAATCCTTGCTGGCGACCAAATTGCTTTGAATGGACTAATTTCTTATCGAAAAGAAGACGGCACCCTTGGTTACAGAAAGAATCAAGAAGTGGCAATGGTTGACGGAGTGCTTTATGCAGTGCCAAATGGTTGGTATGCCAACCCAGATAGCAAAAGAATTTATGAATCAAAAGAAGAGCATATCAAACGTAGAGTAAGAGTTGGCGAACTCAAAACAAGCAAAGTCACAGGCGGTTTTTATGGCAAAGTGACCAAAAAATATAACGTTGGGCACGACAAATTTGATGTTGTTATAGGTGGTGTAAAAAAGACCATAAGTTGCTTCAACGACCACTTTGTTATTGATGACGACAGAACAAGCAGCCAAAAAATTATTTTTGCAACAGAAGATTATCCTATGGCAGCAACCTCAAATTCAAGGACTTTTAGAGTAAAATCATATAAATTTGAGTATGATGAAGCGAGCGAAAACTTCAAACTTGATGTGGCTTTCGTTGACAATGTAATAAAAAATGCCAATGCAACAAACCTTATTGGAACAATTGACAACCGACCAAACAAGGATGAGATTATTTCGAGCAAACTTGTCACAAACAGTCAAGGCAAGGTTACTCAAATAAAAAGCGTTTTGTCTAGGGCTCAAAGTTTAAATGGTGAAGAGACCACCCTTGACCTAAACAATGTGTCTGGCATAAATTTCAATGTTCAGCAAACACGAGAATTTGTAGGGGATTATTCAGCATACAAGCCAGCACCAATGTTTGATTACAAACGTGACGAAAACGGCGATATAGTCTACAAAAAAGACGAAAACGGCAATGACCTGTTGGATGAAAATGGCAACAAAATTCCAGAAGAAAAAGAGTTTGTTGCGGATATTATTCAAACATCAAAAGTTGACGAAGACGGAAATCTTGAAGCATTCAATTTTGAAGAAAACGACCGACTTGTAAAAGAATTTGAGCAAGAAGTCAAAAAGTTGCAACAAGAGTTGACAAGGCTCAAAACAAGTGAGAAAAATGAAGAAAATCTTGGTAGGATTAAAGACATCAAACAAAAACTTGATGAAAAATTGGAAAAGATAAAAAACATTAAAGACAAGACTTCCATAAAAACAGTTGACAAGTTGATTGAAGATTATCAAAATGGCGAATTTTTTGAAACATTCTTCTTCGAAAATGGCGAAATGTTTGAAATAAAAGACGGCAAAAAGATTGCTCTTTCTAGCAACACATCCGCTGACTACAACAATCTTATGAAAGACCTTGTTGGCAATTATACAATCAAAAACAACAAAGGCAAATGCGAAGTTGTCCTTGGTGAAAAGGCAACCAGTTTGATTGGTGGAAGTTTGAAGATTGCTGAGACACTTTATACATTGTCATTTGCTCCAAGTTTCTTGTCGTTCTTGGCAATGCCACTTGCTTTGACGGTGGGCACTGGATGTATTGCTTTTGCGGGTGTGACAGCCGCTGTCAACCTTGTTAGAAACAAAATAAAACAAGCCCAACTCAACAATTTGACACCAGAAAAAATCAAGAGCAAAATGAACCAAAAGGTTAAGGAACAGACCAAACAAGACATAAAACGTGCCACAAAGGAATACGAAAAAGAAGTCAAGAGAATAAAAAAATATACTCTTGATGATGCTGAAAGAGAACAAAAACTTCAATCCGCAAAAGACAAGTTTGTTGCAGAACGTGGCAAAATTGTCGGCAGATTAAGTCTTTTGGATGATATAACTGTTGAGTCAAAATATTCGGTTAAGGACAAAAAGATTACTTCAGCCAATATTTATGGTTTTGCAGAATTTAGACATCAAAAAGAAGAGACGAAACGTGGCAAAGGTCTGGATGCGGGGGCAAAAGCCGCTTATGCAAAAGCAATTGAAGATGCCAAAACAAAGCGTGACGAAAAAATTGCTCTTCTCAACAAAGATGCACATTATGCTAGTGAAAAAGCCAAGATTATGCAAGCGTTTAAAGTCGAAAGTCAGGATATCAAAAACACATATCTATCTCAAAATGGACGCCCTAGTGATAGGGTAGGTTATTTGAAAAAGACCAAAGCATATTTGACAGCAGACGACAAGACTAGAAAGCAAATGATTGATGCTTGCAAAGAAAAAGCAGAGAAAGACAAAGGCTTGAAAGAAGTTGCTACTTCCACAATGCTGACAAGCAAAAATAGTTCAAGAATCAGGTCTGATTTGTATGAATATATTGTAAAAAAATCACCAGACGGAGTTCCTGTAACACCAGATGAAGAAGCCAAAATTCTTGACCAAGAAGAAAAATTGGCAATTCAGTTGGAAGATAGAGAACTTGCCAAATCAAAAGTAGAAACTGCGGCCGAAAAAACTTATCAAAATGTTGCAGGTTTTGTAAAAGCGGTTGAAAAAGCCGACCAAGTTGTAGAAGCACAAGAAGACCAAGCAACCGAGCAGTTGGAAGCGGTTAAGAATGCAACAACTGGCAAGGCAAAGAAAATTAAGGAAAAACAAGACCAAGCCAAAGCAAAAGCAATGCAAGACAAAGAAGAAGGTCAAAGAAAGAAACAAGAAAAAGAAGAAAAAATTGACCAAACCAATGACACTTTGGCAAAAGAAAACAAGGTTGTCCTTGACACGTTCTTAAAAGACAACCAACAAGTCAAAGAAATAGTTCAAAGGGATGAGTTGGAGTGCTATGCAACTGTGTGGAGCAAAATGAATGGAAAAGAATATGGAAGTTCAAAAGAACAAAAAATCTCAATGTTCTTAAACGACTTGACTGCAAGCAATGATGCCGACAAGGGTGCAATGATTGGTTTGATAGAAAAAGACCCTAAATTTATGAGCACTTACAGAGCAGTTTTGCAGGACAAAAACGATATGATTGTTGGTGAGTTAATGGGCAAATTTGCTACACAAGCCAATGCCGACAAGAACAACGCCCAATCCAATAATTTGGTTGATGACTTGCTAGACAAATCAAAACTTGTCGCAATGGCACAAATCTTTTTGAAAAGAGCCAAAAACAATAATATTGCACTTGCAGCACCAAGATTTAAAACTAAGGCAGGCAAGCCTACATACACAAATGAAGAAAAGTGCAACATATTCTTGTCAGGACTAGCAAAACACGATGTTGCAGAAATAAAACTTATTATGGGCAATATCCAAAAACAAGAAGAATACAAAAAGTTTTTGGAGAAAAATTCAAAAGAAGCTGAGTCGGACAATGGAGTTACTCAATAATTGGAAACAAGGACCTAGCGTCCTTGTTTTTTGTAGGGGCGAAAAGCCCCGCTCGGCTCCGACACTACCTCGTCGGTGCCGAGCGGGGAGGCCACCCTGTCGGGTGGCCAGCAAACGAAACGTTTGCCCTTTTCGCCCCGTCCTAATAATATGTATTGACAATATTCGACAGATATGGTATAATAAACTAACAATAAAACCCCGAAAGGAGAAAATATGTATTCAGAATTAGACAAATGGACCGTCATTCGTGAAATGGTCAAAGAAAAACAATTTGAACTTAACAAATATATCAAATTGCTGTCTATGTCATATAATGAAGAAAAAAGGTTTAGACAAATAAATTTGTTTATAAAACGTCACTTTATCCCAAAGGATATGAAAAATATTGACTCAAACTGGCGAGATTATTTGTCAAGTGTAGATTTGTTGCATTTGTATAGTTTTATGAACAAAATGTTGTCATATTTTTATAACATTGCACCTGTCCATATTGAACCAAAAGCAATGAGAGGGGATGTTATGATTGACTACAAATTCCACCCTTGTGGCTCAACTACTGATAGGTCAGGGGATGACTTGTATAATGTTGTTTATGGAATATATAAGAATGTAGATATTTTACACGACAAATATTTCGTTTTGGATGGACAAAATGCAACAATAGATTTTACAGGCAAACCAAAAGGTAGAACGGATATAGATGTCTATGATATGAATGTCCGTAGGGGAGTGCTTGCAGAACTTGTTGATGATGCTGTCGCAAGATATGAGTATTCTGGCAACAAACAAGTTGAAGAAAATTTGGAGACTAGAAGAAAAGCATTCTATTTTAGACCACATAGAGATTATCCGGAAATGGGTGTAAATGATGTTGATTACACTGAACCAAAAGAAGTGGAAGATAGATTAATCTCAAAAATGGTGGGCACAGATATTTATGGCAATCCAATCTTTGAATCAAGAGACGGCTACACCAATGTCGCAGGTGATTTATTGCCAGATGACACATATATTGACCGCACCACTTGGCTGAGATAAAAGCGGTTGAGTTTATATAGGGGCGCCGCCAAGTCCTTACACCAACTTGCCGACCGCCCCTTTTTTATTGTGGAAAACTCCCTCAAAAAATTCCCTAAAAAAATTTTAAAAAATTTGTTAAAATCGCTTGACTTGTGGCC
>CAYQCO010000044.1:0-5557 GCA_964416085.1 uncultured Lachnospiraceae bacterium | reverse complement strand
GCAAGTTTGAATATATTGGCACAAATATGAAGATTGGCACAAGAACATTCAACTCCAAAGGTGAAATTGTAACAATCACAGATATGCAATTTGTTCGTGAAAATATTGAATATATGAATGTGGTAACTAAGAGACACTTTAATGTGTTTGCCAACGGAATTTTGACATCAAAGAGATTTAATAATATGTATAACATTAAAGATATGAAATATGTAACAACGAATAATGTGAATGTCGAAAATGTGTTTAATATTGACAAAGAAATTTGGGAAGAAATGCGACTTAGTGAACAGTTCTTGACATCTACAAGTGAAGAATTTGCAAACATTTTGGAAGAAGTGAAAAAATTCAAAGAAATGTCCAAAGAAAGATAAAATATCAAAAAAATAAATATAAAAAATAAACAAAAAATGAAGTGAAATTCACTTCATTTTTTAATATTCATTATTTAATTTTTAATTTATTAAATTGATATTTTGACTTATTTTTAGTATTTTTTAATAAATTTTAATTATTTCCAATATTTTTTAATATTTTTTTAAATTATTTTTTATTTTAAATAATTTATATTTTAAATTAATTTCAAATAATTATTTAAATTTTTTTATATTATTTATCAAATTAATTTTCTAACAATTTTTTAATAATTATTTTTGCTAATTATTTTGACAATTTGATATTGTTGCAACAAAATTATTCGGCGATAACTTGAATGAAGTTCTTTTTGCCTTTTTTAAACAAGATACCAGATTTGAGTTCGTCAAGAGTAATTGTGTCATATGGGTCGGTTATTTGCACATTGTTTTTTGAGAGTCCCCTTTGTTCAATGAGTCTACGTGCTTCGCCTTTGCTTGACACAAATTTTACAAGAGTGAGCAAGTCAACTGTTCCAACTGTTTCGCCAAATTGTTTTGCATCAACTTTTACGGTTGGGGCATTGTCAAGGCTGATTGATGAAGAGTTGAACAAATTGTTGCTCATTGATTCAGCGTCAAGTGCATCCTTTTCGCCACGAACAAATTGGGTGATTTTGTAGGCCAATTTTTTCTTGGCGGTGACGATGTCTTTTTTGATAAGTTCTCTAACATCCGCCATATCGTCATCAGTAAATATTGCATACATCATTTCTGTGCAAGAGTCAGGTGTTTGGTATATTCCTTGATAAAAGTCATAAGCAGAAATTTTGTCTTTGTCTATCCAAATTGCACCTTTTTCGGTCTTGCCCATTTTTTTGCCTTCTGGTGTAAGAAGTAGGGGATTGGTTACTCCCACCATAACACGTTTTTTGTTGTCAATTAGGTTAAGTTTTCTGCCAAGTTCAGCACCAGCAACAATGTTTCCCCATTGGTCAGCGCCGCCCCATTGAATGTTGCAGTTTTCTGTTTCGTTTAGGTGGACAAAATCATAGGCTTGCATAAGCATATATCCCATTTCAAAGAAAGTCAAGCCGCCTTCTTCAATACGTTTGGCATATATTTCGTTGGATAGCATTTTGTTTACGTTGAAATGCACACCAACTGTTCGCATAAAGTCAACATAATCATAACCCTTAAACCAGTCAGCATTGTTGACAATAATTGCAGGATTGTCGCCGTCAAAGTCTAGGAAATGTGAATATGCACGCTTAATGCTTTCAATATTGTGGTCGAGTTGTGATTGCGTAAGCATTTTTCTCATTTCTGTTTTCCCACTAGGGTCGCCAATAGCAGCAGTGGCGCCACCAACAAGAATAACAATTTTGTGACCGGCTTTTTGCAATTTTCTCATTATGCAGGCAGGGATACAATGCCCAATGTGTAGGCTGTCAGCAGTAGGGTCTGTGCCTGTATAAATAGGGCAGTTGGTGTTGTTGAGTAGTTCTTTTAGTTTTTCTTCATCAGTGGATTGATAAATCAGCCCACGTTCTTTTAGCATTTCGTAAATCATATTTTCTCCAATTATTTTATATCTATTTTTAGCGTTATACTAGTTTCTATTTCACTTGATTTTAGACCAATCAACAGGTCTTCATAATTCACATTATTAAATATTATTTCTGTGTCAGTTGATGTCCCGTCACGAGTGATTTCTGTCGCTAGGTCGCTTGTTTTCAAGAGTTTTGTCGTGATAGTTGCTTCACCGTCAAAAGTGATTGTAAGGGTTATGTTGCAACTTGTTTTGTCGTTAATAAATTTGTTTAATTTAAAATATTGTTCTTCTGTGTCAAGAGTTAGGGTGAAAGTTGCACTGTATGTTCCGTCAGTTTCAGCAAACTTGCTCGTATCAAGCACTTCTGCTGTGTCGGCAATGGTCTCTTTCTTTTCTTCTTTGGTGAGATATCTGTTGTCCCACAAATTGTTGACCCATTTGGTTATTACATCGCTTTTTATGAAATATTTGTCAACCAGTTTGTCAGTCGTGTTGTAAATCACTTTGACAATCTTTGTATCATCTTGAATTAATGGATAAATCTTTTTGTTGAGTTTTGGCACAAATGACACACAAATGGTGATAACAACAAACATCAGCACAATGGTCGCGCCTTGCAACGTTCCAAAAGCAAAACCAATAATTTTGTTTAGCCCGCCCAAGACTCGTGTCCTAGAAATGTTGTCAAACAGTCTTGAAAGGAATGACAAAGCAATTTTTATTAAGATAAAGAGCAAAATCCCCGCAATAATGGTCATAATGATTGAAGCAACTGAGCCTGCCAGCACTTCGGACACTTTCAAGCCTTCAAGTTCGGACGAAGAATAGCCTTTGAGAGCAAACTTGAAGAATTTTTTGATAAGTGAATTGGTGGAACTTGCATCAATATAACTGTTGTAAAACTCTGTGCCAGACATTCCGCTAGGGAAAGTCATAGTATACACTTCGCTCATTTTTTCAATACTAGGGGCCATTTTGTCAGCAATAAGGGCTGTGAAGTCATATATTGAGTTGATGAGTTTTGCAAAACCATTGGCAAAATATATTGAAATGATAATCACAATCGTGGTGGAAAACAAACCAATCAATGATTTCAAAAAACCATTGTGATAACCCAAAAAAGCAAAGGTCAAAAGTGTGATGGCTACAATCATATCCAGCACTATGCCTATATAATGACTATTGGATGCAAGAAACAGTTGCATATTAATCTCCTTATTCTTAAACGATTTTATCATATAAAAATAAAAAAGTAAAGAAATGACAAACTTTTTACAAGATTTGTTAAAATTTTTATTTTTTGACAAAATTAGAAACAATGTAAATTATTGTTTTATGAATATTTAACTTTTTATCTTGTTATTATAATATATATACTAAAATATTTATAAGAACAATATATATAATTTTGAAAACAATTTTGCAAATTGTCCAAATAAAAGCAAAATTATGCTTGTCTAAATTTTGTAAATATGCTAAAATGATAAACATTAGAGGTGAATATGAATAGTGCAAAAAAGAATAATACTCGAAAATACTTTTGGTATGCAATAACAATGCTGCTCCTTGTGGTCTTGCTTGTCGTTGCTGTTCAATCTTTTTCAAAGAGTGACAAAAAGATTACATACACAGAGTTTACAACTATGGTAGAATCCAACCAAGTCAGTGATGTGTATATAGAAGACTATACAATTTATGTAAGAGCAAAAGATAGCGACATCAAGGCCAAAAATTTCCCTAGCAAATATGACTATTATTGCAAATATATGAACAACAATGTCCTTATTGAGTTTTTGGAAGGATACAACTCAACTCTTCAAGAAGTGAAAAAAGACAACAAGTCTTTGGGATATTTTAGAGTTGATGAAACTGGCAATTTCTTAAAAGCCGATGGCGGTGTTGGAACACTTGAAGAAGTGCAAAACAATCCAGAGTTGTTTGTAAAGGGTGTTTATGCCAATTATGACGGACAATGGAGTGAAGAATCTTGGTTTAGCAAGGCATTGCCATATTTGTCATTGTTCTTGATTATTGGTTTCGCAATATTTATGTATAGACAAATGGCGGGTGGCGGAAGCAAGTCTGGTGGCTTTGGAAGAAGCAAGGCAAGACTTGTTGTGTCATCGAAAGTCAAGTTTTCTGACGTTGCTGGTGCTGATGAAGAAAAAAGAGAATTGGAAGAACTTGCAGACTTTTTGCGTAATCCACAAAGATACACAGAACTCGGTGCAAGAATTCCAAAAGGTGTCTTGCTTGTAGGACCTCCGGGAACAGGAAAAACTTTGCTTGCAAAAGCAGTGGCAGGAGAGGCCAAAGTGCCATTCTTCTCAATTTCTGGTTCGGATTTTGTAGAACTTTATGTCGGTGTTGGTGCATCTCGTGTGCGTGATTTGTTTGCACAAGCCAAAGCCAATGCTCCTTGTATTGTGTTTATTGACGAAATTGATGCAGTAGGTCGCCAAAGAGGTGCTGGAATGGGTGGCGGAAATGACGAAAGAGAACAAACACTCAACCAACTGCTTGTAGAAATGGATGGTTTTGAAACAAATAGCGGAATTATTATCTTGGCAGCAACCAACAGGGCAGATATTCTTGACCCAGCATTGATGCGTCCGGGCAGATTTGATAGACAGGTATACGTTCACATCCCAGACGTTAAGGGCAGAGAAGATATTATAAAAATTCACGTAAAAAACAAACCGCTTGCAGAAGATGTTGACATAAAACGCATTGCAAGACTTACTAGCGGATTTGCTGGTGCGGATATCGAAAATATGCTCAACGAAGCAGCACTTTTGACTGCTCGTGACCATAGATTAAAAATCAGTATGGTAGATATCCAAGAGGGTATCAACAAGGTTATTATGGGACCAAAGAAAAAATCCAAACTAATAACCGAAGCCGACAAAAAAATCACTGCTATTCACGAAAGTGGACACGCAATTATTTCAAGAACTCTTCCAAATTGTGATACTGTTCAAGAAATTTCTATTATTCCAAGAGGAAATGCTGGCGGATATACTTTGACTTTGGATGAAAAAGACCGCTCACATATGACAAGACAAAAACTTGTTGAAACAATTACAATGATGCTTGGTGGACGTGCCGCCGAAGAAGTTATGCTTGACGACATTACAACTGGTGCATCAAATGATTTGGAAAGAGCAACCGCAATCGCCAAAAAAATGGTGGCAGAATGGGGTATGAGCAAAGAGTTTGGCTTGTTGAGTTTTGGTGAAGGTGGCGAAGTGTTTGTTGGTCGTGACTATCAAAGACGACAAACTTATTCAAATGAAATTGCATCAAAAATTGACGAAGAAACAAGGTTGATTATCGAAACCGCTTACAAAAAAGCAATCGAAATCTTAAAATCAAAGAAAGATTTGATTGTGAACCTAGAAAAAGTTTTGCTAGAAAAAGAGACAATATACAATGAAGAGTTTGAACTTTTGTATAATGGCAAATCTGTTGAAGAAGTAGAAAAAATGATTGACCGCAAAGAAAAATTGAAACAAGAATTTCAAGAACGTGCAAGAAAAGAAGCAGAAAATATGAAAGCGTCAAAAGACCAAAATTCACAACTAGAAACTGCCAAAGCACTTCTTCGCACAGGTGTAATCAATGAAAAAGACTTTGAAAATATTAGGTC
>CAYQCO010000043.1:0-5640 GCA_964416085.1 uncultured Lachnospiraceae bacterium | reverse complement strand
AAAATCCATTTCGAGCCATTTTATGCTGGCAAGATATTAAAAAAGGACTTTGCTATTTTACGCACTGTTCTTTTTTATTAATCAAAAATCCTTTCACAATTTCCGCACCACATTCCTTTTTTGCTTTGAAATTTAGCAAAAATGTGGTAGTATTTATTAAAGGAGTAATGAAATGTTTAATTATAGAATTGCGACGGATGACGACTTGGAAAGGTTGTGGGATTATGACATTAATAGACATTTGGGGGAAGAGCGAAAACAATGGGAACGCTGGAAAGTTCAATATCTCGAATATAACAAAAATGGAGACGCTACGACTTTTGTTGTTTTGGATAGAGATATGCCTATTGGACAAATAACTGTTTTGTTTTCACCAAACTGTTCGGCCGTAAAAGATAGACCTATGCTCTGCGATGGCAAAACTATTGCCAATATGAATGCTTTTAGAATAAAAAAGGAATATGAAGGACAAGGTCATATTTCAAAACTGGTAAAAATGGCCGAACAATACGCAAAAGAAAAAGGAATCAAATATTTGACTATTGGAAGTGAAGCAAAAGAAAGCCGAAATCTTGCTATTTATTTGCATTTTGGTTATACAGAATTTGTTACAAGTATGGTTGAAGATAATGATTTGATTTTATACTATGGGAAAAATATTTAAGGCAGGGAGAACAAATGGATAGAGTTTACAACAAATTGGTTAGGGATAAAATACCTGAAATAATTAAGGCGAAAGGTGAAAAACCTATTGTTAGAGTGCTAATTATAGATGAATATAAACATTCTCTTGAAAACAAATTGAAGGAAGAATGCAATGAGGTTTTAGCCGCTAACGGACAAGAAAGAATAGAAGAACTTGCCGACGTGCTGGAAGTCCTAATGGCTTTGGCAAAATTGGAGGGCGCAAGTTTGGATAATGTGTGTGCAGTGGCCAACAAAAAGACCGAAAAACGTGGTGCTTTTGATGAAAGAATTTTTTTGGAACGTGTTATTGAGTCAGACAAATAATATACTGATGTAAAACACCACAAGGTGTAAGATAAAGTCAAAAGTATTGTTCCAAATTGAATGATACTTATATCCAAACAAAAAAAATTTTTTATTGCAGTATTAAGCAATAATACGAGTGAAAAACCTTATTGCAATATGACACAATAACACGAGAGTTTATCACAATAAAATGTTTATTAATTCTCAATTTTTTACATTAAAGTTTTTTGGAAATTTCCGCGACAGTTTCTTCTTCATTAAATTTTTTTGACTTAAATTCATTGGTTTTTTCAAAGCCTAAATCATAAAAAACTTTTAATGCTTTCGTTCTATTTTCAGGGACTGTGTCTGTTAGGAATTTGACATCAAGCTCTTTTGCTTTTTCAATGAGTTTTTTTATTGCTGGTCGCATATACCCTTTGCCCTGGTGTTCGCTTTTTATAACAATCCCCATAGTTGCTTCGTTGGTATTTGGATTTTTGTTAAAATTTACATATCCAACAAATTGGTTGTTTGAAACAATATACGCATAAAAGAAATTAGGATTATTTAGTTTTTCATCCACCCATTTTTGCCATTTGTTTTTTGGAAAATCTATACAACCAGTGTCATAGTGATAGCCGTCAAAATGCACGTCATAGCCAGCATTATAGTTCATTGTTTTTGGGTCGGACATACACAATTCTCTAAACCACAAATCCGCATAATTAGGCACATACAACTCAACAACTTTTTCAACATTTTTGCTTTCAGTTTTGTCAAATGCGGTATGCTCGCTTAATTCTTTCAATAAATCGAATGTCATATTTTTTCTCCTAATCCTCAGTTTTTCCATTTTTTAGCAAATTGAAGTTTTTTGCAAAAGCAAGAATTGAAGGCATTGTGTAAGAAATTCTCACAATACATTTTTTGCCTTTTGAAAATATAATATGTTGATAATTCGTTTTCATTTGCAATTCTGCAATATCAAAAACTTGTGACTTTTTTTGCCAGTTTACATATATGAATGTGTTACCCTCAATTTTTACATTCCAATTTTTTTGATACAAAATAAGCCACAAACATATAAGCACAATAGGGCATAGAAATAGTATAATAATCAACCCAACAGCCCCCATATCCACAACAAGCATTATGCCTAAAACGACATAAAACAGGCAACCTAAAATGCCAATATATAGAGCATAAATTGGTGCCTTTAAATTGGTTGGTGTGTTCTTGCTTTTCTTTTTGCTTTGAACAACTCCAATCGGCAAAAGAATAGCACTAACAATAATAAAAATTGTAAAAACATACGCCATAAAAACTCCTTTGATTCTTCAAAAATGATATTACAAAAATACACCAATGTCAAACTTTCATTTAATATTAAAATGTTCCCAGCACACTATTGCATATAATTTGCGAAGTTTTCTATATGCTTATATACTATCACATTTTCGCAAAATTTCAAAGTAAATATAAAAATTTTTGATTAATCCACATTTTCAATATATCTACGACAATTTAACGACTTTCTTTTTGGCGTTTGTAATCATCATAATTGCCCAAATATGTTGTGATTTTTCTATCTTTAAATTCAACAATTTTGTCCGCAAATTTGTTTATGAAATATCTGTCGTGGCTTATGAAAATCAAACTACCCTTGAAGTTTTTTATTGCTTGCTCCAAAATTTCTTTGGTTGGGATATCAATGTGGTTGGTTGGCTCGTCAAAGATAAGAGTGTTGATTGATTGTTGCAAAAGTTCTGCAAGTTTTACCCTTATCCTTTCGCCACCAGAAAGATTTTTGACCCTTTTGTTTACATCGTCTTTATAAAACTGAAATCCTGCCAAAATTTGTCTTGCAATTTGTTCATTGACCCCAATCTCGTTTTTAAAATATTCAATTAATGACGCATCTTCATTTTGAAAATTAATTATTTGCGGAAGATAACCAATTTTGACACTCGGCCCAACGTTTATGCTCCCAGTTATATTCAAGTCCTGCATATTCATAATTGTCTTGACAAGTGTTGACTTGCCGCTGCCATTGTCTCCAACAAAAGCAATACGCTCGCCTGCGCAAATATTTAAAGAAATATTATCCAAAATTGTTTTGCCATTTGGGACTTTTACTGACAAGTTTTTGCAATTAATAATTTCTTTGCTAGTTTTTCTTAATGCGTCAAATTCAATATCCAACTTTTTGTTTTCTTTTGGTTTTGCGACCGCATTTTTCTTAATTCTGTCAAGTTGAGTTTGAAGAGAATGCGCTCTGTCGCAAAGGGTGGAACTATTTTTTGCCATACCCATTTCTGAAAAATATTTGATTTGGTCTTCAAGTCGCTTTATCACTAGTTGCTGATTTTTAAACTCCGCCATTTGCTTTTCAAATTCTCTTTCACTTTCAATCAAATATCCAGAATAATTTGTGCAGTACACTTTTGCTTTGCCGTCATTGATTGCAAGGATTTTGTTTGACATTTTGTCCAAAAAATATCTGTCGTGCGAGACAATAACTGTCGCACCTTTGAATGATTTTATATAACTTTCCAGCCACTCAATTCGCTTAATATCCAAATGGTTGGTCGGCTCATCCAACAAAAACAAATCTGGTTTGATGAGCAAGGCTTTTGCAAGTTGCACAAGCGTTTTTTCGCCACCGCTCAAACTGTTGTAACTCTGACTCAACAACTGCCTGTCAATATCCAATCCATCAACAACAGTGTTTATGTTTATGTCAATGTCATATCCGCCAAGATAAGAAAACTTTTCTATCAAATTGCAATATTTGGTCATTGCAATATTGTATTCTTGTTCGCTCAAATTTTGATTTAATTTTTCTTGAAATTCATCAATTTTTTTCTGCAAAAGGTTGAGTTCAACAAATGCACTTTTCAATATTTCATATACATTTCTGTCATCGCAAATTGATGAGCCTGTTTGGTCAAGATAGGCAACCTTGGCCCCCTTTTTAATGTTTATGCTGCCACTGTCAATTTTTTCCAATCCAATAATCATTTTTAATATAGTGGACTTTCCGCAACCATTAGGGCCCACAATGGATATGGATTCTCCTTCGTTCAATGAAAAACTGACCGAATCAAACAGTTGACCATATCCAAAATCTTTACTTAATTTATTAACATCTAAAATTATCATACTTTTCTCCTATTGAGTATGACAAAAACCTGATAGATACAAAAAAATCATACTCATTATCACTTTTTTTTACAACGAAAAACAAGTTGCATCGCTTTGTGCAACATTCAGTTGTAATTAACAGTACATGATAACAGTATGATACCTCATTCATATATAATAACCCAAATTATTAAAAATGTCAACAATATTGTCAAAAAAGAAGTAGCCCGCCCTACTTCAAAAGTGATTAAATGTGTTTCCTTACATTTTTGCGATTTTATTTTTTGATTTTTGTTCCGCAACTTTCACAAAATGAACTATCAAGATGTAATTCCGCTCCACAATTTGGACAAGTATTTTGTTCTTGATTGATTGTGCTGATTTGTTCGTTGTTTAGTTGGACATTTGAAGCATAACCTGTAATAATTATCCCAAAAGAAACAACACCAAAGCACAAAAATGAAAACACACAACTTACGACACCAAATGCTATTTTGCCATTAAGAAAAAATAGCGCTGACAATCCAAAAAATATAACAATCCCAACAAATCCGCCAATCAAAATTGACAATCCGATTTTTAGTCCACGCTTTTTTAATCTCTTGGCCTCTTGATATTCAATTAGATTGTTATTAGCATATTTTAAATCTTTTATTAAATCTTTCATATTTACCTCTATTTTTATTTTATTAATTTTCTCCACTTTTGTCAAGGTTATTGCCGAAGGAAATAGATAAAAAACTATTGCAAAAAGTGTAGAAATATGTTATAATGTGTCCAACTTATGGGGGAAATTATGGACAAGTATTTAACAATTGTGAATTTTGAAAACGAATATAATCCTGATGATTTTGCGGATTTTCAATATGTTGACGGGATTGATGTAAACTTGCCTGACGAAGGCGAAAAAGCATTTATTGAGCGAGAAACTTACAATGCTTATTTGGAGTTGGCCAAATATTTGAAGAAAAAAGGAATTCCGTGCAGTCTAAACTCTGCTGGCAGGACGGTTAGGGCGCAAGAAATTACTCAAAAAGAAATTTTTGATAAACAATTTGCAATATTCAAAAAAGACCATTCAGAAGACGAAGCAAAAGCGCTTGCACAAAAATACATTGACGACTCTGTTGCCAAGCCTGGTCACAGCGAGCACCACACTGGACTTGCTATTGACGTGTGTGTAAAAATGATTGGCACAAATGCAGTGACAAAGACCATTGCAAAGGGTTACAACAAAATGAATGCTGCAAAGAATTATCAACTTTTGGATGAAATTGCGCACAAATTTGGGTTTGTTGTCCGCTACACTGGCGGCAATTTAGGCAAAACTGGTGTAAAACGACCTGAGCCTTGGCATTTGAGATATGTTGGAGTTGAGCACGCAACAGAATATTATGAAAGAGCAAAAAACGACCCAACATACTGCCTTGAACAATATGTAAAAGAACTCACCGAAAATGTTGGAGTGGGATTATAAAAACAAAAAAATAGCAACATAAAGTTGCTATTTTTTGTTACATT
>CAYQCO010000042.1:0-5787 GCA_964416085.1 uncultured Lachnospiraceae bacterium | reverse complement strand
TTTTTTGTGTCGCCGGGGTCGTTCACGTGGATGTGATTTGGGTCGGTATACATCCCCATTATTTTTTGTTTGATGGTCTCTGGGCTATCCGCCAAATAAATGCAGTTGCCAAGAGATTTGCCCATTTTTGCATTGCCGTCTGTCCCCGGAAGTCTATTGCAAACAGCATTTGATGGCAGTTTTGCATCTGGCTCAACCAAAGTGTCGCCGTAATTAAAGTTGAAAGTCCTTACAATTTCTCTTGTTTGTTCAATCATTGGAAGTTGGTCATCACCAACTGGAACAAGAGTCGCATTAAAGGCTGTGATGTCTGCGGCTTGGCTTACTGGATAAGCCAAAAAGCCAGCAGGAATACTTTTTTCAAAATTTCTAAGCACAATTTCTTGCTTAACTGTTGGATTTCTTTGAAGTCTTGACACTGTCACAAGATTCATATAATATTGCGTTATTTCTGCAAGCGCAGGGATTGCACTTTGCAAACAAATTGTGCATTTGTTTGGGTCAAGCCCAACTGCCAAATAGTCAAGCACAACTTCCAAAACATTGTCCCTAATTTTTTGTGGATTGCCAGAGTTGTCAGTCAATGCTTGCACGTCCGCAACCATAACAAACAAATCTTCATAATCCGTTTCATTTTGCAGTCTAACTCTTTCTTTCAAAGACCCTACAAAATGTCCTATGTGTAGTTGTCCGGTCGGTCTGTCCGCCGTCATAATAATATTTTTCATAATTTCTCCTTAATTTTTGCATATTTTTGGTCGTTCTATCAACACCAATATCTTATCCATTTTAAATGTAACAAATATTCTCTTACTTTTTTCATACTCCCACCTAATAAAAAAACCTTCTAACGAAGGCTAACAAAAACTATAATGCTTAAAATTTAACCATCGTTTTTTAAGTATTAAGTGTTTTGCCAATATTTCATATTTATATATTATACTTAAAATTGAATTTTGTCAACAGTTTTTGAAATTTTTGCACAAAAAAAAGAAGGTAGTGCATTACCTTCCTTTTTTCTTAAAAACAAATTGTCTAGAATTTTTGTTTTATATTTTATTCAATAATGTCAACAACGACACCTGAACCAACTGTTCTGCCACCTTCACGGATAGCAAATCTCAAACCTTTTTCGATAGCGATTGGGTTGATAAGTTCGATTGTCATATCGATGTTGTCACCTGGCATAACCATTTCTGTTCCTTGTGGAAGAGCGATTGTACCAGTGATATCAGTTGTTCTGAAATAGAATTGTGGTCTGTAACCATTAAAGAATGGAGTATGACGGCCACCTTCTTCTTTCTTCAAAACATACACTTGTGCAGTGAATTTTGTGTGTGGTTGGATTGAACCAGTTTTTGCAAGAACTTGTCCTCTTTCGATTTCTGTTCTTTGGATACCACGAAGAAGAAGACCAGCGTTGTCACCAGATTGTGCTTCGTCAAGAGATTTCTTGAACATTTCAATACCAGTAATAACAACTTTACGTGTAGGTTTGATACCAACAAGTTCAACTTCTTCATTAAGTTTGATAACGCCACGTTCTACTCTACCAGTAGCAACTGTTCCACGACCTGTGATTGAGAAAACGTCCTCGACTGGCATCAAGAAAGGTTTTTCTGTGTCACGAACTGGGTCTGGAATGTATGTGTCAACAGCATTCATCAATTCCATAATAGGTTCACATGCTGGGTCATCAGCATTTCCTGCTTGGGCTGCTTCAAGAGCCTTCAATGCAGAACCACGGATGATAGGAGTTGTGTCGCCTGGGAAGTCATAAGTTGAAAGCAAATCACGGATTTCCATTTCAACCAAGTCTAACAATTCAGGGTCGTCAACCATATCAGTTTTGTTCATAAATACAACGATATAAGGAACGCCAACTTGACGAGCCAATACGATGTGTTCACGAGTTTGTGGCATAGGACCATCAGTAGAAGCAACTACAAGGATTGCTCCGTCCATTTGAGCAGCACCAGTAATCATATTTTTTACATAGTCTGCGTGTCCTGGACAGTCTACGTGAGCGTAGTGTCTTTTTTCTGTTTCGTATTCAACGTGAGAAGTATTGATTGTGATTCCCCTAGCCTTCTCTTCTGGGGTGTTGTCGATTTGGTCGTATGCTCTCTTTTCAGACAAACCTTTTGCAGCAAGGACCATAGTAATAGCAGCTGTTAATGTTGTTTTACCGTGGTCAACGTGACCAATAGTACCAATATTAACGTGTGGCTTTGTTCTATTAAATTTTGCTCTAGCCATTTTAATTTTCCTCCATAATATTTGATATTTATATTATAAATTATTCTTGACTTTAAAGTCAACTAATTTTCAAGTTTTTTTACATGATACTTGTCCATGCTTGACGGACACTGTTAGTTTGAAAAACTCTAACAAACTTTTTTAGCATTATTTTCTTCTTTCGCCAATGATTTTTTCTGCAACGTTTCTTGGAACTTCTGCATAATGGTCAAATGTCATAGTAAATGTTCCACGTCCTTGTGTTGAACCACGAAGGTCGGTTGCATAACCAAACATTTCGCTCAATGGAACTTCACCGTGAATAACTTGTCCGTTAGGTTTTGCTTCTGTTCCAGACAAGATACCTCTACGAGAAGTAATTCCGCCCATAACTGTTCCAAGATAATCATCAGGAACAACTACTTCAACCTTCATAATAGGTTCTAGCAATACTGGGTCGGCTTTTGCCATACCTTCTTTGAAAGCAAGTGAACCAGCAATCTTAAACGCCATTTCGCTTGAATCGACATCGTGATAACTTCCATCATAAACGGTTGCCTTGAAGTCGATTGTTTCGTATCCAGCAACAACACCTGATTGCGCTGCTTCTTTGATACCGTTGTCGATAGGTTGGATAAATTCTTTTGGAATTGCGCCACCAACGACTTTGCTTTCAAATTGATATCCAGTGTCTCTTGGCAAAGGTTCAAATCTAACACGACAGTGACCATATTGTCCACGACCACCTGATTGTTTGATATATTTTCCTTCTGCTTCGACTGCTTTGCGGATTGTTTCCTTGTAAGCAACTTGTGGTTTGCCCACGTTTACGTCAACATTAAATTCACGACGTAGTCTGTCAACCATAATGTCTAGGTGCAATTCACCCATACCAGAAATGATTGTTTGACCTGTTTCTTGGTCAGTGTGAGTTTTGAATGTTGGGTCTTCTTTCATAAGTTTTGCCAAAGCCAAAGCAAGTTTTTCTTGTGAATCCTTGTTCTTTGGTTCGATCGCTTCGTCAATAACTGGGTCCATAAACTTCATAGATTCCAACACGATTGGGTGGTTTTCATCACAAAGTGTGTCACCAGTTGTTGAGTCTTTAAGTCCAACAATAGCACAAATATCACCTGCTCTAACTTCGCTTATGTCTTCTCTTGAATTGGCGTGCATACGAAGTATACGACCAATTCTTTCTTTCTTGCCGTTTGTAGCGTTCAACACATAAGTGCCGGCAGAAAGCACACCAGAATATACACGTGTAAATGTAATTCCACCAACATAAGGGTCAGTTGCAACTTTGAATGCCAATGCTGAGAAAGGCTCGTTGTCACTAGACTTACGGATAACTTCTGTGCCATCTGGCAATGTTCCTTTGATATCTGGGACATCAATAGGACTTGGCATATAGTCTACGATTGCATCTAGCAACAATTGAATACCTCTGTTACGAAGAGCAGTTCCACAAAGGACTGGGTTCATCTTCATTCCACAAGTAGCATTTCTAATTGCTTTTTTGAGTTCTGGAATAGTGATTTCTTCACCGCTAAAATATTTTTCTAGCAATGCGTCATCAGTTTCTACAACAGACTCAATCATTTTGTTTCGATATTCTTCTGCTTGCGCCTTAAATTCTTCTGGCACATCAGTGATTTCGATATCCTTGCCTACCTCATCTTTGTAAATATGTGCTTTCATATTTACTAGGTCAATAATACCTCTAAAATCTGCTTCTTGACCGATAGGCAATTGAAGTGGAACAGCATTTGCTTTTAACACTTCTTTGATTTGGCTAACTGCTCTAAGGAAGTTAGCGTCGTTCATATCCATTTTGTTGATAAAACAAATTCTTGGAACATGACATTCAGTGGCTTGACGCCAAACTGTTTCTGATTGGGCTTGAACACCTTCTCTTGCACTAAACAAAGCGACAGCACCATCAAGGACTTTTAATGAACGGAGAACTTCGACTGTAAAGTCTACGTGTCCCGGAGTATCAATGATGTTGATACCGCAATCTTGCCATTTGCAGTGTGTGCAAGCACTGGTAATAGTGATACCACGTTCTTGTTCTTGAACCATCCAGTCCATAGTGGCTTCACCATCGTGCACTTCACCGAGTTTGTGGTTTACGCCAGTGTAATACAAAATACGTTCAGTAGTTGTAGTTTTGCCGGCATCGATGTGTGCCATAATACCAATATTTCTCGTTTTTTCCAACGGGAATTCTCGTGCCATAATTTTTCTCCTAATTTAAAATTTTTGTTTGATACTTTGCGTATCGGATTAATATTTGTAGTGAGCAAATGCCTTGTTGGCTTCTGCCTGTCTATGCATATCGTCTTTTTTCTTAACTGCGCCACCAGTAGAGTTGTTTGCGTCTACTATTTCAGCAGCAAGTTTGTTTTCCATACCTCTCTCGCCAGTTCTCTTTCTAGAATATTCTACTAACCAACGAATTGCAAGTGTTTGACGACGTTCTGCTCTGATTTCCATAGGGACTTGGAAATTGGCGCCACCAACTCTTCTTGCTTTGGTTTCAAGAACAGGTTTGATGTTTTCGAGTGCGGTCATAAGGGCTTCAAAAGGTTGAACGTTCAATTTTTCAGCAGCCTTGTCCATAGCACCATAAACGATTTTTTGAGCAAGACCACGTTTTCCATCAAGCATAACTTGATTGACAACCTTTGTTACAACTGTTGAGTTGTAAATTGGGTCTGGAAGCACGGTTCTTTTTACCGCAGCATTTCTTCTTGACATAACTAATTTTTCTCCTTCAATTATTTTTCTTCAATTTGCAGTTACCATCTGCACAGGGTCTTGTAAATAATACAAAACAATTTACTTGAAAGTATATCGACTTTCACTTTCAATCAACATTTTTTCTTACTGTCAAAAAATGTTCAAGGTCTTTTGAAATCAAAAGACAATTTACTTAATTTCGCTTAGAAATTACTTAGGTTTTTTAGCACCGTACTTACTTCTACCTTGTTTACGCTTTTGAACAGCGGCTGTATCAAGCGCACCACGAACAATGTGATAACGAACACCTGGAAGATCTGGCACTCTTCCGCCACGAACAAGCACGACATTGTGTTCTTGCAAGTTGTGACCTTCGCCCGGGATATAACAAGTAGTTTCTTTTCCATTTGAAAGTCTAACACGTGAAATTTTTCTTTGCGCAGAGTTAGGTTTCTTTGGAGTAGTTGTAGTAACAGTCAAGCATACGCCTCTTTTTTGTGGGCATTCATCCAACAAAATAGATTTGCTCTTTGCTTTTTCGCTTTTTCTACCTTTTCTTACTAATTGTTGAGTTGTAGGCATTTTTTCCTCCTGTCAAAAATTTCTTGAACCGAAACGCTTTGTCACAAGTAACAGCAACTGATAAATTATCATATCTTGTAAGCAAATTGTTCCCTTTCAAGATGTGCTTAATCGCAAAACAGTAAATTTACAATCAAACATTGTTATTTTATCAAAAATATAGTCTATTGTCAATGCTTTATTAAAATTTTGTGACAAAAAAAAGAACTTTTTTTCAAAGTC
>CAYQCO010000041.1:0-5961 GCA_964416085.1 uncultured Lachnospiraceae bacterium | reverse complement strand
AATCGGTTAAATAAAATGTGCAACTAGCAAGTTTTTTTCGTTTCAATCTAAAAGTCTTGCCACTTTCAAGTCTATACACAAAATTATTGTCAAACGGACAATTTGCACAATTTCCATTGATATGCTCTTTCATTGGACAATGTCTCATTGTCATATAAGGCATTTTGTATTGTCCATTTTCACCTGCGACAAATGACAAACCAAAATAATCTCTTGTCCAAGAATTGTAGACATTCATTCCACCGCCTATGTATTTTTGAGTGTCAAAATCAAAAGCATAAGCATTTTGAACCATTATACTGATTTGATTTTTCTCAACCATTGCCCTTAAAAAATCAATATCTTGTTTAAGTGCAAAATTTGGCAAATTCAACACAAACTTTTTGTTTAAATTCTCCACTTTGTTTTTAAACTTTAAAATATCCGCTTCAATATATTCTTCTGGGTCAAAAACAACAATATCACCTACAATATTTTCCATTTTGTCAACAAACTGCACATTTTTCATTTCGCTATTTTTTGCTTTTTTGTCCAATTTAATTTTTGTTAGCGGTTGTCTATTTATTTTTGTCAAATCATTTTTTAAACTCTCAAAAACTTGTCGTCTAAACTCGTTCAACACACTTTTTGCAACAAAAACATTGCCCAATTTACAATTTATTTTTGCATCAAAATATTCGGATTTTGAAAAGCAGCTTTTCACTTCTTCATCACTCAATGGTGATTTGATAGCCGACTCAACAACTGGTCCCAAATACTCAAATTTTTGGTCACCAACAACACACTTTACACTCATTGGTTGATTTTCTTTTGCGACAAAATTAATTTTGACATCAATCTTTCTCGTTTTGCTTATTTCTTGCATTTCTTTTGCATAATCGTTTATTAAATTAACCTTGTCCCCAACTTCAACTTTTGTGGTTGTAGTAATCCTAACAAGCCCATTTTGTTTTTTCAAATCAAATGCAGAAATTGTTGCAACTTCTTTTCCTTTCCTAAAAAATTTCAAACTTGATTTTGCCGAAAAATCTTCTTTTGTGGATATAAAAATTTCATTAAATTTTTTGCCCAAATTAACTTTTTTGACCATACCAATTTCTATGCCAATATGGTTTTGAATGTTTGAAATTATATTTGCATTTCCATTAAAATATCCTTCTGTATATCCTCTATTGAATGCAAGTTTCAAGTCATTTTCCCCATCCAAATTGTCCAGTGCATTGCGATATGTTTTGGTGGCAACAGCAACATAATATGGTCGTCTTGCTCGGCCTTCAATTTTTAGCGAAGTTACTCCTGCTTGTTCCAAATCTTTTAGCCTGTCCAGCATATTTATATCTTTTGCACTCAAAAGATAGCCCTTTTTTACACTCTTGCCATTATGCAACAATTCATAAGGCAACCTACACAACTGCTTGCATTTGCCACGATTTCCACTTGCACCAAATTCATATGACGACATATAACAGTTGCCAGAAAAAGACACACACAGCGCCCCTTGACAAAAATATTCAATTTCAATATTGCTGTTTTGTCTAATGCGCTTTATTTCTTCAAGTAGAGTTTCTCTTGCCAAAACAACTCGCTTGCAACCAAGCCTTTCCACAAAGCGAACACCTTCCAAATTGTGTATTCCCATTTGTGTGCTAGCGTGCAACTCAACCACACTATATTGTGTATGCAATATGCTTATCAACCCCACATCTTGAACAATAAAAGCGTCAACACCCAAGTTGTAAGCATCCACAATCAAGTCAACCGCTGACTGCAATTCTTCATCCTTAAACAAAATATTTACTGCTAAAAAAATCCTTGCATTAAATAGATGTGCAAGGTCGGTTGCAACTTTTAGTTCGTCCAAAGAAAAGCCTTCAATATTTCGTGCATTAAAGTTTTTTACACCCAAATAGACTTCATCCGCGCCATTTATGAGTGCCATTTTTAGACTTTCCATATCCCCAGCAGGAGAAAGCAATTTCATTTTCATATTTATATCCTGTCCATTTTGCCAAGTTCGTTGCAGCGGTTTAGCAAATAATCCACCATTTCATCTCTTGTTTGATAAAGTGATTTTAAATGTGAAAACATAATTGGTTTGTCAAAAATATATATTCTTTCTTTTTTCTTATAATATGACACATAAATTGGTGTGTCCATTCCTTTTTTGTAGCAATATTGAGCAAACACCAAAAATCCTGCATAAAATCCCTTCAATTCTGCTGTGTATCCATCAAGTGACATTTCAGGGAAAATCACAATATTTTCACCCTGCTCTAACAACGCGAAACTTTCTTTTATTGTGTTGAAAAATCTGCCGTCTTTGTAAGTCGACACGAGTTTTAAACCTTTATAAAACAAATTGGTCAATGGGCTAGCAAGCAAGCAAAACATTCTCGCGCCAAACAAATTCCAATGCTTTTTTTCGTGATAATACACTTTTGTTTGATAACTATACATTTTTTTGAGGCCAGAATTCATTTCATATGTGCCCCACATTCTTATTGGGAATTGGCAATAAATTTCAAGTGCCATTGGTGCATCTGTTCCTTCGTGGTTGCTTAATATTATTGAGCCATTGCTAGGTTGTTCGCCAAGAAAAACGAAGCGAGGTTTTTTGTATCTCACTTTCATTATTTGTTTCATTCCACGATACCACAATGCTCTCTTTTGCTTAAATTTTTTCATTTGTATTTCCTTTGAAATTATTATAACATTAAAAATAATAAAAAACAATTTTAAATATAAAAATAAATAAAAAATATTATTAAATTATAAAAATTAGTTTTTTAAAACATTAAATTCATTTAAAAAATAAATAAAAATATTATTTTATTATGAAATATTTGCAAAAAACATAAAAAACAATAAAAAATTAATAATTTAATAAAATAATTAAAATTTGTCAGTTGGCAAATTATATTTTTGTTTTAAATTATAAATATCAAAACAAGAACGATTTACAATATTATTTTTGCCTTCCTTTAATTCATCAATCAATGAATGTAGCCACTCAAATCCTAATTTATACAATTTATCATCAACAAGTCCGTCTTTGTGTGCTTCTTCAAACTCGTTTTCGTCATCAACAAAAATATAATTGTAACCATTGTTGACATATGGAGTGGTAACAATTACGTCCAGCCACAAATCATCATACCAATGTTTGCCATCCGATTCCCCCACTCCATTATTAATGTCAAAATAATAGCCTATTGGGCGGTTGTAATTGTCAAAAAATGCTCGGCAATTATAGTGTTTGTCAGCAGTCAAATATTCTATAACCGAATATCCGTCACCCAAGAAAACATATTTGTTGCCGTTGCTCCTATTCATCATTTTATTTTTTACTTTGGCAAGATATTTTATTGCAATATATCCGTTTAAATCTTTGTCAAATTCAACAAAAGTTTTGCTATCAGTTGCAATATCAAGATATTTGTCTTCAATAAATTTCCTTTTCATTTGTATCTCCCTTTTATTTATTCATTTGTAGGTTTTGATAACTATCCATTACAATTTGCGACATAACACTTCTTTTGGCTACCATATCTTGCGCAAGTTTTAGTTGGCAAAGTGCCCTATCCAAATTCTGTCCAGCATAACGCGTCTTAAAATACGTGTCGCCGTTTAGATAGTCGGTCAAAAATCTCACACCGCACTCAACAGTCATAGTTATTGCGCCAAGTGGCAAGGTGTCAATTTCTTCCTTTGTAAACACATCGCCTGCTCCGCTCAAAAATCCCTTGGTAAAAGACTCGAATTTGCGCAAATCCAATTCTACCTTGTTCAAATCTTTTTCGTCTTCTGGGGCAGAATTTGCAATCGACCTAATTCCGTCACCAAAATCAAATCCGGCAAGCCCTGGCATAACAGTGTCAAGGTCAATTACGCAAATATGTTTTTGAGTTCGTTTGTCAAACAGCACATTGTTGCATTTTGTGTCATTGTGAGTCACTCTTTCAGGCAGTTCGCCCACTCTATATTTATTATACATCATTGATGCAATATTTCTTAATTTTAAATACTCTTTAATTGCTTTGGCAACTTTTTCATCGCTTGCCCTATTTGCATAATTGTTGTTTATTGCCTGTTCAAAATCCCAAAATCTTTTTGGTGTGTTGTGAAAATCTGGAATTGTTTCAAAAAGAATTCCTGCTGGAAAATCCCCCAAACTTTTTTGGAATTCGCCAAAAGCATAACCAGTCTCAAAAATCAAGTCCTGATCATCAGTTATATTGAACGTTTTGGAATTTGGCACATATTCATATCCGCGAAAACATCCAAGTTCAGTATCAACAAAACCTGTGTGGCCCTGACCTTTTAAAAAGTCGAGTGTTGTGATAGAATCTCCTTGTTCTTGTTTGTCTTTCAAAAACTTGGTTATTGCCAAAATGTTTTTCATTAATGTTTTGGGATTTTTAAACACATCAGTGTTTATCTTTTGAATGATGTAGGATTTCTTTTTTCCGTTCAACAAAACCCCCACCTTAAATGTTGAGTTGATGTGGCCGTCACTTAATTGCGAATATTCAACAATTTCGCCTTTAACTCCCAATTTTTTACAAATTTCTTCAATACTTTTTGCCATTTTTTCTCCTAATATCATATTTTTGTTTATGCAAACAAAAAAATTTTTGATATTTTTTTCAACAATTTTTACATCTTGCTTGCATTATATCATATTTATACTCAATTTGTCTCAATTTTTGCAAAAAAATATGAACAAAACCACTTTTTGCACCAAACAAAAAAATCCGCACCTGCTGGTTTGGATTTGTTTATTTTGTTTTCAATTTTTAATTTTTGATTAAATTCTAGTTGCAATGTGCTAGTTATTGGCAATAAATTTTTCAAACTGTTCAGCCGAAGTTTTCCTAAACTTTCCGTCTTTAATAAGAGTCTCTATTTCTTCTTTTGAAAGCCAAACAACATCTTCGACTTCTTCTTGTTGCAAAGTAAAAGTGTTGTCAGCAAAACTATCATCTTCACACAAAAACACATCAAAAATTGCGTGTGGGCGATAAATATTTCCCACAAATTTCAACTGAGTCTCTGCAATATGCAAATTTAATTCTTCTTCCAACTCCAAAATTGCTTGTTGTTCGCTTGTTTTTCCAGCCTGAACGTGCCCACCAGAAACGGCATACTCGCCACCTTTTTCTTCTGAGCATTTTTGGATTAGATATTTCCCTTTGCTCTTTATCCAAATTGTTGTGAGTTTAATAAACTCATTTGCCCCAAGGTCCTTGCTCCCACGTGCAATGCTCTTGTCTATTGGCAATCCATTTTCATTAAAAAGTTGTAACATTTCCATATTATTTTTCTCCTTTATTTCTCAATTTTAAATTTACGAAAATCAATCCATATTATTATGTAATTTATTTGCTATGTTTTTGAAGATACATTTGCACTTTTTTGCAAGAATAATCTTCCCCAACAGGAAGACCAATTGATTTTACACGACTTAGCATTATATCTATCTTTTCTTGCGGAGTGAGTCCTTGCGGAATAGTTTCATCTTCTTCATATTCAATAAATATCCCCAAGTTATCTATTACTTGCAAGGCAAAATATATGTCACCCTTTCTAAACACAAAACTAGCGTTTAATAATGTGCAATAATTGTTTAGACCTGCACGATCAAAAATTTGCTTTGTGTTTTCCAAGTTGTCAATCTGTGACACAATTTTTTCTTCACAAACAACATTTCCGTCATTGTCATATACTTTGTCTTTAAAACATATTTGGCATTTTTCACTATCAGAAATATTTTGTCTTACAAGAATTGATTGGAAAATCAGATTTTGATATGTCATCCCAGAAATATTATCATATCTAGTATAATACCAATCATTCAACTGAAAAGTCCTTTCCAATTCAAATCCAAGTTTTTGCAAATGACTTAGAATTTTTTCTTTTTCTTCAAAAACTTGAACAGTTATTTCAGTTTCTTTCATAACC
>CAYQCO010000040.1:0-6263 GCA_964416085.1 uncultured Lachnospiraceae bacterium | reverse complement strand
AATGAAGATTTGCTTGAAATTTTTGATTTGTTGACCGACATAGTTTTGGACAATCAAGACGATTTAAAATTTTTAAACAATTTGTTTTTTGGCAAATAGACCACACAAAAAAATCACAGGTTGATATCTGTGATTTTTTGTTTGGCTAGTCGTCACAAGCGCAGTAATAACTTCCAGAATGTTGAGTGGCTGGAAATCTCTTGCCTTTCTCTAAGTAAAGGCTGCCGCCGTTGGCACCTTGTTCATCAAATGCTTCATAAGTGCCAGATTTTGGAACAACTTCACCGGGAGTCCATCTTTTATTACTCATAAAATACCTCCAACAATAAATTGTGCAGATTTAAAAAAAATATTCAAAATTGATTATTATAAATAAATTGTTTGTAAAAATAATTTTTGTTGTGCTATAATTATTGTAATGTATACGTTTATGGGGTATTTTAAAAAATACAAAGTCCAAACATTTTTGGGCCCGTTTTTTAAACTTTGTGAAGCATTGTTGGAACTCTTAAACCCTATTCTTATGGCAAAGGTTATTGATACTGGTATTAAAAATGCCGACAAAGCCTATATCTTAAAATATTTGGGAATTATTATTGCTTGCAATGTGTTGGGATTTGTGTGTGCTATCATTTGTCAAAAGTGCGCCGCTTATGTATCGTGCAGCATTGCCAACAATATTCGAAAAGATATGTATGAAAAAATCAACACCTATTCTTATGAAGAAATTGATGAGTTTGGAACAAGTTCGCTAGTAACTAGGCTAACCAATGATGTTCAACGTGTAAAGTCCTTAATCTCCACCCTTATTAGAGTTGTGGCAAGGACACCGTGTTTACTTATTGGGTCGCTCATTTTGTCAATATTTATCAATGCAAAACTTTCATTAATCTTTTGTGTCGTTTTGCCAATTATTGTAATTGCACTAATTATTTTTACCAAAAAAACTATGCCATATTACAAAAAACTGAGAACAAAACTTGACACTGTTGCCAAAATTACTCGTGAAAATTTGAATGGGATTAGAGTTATTCGCGCATTCAATCACGAAGAAGAAGAGTCCAAAAGATTTGCTGGTGCCAACAAAGACTTTACTGACGACAGCAATGATGTAGCAAAAATCACTTCGCTACTCAATCCATTTATTTTCTTAATTGTAGATATTGCAATTATTGCTGCTCTATATTTTGGCGGAATTGAAGTCAATGTCGGCGGGCTCACACAAGGCGAATTGATTGCTTTTTGTGATTATTTTGGAACAATTTCTATCGCTCTTATTCAAATATCCAAAATTTATGTCAACATTGTAAACTCTACTGCTAGTTGGCACAGAATTAGTGAAGTGTTGAACAAAGAAGTTTCAATCACCTATCCTGACAAGCCAGTAGAAATTAAAAAAAGAAAAAATCGTCCAGTGCTTGAATTTAAGAATGTTGGCTTTTCATTTGACCGCAAAGAGCAAGATATTGACAGATTGTTTGTAAAAAACTTGTCGTTTAAAATTATGCAGGGCGAGACTATTGGGATTATTGGTCCTACTGGTTCGGGCAAGACAACACTCGCAAATTTGATGGCAAGATTTTATGATGCAAATTTGGGCGAGGTTCAACTCTTTGGCAACAACATCAAAGATTATCCGCAAGAACAACTAAGGCAACTTGTTTCAATAACTCAGCAACGTTCAAATCTATTTTCTGGAAGTCTTAGAGAAAATATGCTGCTTAGAGACAAAGATGCAACTGACAGAGAAATAATCAAGGCACTAAAAATTGCTCAGGCTTGGGAATTTGTGGAAAACTGGCCAAACAAACTTGACTATCAGATTATGGCAGGCGGGAAAAACGTGTCTGGCGGACAAAAGCAAAGACTCACTATTGCAAGAAGTTTGATTGCAAAGCCTGAACTTTTAATCCTAGACGACAGTGCTTCTGCACTTGACTTCTTGACCGACCTTAATCTTAGAAAAGCACTCAAAAAAGATATGAAATGTGCTTGTGTGCTCGTCTCTCAACGTGTTTCTACTATCAAAAATGCTGATTTGATTATTGTTATGGAGCACGGAAATGTGGTAGGAATGGGCAAGCACGCAGAACTTGTTAGAAGTTGTCCATTGTATAAGGAAACATATAAATCTCAAACACAAAAGGATGTATAAACAGGCGACCGCCGGGCCCTTGCACCAGCCCGCCGACCGCCACAAAAGGAAAGTATGAAAAAAGAAAAACAAAATTCGTTTTGGAAAACAATCGGAAGAGTAATTAGTTATGCAAAACCGCATAAGGCTTTTTTCTATCTTGCTTGCATTTTTGACTTGCTGGCCGTTGGGCTAAACACTCTTCAACCGCTCATTCAAGCCAAAGGTATTGACAAAATTATCGGCCAAGGGCAAGTTGATTTTGCTGGTCTTGGACGTATTTTGATAATCATTGGTGTAATTGCCGTTATTTCAGCAGGATTTGAATGGTTTGCAGTGTTTTTTGAAGAAGTGCTTGTCAACCGAACAAGCGAAGATATGCGTAACTTGTGTTTTGACAAAACTCACTTGGTGCCACTAAAATATATTGACAACACCGCTCACGGCGACATTATGAACACAATCATCAACGACATCGACAATGTGACTAGCGGATTTTTGTCAGGGTTCAAAACCATTCTCTCTGGAATAGTTCAACTTGTCACCTGTTTAGCATTTATGCTCTATCTCAATGTGCCACTCGCTATTGCCGTTGTTGCGCTTGCCCCAATAACTTTGCTCATTTCTGCATATATCACCAAAAGAGCGAAAAAACTATTTAAGCAAGAAGTCAACAAAACTGGCGAAATTAGTGCTTATGCAGAAGAAATGCTGTCAAACTTGAAAGTGGTTAAGGCATATAACATTGAAGATAAGAATGTAGAAAAATTTGAAGTAATTTCAAAAGAATTGCGTGATTGCAGTGAAAAAGCAGGCTTTTATTCTTCTCTTGCAACACCAAGCGCGAGATTTATTGACGGAAGTATTTATGGAATAATTGGTTGTATTGGTGCATTTATGTGCATTGGTGGAAAAATCACTGTCGGTGGAATTTCTGCATTCTTAAACTATTCCAACAAATTCACCAATCCTTTTGAAGACGTGGCAGGAATTGTGGCAGATATGCAAACCGCTATCGCTTCCGCTCATCGTGTCTTTGATATGCTCGACCAAAAAAATATGTCATCAGACAAAAACAAAGAAAAGTTGGAAGTTTGCAACGGAACTTTGGAAGCAAAAAATGTGTATTTCTCTTATACCCCACAAGTAAAACTTATTGAAAACTTTAATTTGAAAGTAAAAAAAGGTCAACATATTGCAATCGTTGGGCCTACTGGTTGCGGAAAATCCACATTAATTAATTTGCTTATGAGATTTTATGATGTTGACAGCGGAAAGTTGGTTATTTCAAACAAAGAATACAAAGAAATTACTCGCAAAAGTTTGAGAAATTGTTATGGAATGGTGCTTCAAGACAGTTGGCTATACAATGCAACAATTAGAGACAACATTGCTTATGGAAAACCTGATGCTAGTATGGAAGAAATTGTTGAGGCCAGCAAACTCGCTGGTGCCCACCCATTTATTGAGCGACTTCCAAAGGGATACGAAACGGTTATTGATGAAAATGCAGACAATATCTCAGCCGGTCAAAAACAACTTTTGTGTATTGCTCGAATTATGCTCACCAAACCACCTATGTTGATACTTGACGAAGCAACAAGCAATATTGACACACACACAGAAAGACAAATCCAACAAGCACTTGAATATATTATGGAAGGCAGAACAAGTTTTGTGATTGCGCATAGGCTTTCTACTATTGTAAACTCTGACCTAATTTTGGTTATGAACAAGGGAAACATTATTGAGCAAGGAACTCACAAAGAACTTATGGAAAAACAAGGCTTTTATTACAACCTTTACAACAGCCAATTTTCAAATTAACTTTTGGACCTTAAACAAGGTCCTTTTTGTTTTGATAAACAGTGTGCACTATGCCCCATTCCCAAAAAAACTTGCTCAAACTTGTCACAAATAGCAAAATTATTTGTTTTTTTGTTATATTTGTGATATGATTTTATGGGGAAAGATTATGAAATATTTTTGGTCTAGATTTAAGTTTTTAAAATTCAGTGACTTTTTGTCGTTTTTTGTTTTGTTGATCGTATTTTTGCCAGCAATGATTACAAAAATTTTTGTGCGCGACCTTTGGCTTATTTGCGAAGACAAAAACGAAGCAAGAGACAATGGCTATTGGCTTTTTAAATATATAAAGGAAAACTATCCAAAGCAAAAATGCTTTTATGCAATCAACAAAAAATGTGTGGATTATGCAAAAGTTAAGGATTTGGGCAAAGTTATACAGTTTGGAGGATTTTCGCATTGGTTTTGGTATCTTGTGGCAGACAAAAATATATCCAGCCAAAAAAATGGCAAACCAAATTCTGCCCTATGTTATCTCTTTGAAGTAACTTTTGGAATGAGAAAAAAGAACAGATACTTTTTGCAACACGGTGTGATAATCAACGAACTAGAATTTTTGCATTACAAAAACACAAAAATGTTCAAGTTTTGCACATCAACAATGCAAGAACACCAATTTGTGTCTAGCACATTTGGATATCCAAACGGAAGTGTGGAGTTGACTGGACTTGCAAGATTTGACAATCTAAACAACGACCTATTAGACAAAAAGTTGATACTCTGTATGCCCACGTGGAGAAACTGGATTGCAAGAGAAGTTGAGTGCAAAAAGTATGAAGGAACAACCGACTTTTTAAAGACAAATTATTTTAATGCTTGGAATGATTTTTTACATAACAAAGACTTGGAAGAATTTTTGCAAAAAAATGGCTACACAATGATATTTTATCCACATAGAAATATGCAAAAATACATAGACAGCTTTAAAATCGAGACAAAAAATATCGTTGTCGCCACTTCAAAAGAATATGACGTGCAAGACTTGTTGAAGCGTGCAAGTTTGCTCATCACCGACTATTCTAGTGTGTTTTTTGATTTTGCATATCTTGGAAAACCAATTATATTTTATCAGTTTGACGAAGAAAAATTTAGGCAGGGACAATACAAATCTGGATACTTTGACTATCGCACCACAGAACTTGCTAGTTGGACTGACAATCTTGACGGTGTAATAAATCTGCTGGAACAAAACAAAGATAATATTGGCAAAATAAATACAGAAATACCAAAAAAATATTTTAAATATATCGACACATCAAATTGTGAAAGAATTTATAGGATGATAAAAAATGGAAATTGTAAAAAAAGTTAAAAAATTCGTAAAAAAATTAATGATGAAAAAAGGTTGGAAAACAACTAGGCATATAATAGTTTTTGAAAGTGACGACTGGGGTGCGGTAAGAAATTCAAACAAACAAAACTTTGAAAAGTTAAAAAGTCTCTATCCCAACGTTAAATTTGACCACTATCAATCTCTTGACACTTTGGAAACAGATGAAGATGTTGAATTGCTCGCAAATGTATTGAAAAAGCACAAAGATAGCAAAAATCGTCCCGCCAAGTTTACTCTAAACTTTGCAACTGCCAATCCAAACTTTGACGAGACTAAAAAATGTAACTATCAAAATATAGTCCTTGAAATTATAACTGATAGTTATCAGCAATCAACAAATTCAAAAAATATTGTAAATATTGTGAAGAAAAATCAAGATGTATTTCTTCCACAATTACATTCAAGAGAGCATTTCAATTCACAATTTTTGCTTGATGACTTGAAATCTAACGAATTGGTTAAATCTGCTTTTGACCTAAATATTGTTGGGGTTGCAAGCGACAACTATTGTGCACTTGACACATTGAATGCTCTTGACAATCATCAACTTTTGATAGAAGCACAAGCAAATTTTGAGCAAATTTTTGGTTACAAATCAAAAACGTTTATCGCCCCTTGTTATGTGTGGAGCCCAAAAGACGAAGAAGCACTTCAACAATTAGGCATAATTGGCTTGCAAGGAAAAATTTTTCAAAACAAACCAATAAGACGAGACAAATACAAAAGAGTTTTTCACAAATTTGGAAGTAGGAGCGAACATAACTTAATTTACACCGCCAGAAATTGCTTTTTTGAGCCAGCACGTGAAACATCTTTAAATATTGATAATGAAAAAATTATTGACAATATTCTAAGTGAAATTGAGTTTGCTTTTGCTTGCAACAAACCAGCAATAATCTGCACTCATAGAGTAAATTATGCTTCTAATAT
>CAYQCO010000039.1:0-6447 GCA_964416085.1 uncultured Lachnospiraceae bacterium | reverse complement strand
TATACTATATATAGTGGTTATAGCGAGAATATTGGCAAAATATTAATATATTTTCGCAAATGATCTTGCAAAAAATAGGGGAAAAATATGAAAATAAAAAAGGACATAAGAACACAAATAGCGATCGTGTTTTTTGTGCTTTTTATGGTGGTCGTGACAATTTTGACTTTTCAAAATAGCAAGGGTTACACCACGAGTTATTTTGGAATGCGTGGCAATGTGACCCTTGGGATAAAAGTTAAGGAAGAAATCAAAGAAATCATAGTTTATGACCCCAGTGGTAATGTCGTTCAGCAGACTATTTTGAAAGAAGACCAAACAACAATTCAACTCCCAAGGACAACCTATGAAAGTCAAACGATTGACGAAAAAACCTTGTATTTTCAAGGCTGGGTAAAGGAAGGGGTAGTGTCAAAAGTTTATGGGCCAAATGAAACAGTGGAAGTGTCAGGTGGTGAGATTTTTATCCCATATTATGCAGAAGACCCTGATTATTCCGGCTTCACATTTACGATTGACGAAGAGACAGGCGAGTATATCTTAGCAGGAGCGGATAGTTCGATGACTTCTGCTGAAATTCCGACTCTAAAAGAAGGTCAAATCGTGTCAGTAGTAGGGAAAGGTGGCTTTATTAATTATTCTTTGCTTCAAACTGTAACTTTGCCACAAACAATTACAAAGATCGATGATTATGCTTTTAGCAGTTGTTCAAGTTTAACATCAATCACAATCCCAGATAGCGTAACAAGTATAGGGAAATATACTTTTTCTTATTGTTCAAGTTTGACATCAATAAATGTGGATGAAAACAACACAACATACAAATCAATAGACGGGGTGGTGTTTAGCAAAGATGAAAAGACGTTAATATTGTGCCCAGAAGGCAAATCGGGAGATTATTTAATCCCTAATGGAGTAACAAACATAGGCGAAAATGCTTTTTATCAATGCCCATTAACATCAGTTGTGATTCCAGATAGTGTGACAATAATTGATGAATATGCTTTTTATTATTGTCGAAGTTTAACATCAATTACATTGGGTAATAGTGTAACAAGTATAGGGGCAAATGCTTTTAGAAGTTGTTCAAGTTTAACATCAATCACAATTCCAAATAGTGTAACAATTATAGGTAAAAATGCTTTTTTTGATTGTCACTATTTGACATCAATCACATTTGAAAATACAACTGGTTGGCATTTGAATAGCGTGACAGGTGCAAGTATTGATGTGAGAGATTCAACAACCAATGCGGCCAATGCGATAAACTCGAAATCTGCTATTGATCCTTGGTATAATAAAAATCTCTATCGTGTATAAAAGTAAAGATAAACAAAAACCGAACTAGTCCAACGAGTTCTTTTTTTGTGCAAAAACAATATATTGACCATATTTGTTTGCCTTATTTTTGGCAATTTGATATAATATAGGCGGAGAGTAGTATGTTCTTTTCGATTATTGAAATGGATTTGACGGTAGAAGAAGCATTGCTAGTGTTTTTGGCACTGGCAGTGATTTATTTGGTCGCATTGACTGTGCACGAATGGGCGCACTGCATTGTCGCATACAAACAAGGCGATATGACTCCAAAACTCGCTGGCAGACTTACGCTTAATCCTGCCAAACATTTGTCGTTTGGTGGTTTTTTGTGCTTTATGATTGCTGGGATTGGTTGGGCAAAACCAGTTCCAGTCAACCCAATCAATTTCAAAAAATATCGCTCAGGTGTCGCCAAAGTTTCGCTTGCAGGGGTAGGGGCCAATTTTTGCTTGATGATTGTATCAAGTTTTTTGTATGTAATGCTCAACAATTTGGTCGGTCCAATCAATTTGATGATGTGGTTTTTGATTTTGCTGTTCCGTTGGAGTATGGAAATCAACGCATTTTTGATAATCTTCAACTTGCTCCCAATTTATCCACTTGACGGCTTCAACTTCGTGTCAAGTTTTTTGCCATATGACAACAAGTTTGTGCAATTTAGCGTCAAAAATTGCTTCAAAATTATTTTAACAATAATCTTTGTCGATTTGTTTGTGGAATTGCTTACTGGAATAAGTTTGGTGAGTTGGGTCATTAGCAACCTAGCATACTATATTTATAAACCATTTGAATTGCTTTGGAATTTGATTTTTTAAGGGGAAAATATGAACGAAGAATTGGAAAATTTGGAAACGGAAAATACAGAAGAAACAAGTCTTGAAGAAATGAATATGATAGAGGCTGTCAAGTATAAACTTGATAGTTTTGAGGGACCGCTTGACTTGTTGCTGCATCTTATAAAAGAGAAAAAAATGGATATTATGGAAGTAAAAATGGCAGAAATAACTGACCAATATCTTGCATACATCCAAACATTAAAAGCAATGAATATGGAACTCGCAACTGAGTTTTTGGTTATCGCATCAACGCTTATTGAAATCAAGTCAAGAAGTTTGATTCCTACCGAAGAAGTTGAAGAAGATGAAGACGAAATGAGCGACGAAATGAAGTTGAAACTGCAATTGCAAGAATACAAACTGTTTAAGGAAGCGGGCGAAAATCTTCACAATATTGAAAATGTTGAGAGATTTTACAAGGCGCCAGACAAGTCGGTCGGCGACCCAAGAATTGTGTTTAATCAGTTTAATCTTGACAAGATGCTTGATGCGTTTGCTCGTATTCTTATGAAAGCACAAGACAAAAACAGCCCACCACCACCAAAACAAATCAAAAAAGATAGGTGGACAGTGGCAGAAAAAATTGCTTTTATTAAAACAAGCCTTATTGAAAACAAAGAAATCAACTTTTTTAGCCTGTTTGATGACACATATTCAAAGTTGGAGATTATCAATGTGTTTTTGGCAATTTTGGAGTTGTTAAAATTCCAATATGCAGAAGTTGTTCAAACTGCTAAATATGAAGATATTACAATAAAAGCAACCGAAAAATTGCTTTTGGGCGACAATTTTGATGCGGAAATGAAAGAAAAGATGAAAGAAGATATGCAATTTGATTAAAAAAGGGGAAAAATATGAATTTGAAAGAAATAACAAAAATTATTGAAGGTGTGCTGTTTGTGTCAGGTGACGGAGTGGATAGAGATGTCTTTAAGACTGCTTATGACTTGTCAGACAAGGAACTTAATAAATGCCTTGACACACTAAAAGCCAAATACAATGAAGAAAGCGGAGTGAATGTTATTGAGTATAAAAACAAAGTCCAACTTTGCTCAAACCCAAAGATTGTAGAAAATATTGCAGAAATATTAAATCCGATTAGGGAAAAGAGCCTTACTCGTTCGGCACTTGAAACGGTTGCAATTATTGCTTACAAGCAACCTATTACTCGTGCAGAGATTGAAGATATTAGGGGAGTGAATTGCGACTATCCTGTTCAACTTTTGCAAAGCAACAACCTTATTGAAGTTGTGGGCAGAAAGGATAGTGTGGGCAAACCACTTCTTTATGGCACAACAGATGCGTTCTTAAAACGCTTTGAGTTGAACGATATTGACAATTTGCCAAATTACAAAGAATTGCTTGATAGAATTCGCGTTATTCATAGCGAAGGTGATAGTTTGTATAGAGAATTTGACATTCCAGAAGAAGAAAAACCAGTAGAAAATACAAGCGAAGAAAAACAACCAGAAAATACAAACGAAGAAAATAGCCAAGAAGAGTAATGGGGACGGCGACCGCTCGGCATGTCTGCGCCTCGCGACCGCCTTGTATATCCGCTTTTTCACAACAAACATACTCCACCACCTTGTCATACCGAGCGTAAGCGAGTGTATCTGGCTTGCGATTGAGTATTGCACATTTTATAGGCTATATTAAACTATCCGCCAGACATACTCAATTTTATTGCACAAAATTTCGATGTGACAAGGTGGTGCTGTCATACCGAGCGACAAACAAATATTGCAAATTAAAAGGAAAAATATATGGGATTATTCAAAAATTTATTTAAAAAATTAAAATATCTATTTACAAAAACCGAACTCAATGACGAGTTTTATGACGAGTTGGAGCAAACTCTCATTTCTAGCGATATGGGGGTAGAGACAAGCGAAGAAATCATTGAAGAATTTAAAATTGAGACAAAATCACAACTTGTCAAAGATAGCGAAACTGCTATGAAAATTTTAAGGAAAATTTTGATAGACAAACTTGACGGCGAAGAATATAAGTTTGAATATCCGCTGATTGTGACGGTTATTGGTGTAAATGGTGTTGGCAAAACCACAAGCATTGCAAAAATGGCCAAGTTTTTCACCAAACAAAAAAAGTCCGTTATGCTTTGCGCAGGCGACACGTTTAGAGCCGCCGCAACCGAACAACTTAGTATGTGGGCTGACAGACTAAAATGCAAAATTGTCAAGCAAGGTGAAGGGGCAGACAGTGCAAGTGTTGTGTTTGACGCAATTCAGTCAATGAAAGCCAAAAAAATGGATGTTTTGTTGGTTGATACGGCTGGCAGACTTCACACAAAAACCAACCTTATGAAAGAGTTGGAAAAAATCAACAACATTTCTCACCGCGAATATCCAGAAGCCAAACATATCAACTTGATTGTTTTGGATGCAAGCATTGGACAAAATTCTATTGCACAAGTCAAGGCGTTTAAGGATAGTGTCCAAATTGACGGAATTGTGCTTACAAAACTTGACGGAACGAGCAAGGGTGGGGTTGTTTATCCAATAATAAATGACTTGAATGTGCCTATTGTTTTCACTTGCTTTGGCGAAACCGCTGACGATATAGAAAAATTTGATGTAGAAAGTTTTGTTGACAAAATTTTGATGTAGGAAGATTATGAATTTAGAAAAAAATATAAATTTGATAAAACTTTATGACTTGTATGGCAACTTGCTGACCGACAAGCAAAAGCAAGTTTTTGAACTTTACGCAATCAAAGATTTGAGCCTAAAAGAAGTTGCCGAGATACTAAAAATCACTCGCCAAGCAGTCAAATTTGCCCTTGATAGCGTAGAAAAATCCCTTAATCATTATGAAGAAATTTTGGGCATAAATGAGAAGTTTGACAGAATAAAACTTAAACTTGAAGAGTTGAAAAACGAAACAAATATAGAAAAAATAAACAATATTTTGGAGGAATTATAATGGCATTGTTTTCTAGTTTGACAGAAAGATTAAATCACATATTTTCAAAACTCACCAAAAGGGGCAAACTTACTGAACTTGAAATAAAAGAAGCAATGAGAGAAGTTAGAGTTGCGCTTTTGGAAGCGGACGTAAACTTTGGTGTTGCAAAAAAATTTATTGCCGAAGTGAGCGAAAAATGTGTGGGCGAAGAGATATTAAAAAGCCTTACACCTGCCCAACAGGTAATAAAAATTGTTAGAGACGAACTCACCAAACTTATGGGTGAAGAAAACGTAAAACTCGAAGTATCAAGCAAGCCACCAACAATTATTATGGTGTGCGGACTTCAAGGTAGCGGAAAAACCACTCTTTGCGGCAAGTTGGCTTTGAATTTAAAAAAGCAAAACAAAAAGCCTCTTCTTGTTGCGTGTGATGTGTATAGACCTGCTGCGATTGAGCAGTTGAAAGTTTTGGGCAAATCAATTCAAGTTGATGTGTTTGAAAAAGGCACCAACAATCCAATAAAAACTAGCAAAGAAGCAATCGAATATGCCAAAAAATTTATGCTAGACACAGTTATTATTGATACTGCTGGCCGTTTGCAAATTGACGAAAAATTGATGGACGAATTGAAAAATATCAAAAAAGAAATCAATCCAACCGAAATTTTGCTCGTTGTTGACTCAATGATTGGACAAGAAGCCGTTAGTGTGTCAACAGCATTCAATGATGCACTAGACATTACAGGTGTTGTGCTTACAAAAGTTGACGGCGACACTCGTGGCGGTGCTGCACTATCTGTCCGTTCTGTTATTGGCAAACCTATCAAATTCTGTTCAGTAGGTGAAAAAATGACCGACCTAGAACCATTCTATCCAGACAGAATGGCATCAAGAATTTTGGGGATGGGGGATATTTTGACCCTTATCGACAAGGCACAAGAAGCAGTTGATGAAGAAAAAGCCAAAGAATATGAAAAGAAGTTTAGAGAAAACACCTTTACACTCAACGATTATATGGACCAAGTAGACAATTTGAAAAAAATGGGCGGTCTAAAATCTGTTTTGGGAATGATACCGGGTATGGGTGGCAAACTCAGACAACTTGAAGAAAGCATTGACGAAAAAGAATTGCTAAAAAACAAGGCAATAATCCAATCAATGACAGAAAAAGAAAGAGAAAATCCAGACATAATCAATGGCTCTCGCAGAAATCGTATTGCAAAAGGCGCTGGTGTTGAAGTCGCTGACGTCAACAAACTTTTGAAAGGATTCAACCAATCCAAAGAAATGATGAAACAACTAAAATCCAACAAAAAGGGCGGAATGGCCAACCTTATGCGTATGATGAAAGGTTAAAATAA
>CAYQCO010000038.1:0-6575 GCA_964416085.1 uncultured Lachnospiraceae bacterium | reverse complement strand
TCGTTTTTCTTCATAATCCGCCTTGTTAAAAATCCCAAGCAAAATCATCCCAATCCCAAAGCAAATAAAAGCAAAACCGCCACACATACTAGATTTTTTGAAGAACATAATAAGGACAACACCAGCAAGTCCAAGCAAAGAAGCAAGTGTCAGGAGCAAAATTTTTGTAGATTTTTCCATTATAAAACCGTCACACCCAAAACAAGCATCAAAATGATAACCACTGATGCAACAATAAAGCAAATCATAAATGCTGGTTGTTGTTTGCTCCTTGCATAATAGAATGCAGATATACCCGTAATGCAATAAGCAATCACTTCACCAATGCTTCTCAAAACTGCCACTTGGCTCCAAATTGTGCCAACAGTAATCGCAATGGCAACAAACATAATTGCTACATACGCAAAAAAATTAACCGCCTTTTTCATATCCATCTCCTTTTTGTTATTTTAGCAAAATTTTTTGCAATATACAAATGTTTATTCAAAAAAGTTTTGGTTTGTGAAAATTTTTTGACAATTCACAAATAAAAAATGAAAAAATCATTGACAATCTTTGTTTTTGTTGATATAATAGCACAGTTACTAAAAATATTCCCTACTATTCCACACTAGCCCAAGGGAATTATTGATAGAACAAATATTTTGGAGGAAAAAATGAAAACAGTTATGGCTAATCCTACCACTGTTGAAAAGAAGTGGTATCTCATAGATTGTGATGGCGCTGTTCTTGGTCGTGTTGCTAGCGATATTGCAAAAATTCTTCGTGGCAAACACAGAACAGACTTCACACCAAACGTTGACTGTGGCGACTATGTTGTAGTTGTAAACAGCGACAAACTTGTTCTTACTGGCAAAAAGTTGGAACAAAAAAATTACAAGACTTATTCTGGTTACACCAATGGTCTTAAAGAAACTCAATACAAAAAAATGATGGCTGAAAAGTCTGACGTTGCATTGATGCGCGCAGTTAAGGGTATGCTCCCTAAAAATAGTCTTGGAAGAAAAATGGCAACTCACTGCCACATTTTCAAGGGCGCAGAACACAATATGCAAGCACAACAACCTATCGAATGGAAAGTTAAAGGAGGCAAGGACTAATGGCTGAACAAATCATTATGGAAGAAGTTAAAGAATTGAAACCAAAAACAACTCGCAAAACTGCTGTAAAAGCCGAAGGCGAAGTTGCAACTCCTAAAAAGAGAACAACAAAAAAAGTTGAAGCAACAGAAGAAGTAGTTGCTGAAAAGCCTAAGAAAACTACTACTCGCAAAACTACTACCAAAAAAGCAAAAGCTGAAAAGGCTCCTGAATTTTTGGGAACAGGCAGACGTAAGAGTTCAGTTGCTCGTGTTCGTCTTGCTGTTGGAACTGGTGCATTCAAAGTTAATGGCAGAGATGTAAAAGAATACTTCAAACTTGACAGTCTCGTTTACATCGCAAAACAACCTTTGACATTGACACAACTTGCTGACACTCTTGATGTTAGCGTAAATGTTCAAGGCGGTGGATTTGCTGGTCAAGCAGGTGCCGTTCGTCACGGAATTACAAAAGCATTATTGGAATTCAAACCAGAACTTAGAGCAGAACTTAAAAAGGCTGGATTTATCACTCGTGATGCTAGAATTAAGGAAAGAAAGAAATACGGCTTGAAGAAAGCACGTAAGGCTCCACAATTCAGCAAACGTTAATCTTTTAGAAATACAAAAACAAGACGATTTATATTCGTCTTGTTTTTTACTGCATAATATTAATATTTGTTTGGTTTTATATGTTTTTATAAGTATTCAATAATTTTTGCAATTATTAAGCCAATTTAATCCAACTAGTTATATAAAGCACTAGGTCTACAACAACTATCAAACTTGCCAAAATATAAAATACACACGCCACTTTTTTATTGTAAGTTTTAAATCCAATAATGTAAGGTATAACAGCGACCAAACTAAATCCACCCAAGATAGTAGTCATCAATTTGCCAAATGTGCTTAAATGAGCAATCAAAAATCCACAATAACCCTCTCCATTTTGCACAGGACTGCTACCAGTTGAAAATAAGTGGATTAATACACTTAGCAAGAACAGACAGCCTGCCGCAATGCACGAATAAAGTGATATATTGTCTATCATTTTTTCTTTGCGCTGTAAACGTTCATTTTCTTCTTTTCTTTTTTGTTCTTCAAGTTTCTTTTCTTCTAGCACTTTTTTACCTTCGCTAGAAAGTTCAAGATACAAAATTTTTGAGGCGGCAATATCAGACACATAGTTTACATAAGTGTGGCCATTAAAATCGCACTCAACTCGCCAAATAGGGAAAAGCAAAATTTGAAGCAATTCATACCTTGAATCTGAACCAACAAAATATGATGGTTTATACCAGTCAAACATTGCATCTTGCATAATTTCATCCGCAGATATAAGCATTGATTCGTCAACACTGTCTGTTTCATAGAATTTTTGGGCAAAATTGCCTACCCCAGCAGTGCCTGTAATAGTTGAATAATATTCTTTTCTATTCACTGACTTTCTAGTTGTTTCAACATCATAAGATGTGTGGCTATAAGTTGAACCTTGACTGATATCAACTTTTAGCGTATCACCTTCTAACTTGCCGTCAATGCTATATTTGCCAGACGGTTTGTAATGATCAGTTGAAGTAAGATGACTTTCATTGACACTTTTAAGGTCAATATAATATACTGGAAAATATTGACGGATGACTCTGATAGTTTTTTCAGCAGACTTATAAAAATCTTCTTGTGCCATTGCTTTTAAGTCAATCAAAAATTTTTCTTCAACTTGTTTTGGAGTCTTTTTAGGTTTAAAAGCATAGCGAGGTGCCTCGCCCTTTTGTCCACCTTGCAAATACTTTCCCGCAGTTGTAAAATGCGACAAATTTACATCAGGAGCGTATTTTTTGTTTTTCTCTTCTTTATATGTTTTTTCGTTGTAAACACCTTTAATTTCCATAATCTCTCCTTATTTTTATTCATATTATCACAATTCGTATAAAAATGCAACTTTTTTATTAATTAAAAAAATGTTGTGTATCTGGCTAAATAACTGTTGTTATCAATTAATTGTGCGGAACTGGACTTGCGTAAGCCTTCCTTAGTAGGAAGGTGGCAACGAATAAAGTGAGTTGACGGATGATATGGCCCAAACTTAAACTCTACGTTTTGGTTTAGTTGTTGTTCAGTTGTATTTGGTCATATCATCCGCCCACTTGTTGCACAAGTGGGCACCTTCCTACTTAGGAAGGCTTATGCGAATTGAGTGCACAACCAACAATAAGCCTGCCCTATTTTCAGTCAGATACGCAACATTTTGCTATTCGCAAAATATTGGTATGACAAGTTGTAGAGTTCATTCGTTGTGATAAAGCGGATAGTAAGGGGGCGGTCGGGCCAGCGCAAACGTGCGGACCGGCGCCCCCGTATAAACTCAACCACTTAAAAAATGGGCGGTCGCAAGGCGTAGACGTGCCGAGCGGTCGCCACCCCTACAAAAACCAACAAAACCTAAAAATTGTGGAAAAGTTCAAAAATAATTTGAATTAATAAATATAATATGCTAAAATATCCACATAAAGGGAAACAATATGAAAACAGTTTTGATAACAGGTGCATCTCGCGGAATAGGTAGAGAAATTGCAAAAAAATTTGCACAAAACAACTACAATATAATAATCAATTTTCACAAAAATGAGAGCAAGGCAAATTCTCTCGCAAAAGAACTTTCAAAATACAATGTCCGCACATTAATCATAAAAGCGGATATTTCCAACGAAAAAGAAGTCAAGTCAATGATAAATTTATCCATAAAGACTTTTGGACAAATTGATGTATTGATAAACAATGCTGGCATCTCACTTGCCAAACAAATTCAAGACACTACCCTATCTGATATCCAAAAAGTTGTTGACACCAATACATTAGGAGCAATTTTGACAACCAAAGAATTGTCAAAGCATATGATATCCAACAAGCAAGGTAAAATAATCAACATTTCATCCATTTGGGGAAAAGTTGGTGGCAGTATGGAGTCAGTTTATTCAGCCAGCAAAGGTGCAGTTATATCCTTTACACTCGCGCTGGCCAAAGAACTTGCTCCAAGCAACATCAATGTAAACTGCATATGCCCCGGAGTCATTGACACTGATATGATGAAAGTATATTCGCAAGAAGAAAAAAGTGCTTTGATTTCAAGCACTCCATTAAATAGACTTGGCAAGCCAGAAGATGTTGCAAATCTTGCATATTTTCTTGCTAGCGAAGAAGCGAGTTTCATTACAGGACAAGTTATCACTATTGATGGCGGATTTACATTATAAAAAAATATCGCATATGCGATATTTTTTGTTATTTTGTAATACCTTGTGTATTAACAACATCATCAACTTCATTTGTAATTTCTTCTTTCAAAGCACTTACTGAAAGTCTGCCGTTTACTGTCAACTTGTTTTCAACTTCTTCATATACAGTTGGTTCACATTTGGTCGCTCTGTAATATGTGTAAACATAATTTCCGTCTTTTTTGGTTGCGCCAGTAGTTGTAAAGTATACCAAATCAGCACTATTTGTGTTGACTGTATAACCATTGACAACATCCATTTTGCTTGAGACTGCACTGTCAAACACTTTTTTGCAACTATCAACAAATGCTTTGATATTTCCTGTATTTGCTCCATTGGTTTTTACATCCGCATAAGCATTTGAGAAATCCGCATCAGTTGGCATATCCACAAGCACCACAGCACCAGTTGTTGCGCCCTTGCTTGAAGTCAAATTGCCAGTTGCAACCACAGTCACTTTTGAGCCGTCATTCAAAATTGATTTAATTTCAAAACCAGTAACTCTTCCAGTTGCAGCAATCTTTTTGCTGTCATAATATTTTGTCATTGCATTTTCAAAGTTTGGCAAAATGTTGGCAAAATAATTGTTTAGGTCAACTGGTGAAACTGTTGGCGAAGTTGGAACAGTGGTTGTTGAAATTTCGCTGTCCACCTTGTTGTTGCCCGGTTTGCTAGGTGTGTCAGTTGGGTCAATGTTTGTGCTCGTGTCTGGCGTAGAAGTGCTAGGAGTTTGAGTGTCGTTTGGTTTTGTAGTATCTGTTGGTTTTGTGTTTGGCACTTCACTATCAATTGTCCCAGGTGTCAAAACCCCTGTATCTATTGTGTCGCTTGGAGTTGCACCCATTGTGTCTTGTGGGTCAATTGAGATGATTGGTCCGTTGGTATCAATTTCATTCCAATCGATTTGGTCGCAAGATGCCAAAAACATAGAGCAAGCAACAACAACTGCCGCGCCCATAGCCGCTGAACTCTTTTTAAATTTTTTCATAAACTTGTCAAATTTTTTCTTATTTTTTTTGTCGCTTGTGTATTCCTTAAATTTTTCAAGCAACAATGACATTTTTGGAATTAATCTCATAACAATTTATCCCCCTTAAATTTCTTTATTAGTATATCATCAATAGTTTTTATTGTCAATACCCTTTTTTAAACTTTTATTCTATAATATGCAAAAAATTTTTGAATTATATATTGAAGAATGTGCAAAAATATGGTATAATATTTACAAGGAGAAACGTATGAAAAAGTATTTAAAAATTGGTTTGGTTGCAATAATTGCCCTAACTTCAATAATTTTTGTCGGTTGCAAGGACGAATATTCAATATATTTGTTCACTTCGCAAGGTGGAAGCATCATCGTAAACGACTCACAAGACAAAATCCGCACAAAAGACATCCTTTATCGCGACAAATCGTGCGAAATCAAGTTGCAGGCGGTGGCTGATGACGGATACGAATTTGAACACTGGCTTGTAAACAGCGAGATTTTTTCGACCGAACCTATCATTACGTTAAAAATTGACAAGGAAACAGTCATAAAGTCAATTTTCAAAACATTTGACAACGAACAACCTATCGACCCTACTGACCCAACAGACCCAGTGGACCCAGTTGATCCAGTTGAACCTACACCAGTAGATCCAACACCTGTCGACCCTACACCAAGCGAACCAGACAATCCAACACCAGACGAAAAAGAATATGTCACACTCAATTTTGCATTCAACTTTTTTGACAACAACCAATCAGCCAGCATTGTTGAGTCAAGCGACAACCATTCAACCAAAAACGACACTTATACAGTAGAAAAAGACTATGATTTCAAATTTAAAATTAATGAAAATCAAGCCAATCAATCCGGTAGCAAAATGATTGCAAAAGCAATAAACGAACAAAACAATTATGTTTTGATGCCAAAAGATAGTGACGGATATTATATCATTACTCCAACTTTTGACCAAACAATTTTGATTGTGCAAGTGAACACTGTTGTTGTATCTATAAATTATGGAGAAATTCAAGAACAAGATTTTGAAATATATTTTGACCCTGACACAGAATTCGCAAACGATTTTGACACCGAATTATGCTATGACGAAATAGTTGCAAACCCAACTGAATTGTGTCAATTTATGGCTAGTGAAATTGTCGCTTATGCCAACCAAAAAGCAAGCGAAGGATTTGAAGATAGTTGGAAAATTAGAAAAATGGAAATTTCAAAT
>CAYQCO010000037.1:0-7086 GCA_964416085.1 uncultured Lachnospiraceae bacterium | reverse complement strand
TTAGATGTATGTTTAAAAGGAGAAAATATGAAAAAGAAAATTATTGCATTAAATTTAGTTTTATGTTTAGGCTTGCTATGTGTTTGTTTAACAGGTTGCTTTTCGTCAGGTGAAGAAAAATTGGTGGTGACTTATACGCCAAATATTCAATTCTTTGTGGGCGAAGATTGGCACGATGATTTGATTACGGGAACATATTATTCGGATGACACAGAAAAAGATGTAACAGCAGATTTGAACATTGATACTTCTGCTTACAACAAAAACGAAGTAGGGAATTATGATATTACTTTTGAGTATAGTGGCATAAAAGTGAAATATCAAGTTAGCGTTGTTGAAACAATGACTGATACTCGCTCAATCAAAAATCATATTGAGCCTTGTTTCCAAAAAGCATTTAAAGCACAAGACGGTGTTTTGGAGTTTTCTGCCACATGTTCCGAAGATTATATAGATGGCGTATATTTAAAACAAACCATTGAATACAAACTAGATAATGATACTCTAAAAGAATATTATAAGATTGAACTAACGGACGGAGATACAGAAAGTATGTCCTTATGCGAAATGCTTTATGTTGGTGATTTGACCAACGGAACATTGACAAACAAATATTACACAACTGATGATGAAGACCCTACTGATGATTCGGTTTGGTATTACGCTGTAAATTCAAAATCAGGAACATGGTCAGAGTTTGAGGCTACTATCCCACAAATTGCAACTGCATATGAAGTGGAATATTTGGATGCTAGTCAATGGTTGAATTTCTATACCAACTATTATCCACTTCTTGTTCCATCAACTTTAACAAAAGATGCAAATACATACACAATCAAACTAAACACCAATGAGATTATCAAAATTGACGATGAGGGATTTATGTCAGAATTTTGCGGAATAGAATTCTCAAAAACTACCAATATCCCAAGCGAATTGACAGCAGCATAAAAATTGTAAGGGTCATCCAACACAATATAAATTGCAAGAGTCATCAAATATTAGATGGCTCTTTTATTTTTTAAGAGAAAAATATAGACAACTAGTTTATTTTAAATAAAAAATTATTTAAAATACTTAAAAAATGCAAAAAATGAAGAATTTTTCTTCATTTTTTTGTTTTTATTTAAAAATTATTTTTCAACTTAATAAAATGACTTTTTGAAAAACGTCAAGTCAAAGTTAAAAAAATAACCCACCAGAAATCTGGTGGTCTAACCGGAACTCCGGCAGGCAATACGAAATAATATTTAAGTATACATCCATATTATTCCTTTTGATGTATCACCCTGATATACATATATTATACTACAAAATTTTAAAAATGCAACAGTTTTTTACAAAAAAATATTAAAAAAGCAACGGTTTTTGAGAAAAAAATAAATATTTTAAAAATAAAACAAAATATTTGCAATTTTCTTAAAAAATTGTGTTTTTTTAAACAAAAAATATTTTTTATGCAAAATATTGTCTCAAATTAATAAAAAATTAAATAAATGGTTATTTTTAATTAATAAAAAATTAAATAAATTGTTATTTTAAATTGATAAAAATATACAAAATATTATTTACAAATTAAACAACGAAATATTGTTTTAAATATCAAGATTATTGTGAGTTTTTTTGCACGTGTGAAAATTCGCATCCGCAAAAATCTTGGCGATATAGGTCGAGTTGTTTGCTCAAATTTATGCTATTCAAAAAACCATTTTCTTTTTTAAAGTCACTAGGCAAAAATTTTATTCCATATTTTTTTGCAAGTTCTTGGCCTTTTAAGTTTATGAATTCCGCATCTTTGTGCGGGCTGATTGTAAGCGTTGTGGTGACATATTCAAAGCCATTGTTTTTTGCATATTCAAAAGTTTTTTCAAGTCGCAAAGCAATACACTTTTGACAACGGATTCCACCTTCTTTGTCTTGCTCATTTCCTTTTATTGCGGTCAAAAATTCTTGATGATTGTATGGACAAGTGATAGTTGGAAGATTGGTGAGTTTGTCAAATTGTTGTCTACGTAAAACGTATTCATTTTCGGGATAGGTGTTGGGATTAAAATAAAAAAGTGTCACGTCAAAATTTTTTACACGTTCAAGGCAAGCAGAAGTGCAGGGTGCACAACAAACGTGGAGCAACAATTTTTCACCAGTTGCATTGTTTGATATTTCTTTCATAAGTTTGTTGTAATCTGTTTTCATATTATCGCCTTTCAAGTTTGTCTGCAAGGTCTTGATATTGTTTTCGTTCATCGGCATAAAGTGTGTCTTTTGTGTGGACTCTATCCATACATCCTTTTGCATAAAAAATTTCTTGTCCAGCCATTTCTTCCAGAGTGTAGGCATTATATTTCAAGTTGCTTCGCTCGTCATATTTTCCTGCGCCCAAATTTTCACTGTTGTCGCAAAACAAGTCTTCAAGCGTTTGTCCGCTGTATTTACGCTTGCCACAACTCAATTTCATAAACATTCTAACAAGGCTTTTTGCTTGCTCGTCAGTTAGGTGCATTGCTCTGTCTTTTGATGTGTTTTCGTGATATTTGTATGGAGCGAGCGATGACAACGACAAGGTTTTTGTGCTAGGATTTTGGCAAACTCTAAGCACACCATCAACTGGAATGTTGTTGAGCGAAAGCCAATAGCAAAGTAATTCGTGTTCCCAAATTGCGAGATAAATTGTTCCGTCTTTTGCAATAATACAATCATAGCATTTTGAATTGTTACTTTTTAAATAATTGGCCCAGTCAGAAACGCTATCATCCAAATGCAAGATAGGAATTGTGATGGATAATTGTGCGCCATCAAAACGCATATAGTTTGACGTAACAAATTTGCAAAACATATCAAAGAATATCTTAAAATCGTTTAAAATTGGCTCGATTTTGTCAAAAGTATTTTTTTCTTTTTCGGTCTGTGCAAGTTGATAAAAATAGTCCTTGCCCACTTCTTTTTTTAGCAATTTGTTGACTGAGTTGGTGTAATATCTCAAAGCGTTGATGTCAGGGCAATAGTTGTTTACAATAGAAATAAACTCACGCAAAAAGTCTTTGCTTTCTTTGTGAGTTTGGCCCATCAAAAAGTTGCTGAAATTTTTTTCAACATTATTTTTTTCTTTTGATTTGTAAAAAAACTCAGAGAGATTTAAGAGCATTTTAAATATTTGTTGCTCTTTCATTATATTAAAGCGGTCAATTAAAGATTCTGTTCCCATAACAATAGTGTATCATAATTGTTGAAATATTTCAAGTGTGTTTTTGTTTTTTTAGATAATATATTTCAAAATATTTTTTATTCTAATTCTGCAATCGTTGAGAGAAAAATAATTCATAATAGAATACAATTCTGGTGTTGCAGTTCTTCCAGTAAATGCAATTCGGACTGCTTGAACGGCGTCGGATATTTTGCCAGCATATTTTTCTGGTGCAAGTTTGTAGTCTTTGTTGTCGGCAAAATTGTGCCTTAATGCAACCGTCTTGATTTCATCAAACCATTCTTGATTTGAGTTGGTTTTTGTAAGACTGTCGGCATAATCAACAATAAAGTCGACAAGTTCTTTTTTGTGCGGATAGTTTTTGACAAAGTCAAGACGTTGGTCGTTTTCGTCAAAAGTAAGGTCTACCATATAATCATAAAGCGACACAATGTCTTCAAATTTTACAATATCTTTTCTAGGTCTGTCGCCGCCGCGGTCAATAGACAAAACGGTTTTGAAAGCATCGCTATATTGTGTAAGAATTTGATAGTCTTTTTCGCAGTATTCCTTGGCCCATTCAACCGCTTTGTTGTAGACTTCGTCAGTTGTATATTTTGAAATTACTGTCTTTGAAATATCATTTAGTTTCATAATGTCAAACATTGGGTCGGATGTGGTCAAGTTGTGTGTGTCAAATTGATATTCTTCAAGCGGTGCATTTGGATTGTTGAGTGCCCAAGTTTCATATCCGCTGTTGATAAGGTTCATAACATAACGATTGACTGCTTCAACTGGATATCCCGCTTTTAGATAATATCTCATATCTGCTTCTGGGTCGTGGCGTTTTGAGATTTTTCTAAGATTGCCCGTTGTCTCGTCTTTTTTCATAACAAGGCAGGTGTGCAAATATTTTGGAGCAGGAAGATTTAGTGCTTCAAACATTTCAACGTGGAGTGGGAGAGTGCCCAACCATTCATTGCCACGAATAACTGTTGTTGTGTGCATAAGAGTGTCGTCAGCAACGTGCGCAAGGTGATAAACAGGCACGCCATTACTTTTGACAATAACATAATCCATAGTGTTTTTTGGCAAAGTTCTTTCGCCTTTTGCAACGTCAGTATAACTAAATGTTTCACCAGCCTTGCCCATAGACTTGAATCTAAGCGCCCAACTATCTCCATTTTTTATGTGTTGTTCCACTTCTTCAAAACTTAATTCTCTGCACGGGTCTTTTGTCTCGATTGTGTTGTTATTTTCAAGTTGATTTTTTCTGTCTTCCAAAATTTCTTGCTTGTTTTCTCTCGCTTGGCAAAAACAAGGATAAGCACGCCCAATTTCTACAAGTTTTTTGGCAAAAGTGTTGTAAATTTCCACTCTTTCACTTTGCTTGTATGGGCCATAGTTTCCAACTTGTCCTTCAAGTAGGTACCCTTCGTCAGGATAAATATTGTATCTTTTCAACACTTCAAGAGCAACTTTGTCTGCTCCGTCAACAGTTCTTTTGCCGTCAGTGTCTTCAAGTCTAAAATAAAATATTCCACCTGTTGCCTTGGCAATCATAATGTCTGTCATTGTTCCGCAAAAACTTCCAAAATGCAAATATCCAGTAGGGCTAGGTGCAAAACGTGTAACTTCGCCAGTTGTCTGTCTTGGTGGATAAATCTTTGCTAGGTCATCAATAGTTTTTGTTGTGTTTGGATAAAGTAAATTTGCTAATTTTTGATAATTCATAATATTTTTCCTTTTTTTGGTGTTATTATATATCTTTTAAAAATTTTTTTCAAGTGTTTAATAGGTTGAAAAACTCAAACTTAAAATTCGAGTCAGTGTTTCATAAGCAGAATAAGCAATTCCGCCATTTCCTACAAATTGGTCAACAATTTTTTTGTATCCTTGACTTTCTACACTTGAAGAACTGTCAACAAGTGAGTAGGTCATTTTTTCAATAGCGGTGTGATAGTTTTGATATTGAATTTCAAAGTCGTTTTGCAAAAGATAAAAACTTCGTGCATACTTAATCAAACTGTCACGATTGCTGTCAAGATTGTCAAGATAATTGTTGCTGTATCTTGCGTTGTTTAGGATTTTGTAAGGAGTATATTGAGCGATTGATTCTCCGTTTATTATTTTGCTAGGAATTTGATTGCCTAAAATATATACATTCAAATAAATGTCCGCAAACACAGAGAGATAATATACTCGTCTGTTTAGTGCATTTGCGCCAATGCTTTGCAAATTGATTTTGTCGTCTTCAATAGCGATATAATTAGGGTTAGCGGTCGCAATTGAGTTGAAATAAATTGAAGAAATTTTATTCGACAAATTTGATGCGCGGAATATCAATGTTTCATAACTATACAACAAATTGCTCAAATTGATATTTGCCAAACTTTCTGTGCCAAGTGTTTTTTCCAAATCTCCCAATTTTGATGAAGTGTCAAGATATGCGGATGTCAAACTATCCAATTTTGAGTATATTGTTTCGTTTTCTTTTTGGGTTGTGTTTGAACTGGTCAAATATTGGCCATACATAACAATAGGTGCAGACACATTTTCAAGCAACTCGTCATAAAATGTCACAATTTTGTTGTAACTTGTGCCTGTTTGTTCAATTTTTGCTTGCAAATCTTGTGAAAAATTAAATTTTATCAAATACAAAGTTTCGTTTGAAGCAAATCTGTTGTCAAGTTTTTCTTCTTTAAGTCGTGGCGATTGTGTAGAAATGTCCAAATATTCATTATAAAAATTTGCGGCTTTTCTAGTTTCTTTGCTTTTGCATCCCACCAAAGTTGTTGGGGTGAGCAAAATTACAAAAAGCAATAGATAGGTCAAAAACTTTTTCATACTGCCTCCTTCAAAATTCTATTGAGATAATAATAAGCCAACTTTTCATTGTTTCGCTCATTTGCAATATTGATTGATTGCAAACTGATTGAATAAAAATTTGTGGCAAAATTTTCTGCATTGCATTTTTTGTAATAATCATTAAACTTGTATGCGTCAAGCGAATAAAGTCCACCAACTATTGAGCCAACAATCAAATTGTCGTCATTGTCAAATGCAAATCTGTTGTTGAAAAGTTGAATGCTCAAAAATGTGTTGTTTTCAAATCTCAAATCATCAAAATTTTCGCAAAGATTGGATACCAAATGAGTGTAAATTGAGATAATATTGTGAGTAGTTTCGTTGGACAAATTGACAGAGTTAAAAACATAATCATTGAGCAAGTCTATTGTTTTTGCATAATAGTCAAGATATTCAAGCAAGTCGTCAACAATGTCGTCAAAGGTTGACTCAGGACTGCCATACGTGTTGCCACTCATTTTTATTTTGTAAATTCTAAATTTGTGGATAAGTTCGGTGCGCATATCAGTAAGAGTTGCGTATCTAGTAGAAATTTTGTTGGTTACAACACCTTTTTTGTTGTCAAAAATAAGTTTTGAAGACAGGTGATTTTCGCTGTCAATCAACTTGTCCAAAGTTTCTTCCAATTCTGGGAAATACTCCATTTCTTCACTTAGTTCAACACCCAAAACCACATTGGTCAAAAGGTCGCAATCGTCAATAATTTGTTCAAGGTTGCTGCTGTCGGCCGAATTGGAAAAAGCATATATTTCTCCAAAAATTTCTTTGCCAGTATTAAGTCCTTGCGCAAACAAAAAACTCACAACCGCAATAGTTGCAACAGTCGCAAATGTGCATAATATTGAAAATATCCTTTTCATTTTCATATTATTAATATACAATATTATTTTTAAATAGTCAAACAATTCAAATAATTTAAAAGTTTAATACAGCAGATAAAATGTGCAATATTTAATCACTGGCCAGACATACTCAATTTTGTTGCACAAAATTTCGATGTGACAAGGCTTAGGTGTCATACCGAGCGAAGTGAGTGT
>CAYQCO010000036.1:0-7108 GCA_964416085.1 uncultured Lachnospiraceae bacterium | reverse complement strand
CGGACGGACTGCCCCCTCGTTGATGTAAATTGAGTTTGAGAAATGTTATAGAGATAGAAGAGATTTAAAAATTGAAAGAACAATTAGACTAATACAAATTTTATTTTGCTATTCTAAAACCACAAGGACAAACATAAGATAATTTGGAGGCAGTATGCAAGAAAAAGTAAAAAATGGTTCTTCTTTTGTGTTAAACTTAATCAAAAGTGCGTGTGTTGGAGTGATTGTGTCCGTTCTGCTCGTTTTGGTGTTTGCTTTTGTTTTAAAGTTTGTTGATTTGAATGATAGTGTGATTAGTGTAGTTGATGAAATTATAAAAATTGTCAGTATTTTTGTGTCAATTTTATATTTAATCAAACGCTCGCCTTACAAAATATTATACAAAAGTGCATTGGTTGGCGCTGTGTATGTGTTGCTTACTTTTATTGTTTTTTCAGCATTAAGGGGCAACTGTTCTTTTGGTGTGTCAACTATTGTGGATGTTGTTATGGGCGCAGTTGTGGGTGCAATTATTGCAATTATTTTAAATATCTTTAAAAAAGATAAAGTTGGTGCGTAATTAGGGTGGGGGCAGAAGTGCACGCCGCAGGCGTGCCGGTCGCCCGTCAGGGCGACAAACCGTTGCTGAGCAACGGTTGCTTCTGCCCCCATAGCCCAACCCCAAAGCAAAGTGTGATGAAAATCACATTTTTTTATTGCCAACAGTCTAAAACAAAAAAAATTAGTCAAATATTATTGTTATAATAATCAAAATTGGTTGACTTTATTTTGCCTTTGCATTATAATAAAACCGAAATGGAGAAATATATGACTAAAAAACGTTCGATTTATCTTTTTATTTTTCTGTCCGTATTACTAGTTGTTGGACTGATTTGTAGTTTCGTAAGTTTTACTTATCCTTTTTCTATAAATGGCAATTATTATCGTTATTCTTGCTTTGTTGATGAACTAGTTTTGGGTGCAGACGTATCAGACGGTGTTGTAATCACTTACAATGCCAAATTGCCAGAAGGCGAACCAAGTGACGCCTATGACGACTATATGCAATCAACAGTAGAAGGCTTAAAAGACTTGTTGAAAGGTGCAGGCTACAAGGACAGCACAGTTACAATTCTTGACAATGACCAAATTTCTGTCAACGTGGGCAATATTGCAAGCTATCAAGACCAACAAGAGGTTATCAGCCTTATTGGTAGTCCAAAAAAGTTAAAGTTTTCAAGTGAAAGCAGTAGTGATAGTTCAGGTGAACACGATTTCTTGGGTAAATATGTAAAATCTGTTGAAGTAAAAACACAAGACGGCAACGGAATGTCATACTATTATGTTGACATCCAACTTGATTCAATAGGAACACAAAAATTGAAAGAACTCACAGAGTATATTGTGTCCAACAGCAAGTCACTTTATATGTATCTTGGCGACACAGCAATTTCTAGCAACTCTATTGAAGAAGCCATAACTGACGGACATATCACTATGTATAGTGAAGAAAACTTTGTTGACAAAAACACAACTCAACAATACGTAACCAACATCAAGTCAGGATTGCTTGATATGGAACTTGTGTCTGTTGAAAGTGGAAAAGCCAGTGCAACTCTTGGACACAGAATTCAACTTTGGTTGATTGTCGCTTTCATAGTTATGATTGTTGCATCATTCGTGTATTTGGGAGCAAGATTTAGAGAACTTGGAGCAATGGGCATATTCAATATGTTGTTCTATATTGTTATTGGCCTTGGACTACTTCAATCTATTCCATTTATGCACTTGAATATCAGCGGACTTATTGCAATCGCTATGTGCTATGCAATTTCTCTTGGCTCAATAGTGTCAATTTGTTTGGGAGCAAAAGAAGAGTTTAAGACAGGCAAAAAATTGCACACTTGTTTCAAACTTTCTCAAAGCAAAAACTTGTTCAAGATATTAATTTCAAATATCTTTATGTTTGCGACTGGTGTAATTTGTGCTTTGATGCCAACAATGCACGTGCAATCATTTGGTATGGTGGCACTTGTTTTGTCACTCGTAAATATCTTTACAAGCCTTGTATGGTTTAGATTAATTTTAAAACTTTACACTGCAATCAACCCTTATAATGCCAAAAGATGCGACTTTAAAGTAGAGGAGGGTGCAAAAAATGCTAAATAGAAATTTTAATGAAAGCAAAAAGAGTTATATAAGCAAAAACAAATGGACATTAATTGCTCTTGGAGTGTTTGTCCTTGTTGGAATTTTGGTTGCCGCTATCTTTGGTTTCAATGGCAATCCAGATTTCAAAGGTTGCAATGTGGTCAATGTTAATGTTGGCACAACAACAAGCGACAGCAAACTTGACGATTACAACTCAAAACTTGACAAAATTTTCGCATCCAACGACCTTAATTTGTATTCTGTGCAACTTAAAGGAGTGGGGACAGAAACAACCCTAGAAATAAAATATACAGGCAAAAAGACACAAGAAAGAATTGACAAAGTCAATGCTGATATTGTGAGCGAACTTGAAGTTGACGCATCACAAATTTCTGAGCACAAAAAAGTGTCAGCAACAATAGATAGTTCGGATTATATTTGGACAGTTGTTGCAGGACTTTTGATTTTGATATTTGCAAGCGTGTTTGTTGCAATTAGACACAACTTGGCTTATGCAATGTGCACACTTGGTGTAGGCGCTTATAGCGTGCTTGCAATGCTTTCTGCTTATGCAATTTTGAGACTAGAAATTGGTGCAAGTTTTATGTTTGTTGTGATTGCATCAATGGTATTTGCAATTTTTGAAGCATTGATTTGGTTCGAAAATATGCGTGATGTTCGCAAAAACAAAGAATATAAAGACGACTTCAACAAGCAACTTACTTTGGGGCTAAAAAGCACCAACAAACAACTACAATTCACTTCAATTTCATTGTTTGCTGTTGGCCTAATTATGGTTATATTTGGCACAAAACTTTCTAGAAATATTGCATTGAGTTTTATGTTTGCAATAGTTGCTGGATTGTTGTCACTTATGTTTGTTTTGCCACTTATCTACAATTTGACAGTAGACAAAGTCAAGTTTAGACCATTTAAGTCAAACAAAGACAAAAAGACAAAAACAATTAAAGACGCGACCGAATCTGTGGTTGAAGAAAAAACAAGTGAACAAGCAAAAGATGTCGAAGTAGAAAACCCTGCTGTCGACAACAAAAACATTGATGAGGCCGAAAATAATACTAATATTGAATAAAATAATGGCCTAATTTTAGGCCATTTTTTAAGGGAGAGAGATGAAATACGTTTGGACAGGACAAGGAATAAATATTGATGAAAAGTTTGTCGACACAATGGCAGAAAAATTTGTCATTGACAAATGTGTTGTTTCACTGCTCTATACTCGCGGATTTGACAGCGAAGAAAAACTATACAATTATTTCAACCCAAGTTTGAAGCAACTTCACGACCCATTTTTGCTTGAAAGTATGGGGCAAGTTGTTGAAAAAATTAAATCACACATCGCCCAAAATCACAAAATAATTATCTATGGAGATTATGACACTGACGGCATTAGCGCAACGGCTACAATGTTCAAATTTTTGTCGTCTATTGGCGCAAATGTTGACTATTTTTTGCCAAACAGATTTATTGACGGATACGGACTTAATATTGAAACACTTGAAAAACTGCTAGAAAAAAGAAAACCAGACCTACTCATTTCTGTCGACTGCGGAATTACCGCCATTGAAGAAGTGGAGTTTTTAAAAAGCAAAGGCATAGACGTTATTATCACTGACCACCACGAAAGAGGCGAAAACTTGCCAGATTGTTTGATTGTCAATCCAAAAATTAGCACAACTTATCCGTTCAAACAACTTTGTGGAGCGGGGGTGGCACTCAAAATCGTTCAAGCAATGTCCAACATTGACACTGCCAGCCAATATCTTCCAATCACTGCCATAGCAACAATCTCGGATATTGTAGATTTGGTGGATGAAAACAGGGCCATTGTTGCAATGGGACTAAAATCGGCTGACAAATTGCCAAAAGGTGTTTTGCGCCTTATGAATGAGTGCGGAATAACCAAACCAGTCAAAGCCAATGATATTGCATTCAAACTTGCTCCAAAACTCAATGCATCAGGCAGAATGGGGGATGCACATATCAGTTTGGAACTTTATTTGGAAGAAAACAACACTCAAATTTCCAAACTTTGCAAAATGATTATTGATTACAACACCAAAAGACAACAACTTTGCAATGATTGTTACAACGAAATCAAAGCATATCTCAACGAAAATGACATATTCTCAATGAAAGCAATTATTATGAGTTCGCCAAATTGGGAGCAGGGCATTGTTGGAATTGTTGCAGCTAGAATAAGCGAAGAATACAACCGCCCAACCTGTATTTTTTGCCAAATTGGTGACAAACTTACTGGCTCTTGCCGTAGTGTCAATGGTGTAAACGTGCATTCGCTTATGTGCAGTATGAGTGATATTTTGGAAAAATTTGGCGGTCACACAATGGCTGCTGGTGTGACACTCAACGTAAAACATTATGACGAATTTTGCGCTCGCTTTAATGAATTTGTTGCAAATACTCTGCAAAAAACTGAATTTTTGCCAACAAAAACATATGATTTTGAGATGGGCCTTGACGAATTAAACTTAAAATTTGTTGAAGATGTCGACCGAATGGAACCTTGCGGACACGTTAATTTCCGACCAATATTCAAGTTGACAACTCAAAAAGCAAGCGTAAGCAAAATGAAAAATCACCCAGAACATTTGCTTGTAAAATTTCCAAATATTTCACTTTTGGCATTTAATTCTAGCGAAAAAGAATACATCCTTTCAAGCGACACCGCTTGTGATATTTTGGCGGACATAAATATCGAAACTTTCCGCAATGTCAAGAGATTGTCTGGCATTGTGAAAAGCCTTGACTATGAAGATATTTATCGCCCAAAAGACAACCATATTTTGACAGTTGAATACATAAAACAACTGACCTACAACGACAACTCTCCATACAAATTTACCAATTACACGCGTGAAAATTTGGTGAGAATGTTGGTTGATATGGACAAAAATATTTATGGAACTTTGATTGTCGCTTATGACTACAACAGTTATTTGAATTTCAAAAGTATTTATGACAATTTCAATATTTTCCGCAACAGACTTTTTGAAGTGGGTGACGAAACGGGCATCAACACAATTTTGCTCGCACCAAAGAATTTTGACAACTTCAACACCTTCAATCGCATAATTTTCTTGGACCCAATTTTGCATACAGGATTTTTGTCAAAACTCAACAAATACACAAGGGGTAGTGTATTCTTGCCACATAAGACACAATTTAGTTTCTCAACTTTCAAAGACGTAAGTATGGACAGACAACTTTTTGGCAAGTATTTTAGAGTGCTTCAATTTGCTTGCGACAACAAGATTAAGGGTGATTATCCTTATGATTTTTATGAAAAAATTATCTCTAAAATTGGCAAGCAAAAAGAATACAATTATCTTCAATTTTATGTCTGTATGACAACTTTTGTCGACTTGGGAATTATTGAGATTAATGAAGATGCAACACAAGTTTTGAAGATTACACAAGTCAAAAAACCGCTCAATGCAAGTGCTTTTTACAATAGACTTAATTTGATAAAAATAACAAAATAGGAAAAATTAATGAAAAAATTAAACATAAATTTGTATATAGATGACGAGAGAAATTCAAAATTTCAAGATTTTTTGGATAGTTTAAATGAACCAACTCTTGAAATGATGCAATACATTTTTGATATCCTAAAAATATACAAAATGGACAACGAAAGTTTCTACGCGTCTGGATTTTTTGTGTCTGTTGCAAAAGATGAAACAGATTATGAAAAAATAACAAAAGAATACGGCAAAGATGTCGCAGAAATGCTTATGAAACTCAACAATGTCGGTTTTCAAAAGTCTAGCGAAGCGGATATTGAATATGTCCGTAATATGTTTTTGGGGATGGTCAAAGATATTCGTGTCCTTATTGTTTTGCTTGCTTACAATCTGTTTAGGGCAGAGAATATTGACAAAATGGATAGCACAGAAGCACCACAATTTGCAAGGACACTAAAAGATATTTATGCACCGCTTTCCGCTCGTCTGGGGCTTAGGGATATCAAAAACAAAATGGAAAATATTGTTTTTAAATATTATGACCCAGAAATTTTTGAACAACTTTCACAAGATGATAGGCTTAACAAAAAAGAAAGACTACGTCAAATTGATTTGGCAATAGAAAAAATCAAAGTTGCACTAAAAGAACTCAACATAAACGGCAAAGTTTATGGCCGAGAAAAACACCTTGCAAGCGTATACAACAAGTTGAAAGAAAAAAAGACAACTCTATCACAAATTTATGACCTTATGGCAGTGAGAGTTTTGGTCGATACGGTCGAAGAGTGCTATCTCGTGCTTGGCAAAATCAACTCAGTGTTTACCATTCTACCAAATAGATTTAAGGACTATATCGCACTCCCAAAACCTAACGGCTACAAGAGTATTCACACTTGCATTTTGTCCGAAAACAATAGACCTATTGAAGTGCAAATCAGAACTCACGAAATGCACCATTACAACGAATATGGTGTTGCGGCTCACTGGATATACAAGGACAAGGGGCACAAGTCATCAAATAGGGATGAGGCGATAAGCTGGCTTAAAGAAATTATTGAAGAAAACAAAGGACTCCCTAGCAAAGACTTCGTAGAGAATATAAGTAGAAATATGTTCCGCGATGAAATTTTTGCTCAAACTCCAAATGGCAAAATTATCCGTTTTCCAGTTGGAGCAAATTGTATTGACTTTGCTTATGCAATTCATACAGATATTGGCAATAGATGTGTTGGAGCAAAAATCAATGGCAAAATGGTCCCAATAGGCACAGAACTTAAAAATGGCGATGTCTGTGAAATTATTTTGGGCGCAAACAACAAAAAACCGTCAAGAGATTGGCTAAATATTGTAAAAACTGCTGGCGCTAGGTCAAAAATCAATGCATATTTTAAGAAAGAATTTGTTGAAGAAAATATCAAAAATGGCAAAACCGCAATGGAACTTTATGCAAAGTCTGTTGGAAGTTCTCTCGC
>CAYQCO010000035.1:2114-7248 GCA_964416085.1 uncultured Lachnospiraceae bacterium | reverse complement strand
AAAAAATTGGGTCAATTATTTGACAAAAAAATGAAAAAGTATTACACTAGATTATACTTACAAAGGAGAGAATTATGGGAAAAATTTACAACAGCGCATACGCTACAATGCTTAGAGATGCAGAAAGAGCAAAAAATCCAGAAATCAAACGTTCTAGCAAAGAAATGAGTGCTATTGACAACACTTGTATGGTTGCTGATATGCTTTTGTTGGAAAGCAAAGAAATCAAATTTGTTCGTGGAAGCGACAATGATGAAGCAATCAAAAACAACACAATTATTTCTAGCATTTTTGCAAAATATCCAAATGTCTATGAATTTTTGAGCGATATGTATAACAAAATTATTGACCCAAGCACAGAAGATGACAAGAAGGTTGCAACAAAAGACGAATATCTAGAAATGCCAATCGACCACACTTTGCGTGTTTTGGAAATTTTGAAAAAATAGAATCAAATAAAAACATATTAATTTTGGCAACAACTTTAATATGTTTTTTTGTTGCCTTAAAATTTCTATTATTAATATAAATTAAAAAAATATTTTTTAATAAAAAATAAAAATAATAAATAAAATTAAAAATAATTAAAAATATTATATTTAATTAAACATAATAAATATTATTCAATAAATAAAACAATAATATAAATAATTATATTTAATAAATAAAACAATAATATAAATAATTATATTTAATAAATAAAATAATAATATTAATTAAATTATTTAAATAATTATTATTTAATATATTAAATTAGAATATATTAAATTAGAATATATTAAATTAGAATATATTAATTTTTAATATATAATATTTATTTTAAAAATTTAAAAATATTATTTGAATTTCAAAATATATATTAAAACAAAAAATAATCAAAATTAGATTTTTTGTAAAAAATTGTTGCAATTTAAAATTTTTTGTGATATACTTAGGGCACTTCTATGTTTCTACCTAACAAAAAGGGCGGAGTATGTTAGAGAACTTTTGAAACAAATTTAATAGAAGGTGTGCCAAAAATATGTTTGGTATTTTTTGCATAAATTAAAAGGAGAAGGATGTCAAGTATTATACAATTTAACGACATTTGCAAAGACTTTAAAATTTCGGTAAGAAAAAAGGGCGTCAATGCTTTTGTTGGATTTTTTAAGCGAGAAAAGAAAATTGTCGAAGCGCTTAAAAATGTAAGTTTTGAAATTGATGAAGGCGACATTGTTGGATACATAGGCCCAAATGGTGCTGGCAAAAGCACGACCATAAAAATTATGAGTGGAATCCTAAATCCAACCTCTGGCGAATGTTCTATTATGGGTTACACCCCTTGGAAAGATAGAAAACAGTATGTAAAAAATATAGGAGTCGTGTTCGGTCAGCGGTCACAACTTTGGTGGGATGTGCCGATTATTGACAGTTTTGAATTATTGAAAGATATTTACAAAATTCCTGACAAAGAATACAACGAAACACTAAACGAATTGGTGGAAAAATTAAACCTAAAAGAATTGTTAAACCGCCCGTTAAGACAATTGTCATTAGGTCAAAAAATGAAGTGCGAATTGGCAGGCTCGCTATTACACCGCCCCAAAATTTTGTTTTTGGATGAGCCTACAATTGGACTTGATGCGGTTACAAAGTTGGCAGTGCGTGACTTTGTAAAATCAATCAACAAAAAATGGGGAACAACTATTATTTTGACTACGCACGATATGAGTGATATTGATGCGCTCACCAACAAAATTATTTTGATAGGCAGGGGAGAAATTTTATACAAAGGAAGTTTTTCTGCTATCAAACAAAAGTATGACAGAGAAAAACAGATAGAAATTGAGTTCAAAAAGGAATATGACAAAATTGAACTTGACGGCTATGATGTTGTGTCACACGACAAAAACACTGCTGTCCTAAAAAATCAAGAAACAACCGAATTTCATATGACGGATTTTATCAACAAAATTAGTGAAAAATATGAAATTGTGGATTTCTCAGTAAAATCAATTAGTGTAGACGAAATTTTGAGCAAACTCTACACTGAATTGAATTTGTAGGAGGCGCTATGTCGTATCGTGGACTTTTTAAAATGACTTTCAAAGGCCAGTTGCAGTATAGGGCAAAAGCAATTTCGGGAGTAACCACACAATTTTTTTGGGGAATTATGTATATTTATTTATACACTGCCTTTATGGGCGGAAAAATGATAGACGGATTTTCAATTTCTCAAATGGCAAGTTACATTTGGCTTGGACAAGCGTTCTTTGTTTTGAGATATGTTGATTTGCCAAAAGGTTGTGCGGAAGACATAATAAACGGAAATGTTTGCTACAAATTTGTTCGACCGCTAAATTTGTATAACCAGTGGTATTTTGAGCATTTGGGATACAAACTCTCTGCAACACTTCTTAGATTTATACCAATTACAATAATTGCTTTGTTGTTGCCAAAAAGTATGGGGTTGATGCTTCCAACAACAATATGGTCATTCTTATTATTTGTCTTGGCACTTGCGCTAGGAGCATTTATGACTTCGGCTATTTCAATGATAGCAGTATTCTTAACATTCAAAACACTTTCTAAAAAAGGTTCAAGTTTTATTGTGAACGTGTTGACAACTCTTTTGGCAGGCGGATATATCCCATTGCCATTGATGCCAACATCAATCCAAAGAGTATTAAACTATTTGCCGTTTAGATTTGTGTCTGACCTTCCGTATAGAATTTATATAGGAAATATCAGTCTAATGTCTGGCTTAAAATTCTTGTTGATAGGATTTGTCTGGCTTGTCGTGTTGATTATTTTAGGCAAACTGCTGGTTTCACACGCGACAAAAAAGACTGTAATTCAAGGGGGTTAGTATGTTGTATAATAAATATGTAAAAATGCACTTAAAAACTGCCTCACAATACAAGGCTAATTCTACTATTTTGATTTTGGCAAATATTTTTGCAACAGCCGCGGAATTTATAAGTATTGGAATTCTGTTTTCAAGTTTTAAAAGTGTCGGCGAGTGGGGATTTTATGAAACGGCGCTGATGTTTGGAATTATTACTTTCTCTTTTTCGCTTGCAGAATGTTTTGGACGTGGATTTGACGAATTTGCATCGCTCATAAAAAATGGCGACTTGGATAGGCTCTTGGTTCGTCCCGTCAATTCAATTTTTCAAATTTTCTGTTCAAAAATCGAATTAATAAAACTTGGGCGTGCGCTATTTGGCTTGACAATTTGTTTTGTGGCAATTTTCAATTTGGGAATTAGTTGGACTTTTGCAAAAATCCTTGTCTTAATTGCAACTTTTATATGTGGATTTTTGGTTTGTGTTGGTGTAATGATAATTGGCGCTGGAATAAGCGTGTTTACTGTTGAAAATTTGGAGTTTTTAAACATAATCACCAACGGTGCAAAAGAAATAAGTTATTATCCAATCAATGTTTACAACAAATGGCTGGCAAGATTTTTCACTTTCATAATTCCTATGGCGTGTTTCAACTATTTGCCGCTGTCTTATATTATGGGATATGGAAATTTGCCAATGCTTTTGTGTGCACTATCGCCAGTCATTGGTGCGTTGTTTATTGTTCCTTGTATGCTTTTCTTCAAATGGGCATTAAAACATTATCAAAGCACAGGAACTTAACAATAGATTTAATAAAAAGTCCTTAGTGGACTTTTTTTATATGTAAGACCTTTGATTGAAAAAGTTGTTGGAGCAGCAACTCGACTGTGTGTTGTTGAATCCGGCCAACATCAAAAGTAGCAACAACAAAAAGGTAGTGTTGTTGGCAAGGTCAACATTGGTTGCTTGCGCTATGATTGCTAGAAGAAGCACGAACAAAATATTTGTTGAAAAACTCATTTTACGACCTCCGTATACAAAAAAATTTATTATTAGTATTTATTCTACAAATTTAGATTGTGTGCAAAGTTTTTGGATTTGTTATTATTAGTTGAGGTGTGTTATGGATTTTCAAACGCTCACAAATGAAGAATGTGATTTGATAAAAAGTTATTTGCCCAATAGTTCGCGACTTGATGATTTGTCCAAATTTTATTTTGCTTTTGCTGACAGCACAAGGCTAAAAATTTTGATTAGTCTTTGCATCACTCCAATGTGTGTGGGGGATTTGAGCAAATTGTTGTCAATAAACCAGTCAACAATCAGTCACCAACTGCAACTTTTGAAGTCGTCAAATATTGTTGAGTCAAGAAGAGTCAAAAAAAATATTACATATTCAGTGTCGACCGAATATGTAACAAAAGCGATTGAATGTGGAATTGATGCGAGAGCGGTTTAATATTTGTCAATTCTTCTTTGGTGCCTGCCGCCTTCGAAAGGTGTTTTGAAAAACATTTTGACAATTTTTATTGCCATACGTTTGCTAGTCAACCTTGCTCCAATACAAACAACGTTGGCATCTTCGTCTTTCCTTGCAAGAAAAGCGCTTTCAAGGTCATTGGCAACAACGGCCCTAATTCCTTTGTGACGATTGGCTGACATTGCCATTCCAATTCCGCTGCCACAAATAAAAATCCCTGCATTGTCAGTGTCTTTCAAAACTTCTTCAATACCTTTAAGACTAAAATCTGGATAATCATCGTTTTGGTCAAATTCGGTTGCTCCAACGTCAACAAACTCGGTTTTTGAGTTTGTCAAAAATTTTTTTATCTCTTCTTTTAGGGCGTATCCGCCGTGGTCACTTGCAAGAACAATCATAATCTCTCCTTAATTTCTTTCATTATAAAACAAAAAATATTTATTTGCAAATATATTTTATAATTTTATTGATTTATTTTGCTCTTTGTGATATAATAACAATGAATTGCACTAGGTGGGGAGTTAGCGGTGCCCTGAACTCGCAATCCGCTATAGCGAGGCTGATGCTTAACCGCGGGGCGATATTTGTTGTGTTGAGTAGGCAAGTGCGATGTTGAAGTAAGTGTCCCAAACAATCTTCGGCTATGAAATATGTCAGGGTTGGAAGACAGCAGCATTAAGTGGTTTAGAGGGTGTGCTTTGGGTTTGCTCTTATGGAGTCGTGTTTGTTTATGCCAGCAATGGAGTCGTTTCAAGGGGTAGTGTGCAATTTGCCAACAAGGGTCATTTGACCCTTTTTTTGTTTTTATAATTTATTTTAAAAATAA
>CAYQCO010000035.1:0-2014 GCA_964416085.1 uncultured Lachnospiraceae bacterium | reverse complement strand
AAAATATTGTAATAAAAATATTTAAAATAATAAAAATAAAATAAATTTAAATATAATTAAATTAATATTTAGAATAAATATCAAATAAATATACTTTTTATTAAAATAAAGCAAAAAATACTTATTTTTAGTATATTTTTGATTTTTTACTATTAATTATTTAATATTTTATTATTATTTTTTTTGCATTTAATTTTAATTATATTTTCAAATTAATTATTTTTTAATTAACCAATAAAAAATAAATTTCATAGTATGAGTTATGAAGATTTTGTTTGTGGTTGGTGGAAGTTACAAGGCATTTTATCTCAACAATATCAACAAATACAAAAGGCTTGATTTGATTGTTTTTCAAGACGGGCTTTTGTATGAGTTTGATTATTACAACGAGATGTTTGGTGACAAAACAATTTCAAACGAAATGATGAGTTTGTGCAAAAAATTTAGATGTAAAATAATTGCAAAAATACGGACAAATTTGTTTGGCAAAAAATATGAAGAATTTTTATATTGCGACAAAAATGGGATAAAAATCATAAAAACTAGCAGATATTTCAAAATTTTTGTAAAAAACAAACAAATTTTAATTTCAAATTATTTTTTGCCAATTAAAAGTGATTATTTTGTATATTTTGCTGGCAATAAAAATGAATGCAAGCCGTCAAAAACACAAAAATCTGTCATATTTGTGTGCGACAAAACGGGGGTTGATTTGCATTATGACAAATTTATGATGAGAAAATTTAGAAAAATATGTTATTTTAGTTTGAATTTTTAAATATATTTGTTATAATGAATAAAAGATTTATTCTTCCTTTTTTGAAATAGGAGTTTTTATGAAGAAAACAATCGCAGATGTAGAAGTTGAAGGGAAAAGAGTTTTTTTGAGAGTTGACTTGAATGTCCCTATCAATTCCGAATTTAAAATTGTAAACGAAAATAGAATTGTTGAGGCTTTGCCAACAATCAACTATTTGGTCTCTCACGGCGCCAAAGTTATTTTGTGCTCTCATTTGGGTAGGCCAGAAGGGATTGTCAACACCAAGTTGTCGCTTCGTCCAGTTCTTTCAAGATTGGAGATTTTGCTCGGAGTTCAAATCCCTTTCATTGAAGATATATATGACGAAGCAGCGGAAAAAGTGATTGCAGATATGCAAAATGGTTCGGTCGTAATGCTCGAAAACATTAGGTTTTTGCCGGGTGAAGAAAGTTGCGACAAAGAGTTGGCCAAAAAACTTGCAAGTTTTGCCGACCTTTATGTTTTTGACGCTTTTGCAACTGCTCATAGAAAGCACGCTTCTACATACGGCATTGCCGAACTTTTGCCAAGCGTGGTTGGTTTTTTGGTTGAAAAAGAACTCAAAATGTTTGACAAGATCCTAACCAATCCAGAGCATCCTTTTGTTGCAATCTTGGGTGGGGCAAAGGTTTCGGACAAAATCCCAGTAATTGAAAACTTGCTTGACAAGGTGGACACAATTTTGATTGGCGGCGGAATGTCCTACACTTTTGTTAAGGCTATTGGTGGTGATGTTGGACAATCTCTTGTTGACAAACAACGTATTGATGTAGCCAAAGAAATCCTTGACAAAGCAAAATCTTGCAATGTAAAAATCGTTTTGCCTATCGACAATTATGGCTCAGAACAATTTTTGAACAATGCCAAGAAAAAGAGATTTAATAGCGGATTCTTCTCAAAGAATTTTCAAGGTATGGATATCGGACCAAGCACAACAAAGTGTTTCAAACATATCATCAAGGACGCAAAAACTATTGTTTGGAACGGTCCAATGGGTGTGTATGAATTCCCAAAATTTAGACGCGGAACAAGAAAAATTGCCAAATATGTTGCCAAGAGCAAGGCTGTAAGCGTGATTGGTGGTGGTGACACTGTTGCTGCAATCCAAGAACTCGGCTGGACTAAAAAGGTCACTCATCTTTCAACTGGCGGTGGCGCAAGTTTGAAGATTTTGGAAGGCAAAAGTCTCCCTTGTGTTGATGTAATTGAAGACAA
>CAYQCO010000034.1:0-7376 GCA_964416085.1 uncultured Lachnospiraceae bacterium | reverse complement strand
CCCCCAAATTCAACAAAATTCAACAAATTTTTAAAATCACTTTACAAAATATATAAAAATAATATAAAATAATTACAATAAATCAAAAAACAACATATTAGGGAGGTAAATTTATGGGTTTATTTGGTGGAGTAAAAAAACAACTATTGTCCGTTATTGAATGGAAAGACGAGTCAAAGGACGTCATCGTTTATCGTTATCCTTTGACAAGCCGTGACGAAATAATGAACAGTTCAACATTGGTGGTTAGAGAATCACAATGTGCAGTATTTATGCACAAGGGTCAAGTGGCTGACGTCTTTGGACCGGGCACTTACAAATTGACAACCGAAAACATTCCGTTCTTGACCAAATTGTTGTCACTTCCAACAGGATTTGATTCACGTATCAAGGCAGAAGTATATTTTGTCAATACAAAACAATTTATAGGTCAAAAATGGGGCACTCAAAATCCAATTATGATGAGAGATGCTGACTTTGGCTCAATCCGTTTGCGTGGATTTGGAACATTCAGTTTTAAAGTAGACGACCCAAAAGTGTTTATGAAAGAATGTTTTGGAACAAATTCAGTTTATCGCACAGAAGATGTCGCTGTTCAAGTAAAAAGTATGTTGATTGAAAACATCACAGACGCTATTGCAGAGAGCAAAACTTCTGCTCTTGACCTTGCTTCAAATTACAAGGAAATTTCAAAGAAAATTATCGAAATTACCAAGCCAGAATTCTTAAAATTAGGTTTGAAACTTTGCAAAGTAACTGTTGAAAATCTTTCTCTTCCAGAAGAAGTTGAAAAGACTCTTGACGAAAGAAGCAAACTTGGAATTTTGGGAGACAAAATGGGCACATACACTCAATATCAATCAGCACAAGCAATGCGTGATGCTGCCAAAAATCCAAACGGCTCAAATCTTGCAGGTCTTGGAGTTGGAATGGGCGCAGGCGTAGGCCTAGGCAAAGTGTTTGCTGACGGAATGAGTGGCGCAAAAGACAAAGACACAACCAACAAAGTTGCTTGTGTAAAATGTGGCGCAATGATTTCTTCAAGAGTAAAATTCTGTCCAGAATGTGGTGCATCTCAAAGACCAACTTGTCCAAAATGTGGTGAAGAAGTAGGCAAAAATGCTAAGTTCTGTGCAAATTGTGGTGCAAAACTTACTACAACAATCAAATGTTCAAATTGTGGCACAGAATGTAAGCCAACTGCCAAATTCTGTCCAAATTGCGGAGAAAAAGTAAATGGCAAAAAGTAACAAATGCCAAAATTGTGGGGGATTTTTGATATATAGCCCACAAGATAGTGCTCTAAAATGCCAAAATTGTGGCGCGCTCAAACAAATAAATGTGTCTGACAAAATCAAGCAACACGATTATGAGTCAACCAAAACAATGTATGACAACAGTTGGGCCAAAGACAAAAGACAAGTCAAATGCCAAAACTGTGGCGCCAATATTTTGATAGACAGTTTTTCACTTCTTGACAAATGCACATATTGTGGTGGCACAACTCTTGTTGATGTTGAAAATGCTCCATCAATAAAGCCTGATGCCGTCTTGCCGTTTGCCATTGACCAAAAACAAGCCAAAGAACATTTCAAAAATGGTCTGAAAGGGAAGATGTTTATCCCAAGTGTTTTGAAGAAAAAACTTCCAAATCTAAAAATTACACCAAGATATATCAATTCTTATGTTTTCAATGCGGAACTCGTTGCAACTTATAGCGGAAGATTGACATATACAGAAACAGAAACTGACAAAGATGGCCATATCCATACTCACACATACACCAAATTTGTGTCAGGTGTTATGCCACACAAAGTAGTTGATTGCGTGATTGAGAGCAGCACCAATTTGTCGCAAACGGAACTTTTAAAGATTATGCCTTATGATTTGTCAAAACTCAAATCATATTCAGGGGATTTTCTGTTTGGTTCGTCAGCAGAATATAGCGACAAACCGCTAGAAACTGCTTATCGAGAAATGGAAAGTATGGCTACAAATGCTATAAAAAACAACATCGTGCGTAAGCATCACGCTGATGGAGTTGACTTTTTGAATATGGAGTTTGAATATTTAAGCAAAAAATATTGTTATTGCTTGTTGCCTACATATATTTTTGATTATGATTACAAGAACAAGCATTACAAAACACTTATGAATGGCACAACTGGAAAACTCGGTGGTGGTGTTCCAAGGTCTGGAACAAAAGTTTTGTGGTTTGTTTTGGCTTGGGTGTTGGGAATATTAGGAATAGGATTATTAATTAGTTTATTTATATAAGGAGAAAAAATTATGAATAAAAATATTGACAAAAATGCTTACAAAGAAGCAAGTTATGGAAAAAAGCAACTAATCATTGTTAGTTCAGTTATCTTAGCACTAGGCATTGCAATGCTTGTTGGCGGAATATTTATTCTTGTTCACGGAATCAAGGCTTGTGCTGTTTGGAGCAAAGTTTGGAGGATAATTTTGGCCGTTGTGTTGATTTTCTTCGGCGGTGTGTTCGGTTATGCGTCAACAATGGCATTACTCACATCTTTTGGAATGATGAAAAACAATTCAATGAATGTTAAAGACGGCAATCGTGCAATTGGCACTTTGAATGTTTTGAAGTGCGACAAATGTGGTCACGAAGTTGAAGAAGGTGCAGAATTTTGCAATCATTGCGGTGCTTCACTTGCGGACTTCATTGAATGTGAATGTGGAACAAGAAATCCAAAAGATGCAACACATTGTTCAAAATGTGGCAAAGAATTAAAATAGAAAAAATTGCGAGCAATCGCAATTTTTTTTGTCGGCTTTATTTGCTTTATATGTTGATTGGGGCGGGGGCAGAAGTAACGGTTGCAAGGCAACCGTTTGACTTGTCCGCAAGCGGACAAGGGGGGCACGCCTACGGCGTGCGCTTCTGCCCCCTATCTAGTCCTTCCACCGCCCACAACATTCAACTTTTCCCAAGTGAGTGGCCCCACAATTCCGTCATCCACAAGCCCATTTTCTGCTTGAAATTGTTTTACTGCACGTTCAGTCTCACCACCAAAAATCCCATCCAAAAGAGTGATAGGATATAGTTTTGAAAGCAATTTTCGTTGCAAAAACAAAACATTTGACGACTTGGCCCCACGCCTAATTGTCGAAGTTGGATACAAATTGAGCAACGCAGTCCAAGTTCGCCTGCCAACAATTCCGTCAGGAGCAAGATTGTTGTTTTGCTGAAAATTGACCACTGCATTTTGAGTGTTGGAGCCAAAAACTCCGTCACGTGACAAATTATATCCATAATCATTGAGCAAAAATTGAAGCAATCTCACACTGTTTCCACGAGAGTTTAAGCGAAGAGTTGGATAGTTGTTCAAGTTGTCACGAGCGACATATTCCACATCAAGAAAGTTGCAAACCCCACGACAACTGCTTTCGCCAACAGTCAAAACATAGGTGGGGTCAAGCATAAGTTTTGCCTCGTCAAAATTGGTCATAAATCCTGCTTCAACAAGAGTTGACGGACAGTTGACGCTGGACAAAACACTTACATTAAGCGTTCCAACTCCCAAGCCACGAACAATGCTGTCTTGCAAAATTGACTCATAAACTTCTTCACTCAAAGCACGAGAATCAGTTGCGCGAGGATTAAGGTTGGAATAAAAAACTTCAAACCCATTCGCTGAATTAAAAGTTGCCCCAGTGCCAAAAGCATTGTATGCAAATGTTACAAGTAGACTGAGGCGCGCATTGTTAATCCGCCTAATCCTAGTGGTTATTGAGATGTCCTGCAATTCTGGTTTTACATCAAAAATGTTAAATCCGCAACGTAGGCAGGCTTCCAAAAATCTATTTTTCGCCTCACGATTAAACTCGTTTTCATAAAAACTTCTGTCAATATAGGGGAGAGTGGGTGTTCGCTTGCCAGCCGTTGCTGGATTTTGTCCGTGTTCATCATTTCCTCCAATCAAAAATCTGTTTGCTTCTGCCATAAATACTCCTAAGTGTATATATGAAATCTCAAAAATTATTGTGTGCAGTTTGCAAAAACAAACACCCATTGACAAATTTTTCTTTAAATGCTATAATCAAGAAAAGGAAAAATATGTCAACACAAGAAGAAAAAACAAACAAAAAACAAGAATACAATTTGCAACAACTTTACAAAATTAGAGATGAATTAAGAGAGTCTCTTATACAAAAAGACGAACGGTTTGTTACACAACTTGACGAAATTATGTTTGGCAAAAGTTGGAAAGTTGACCCATATGTCAAATATATTGACCAAAAATATAAGCAAGTTTTGTCAAGAGAACAAACAGATTATCTTTTTTGCTTGTATGAAATAGAAAAATTGGAACAAGGAAGGCTAGAAGACAGCAATATTTTGGCTGTTTTGATACTTTGTTATGAGAGATTTTCAAAATATGTCATAAGAAAACTTACAATATTGCCACACATTGATTTTGAAGATTTGATGGGGGAATTGCGCCTGTATCTTCAAACAGCAATTGAAAGTTATGACTTTATGCAAGAAGCCAAATTCACAACCTATGCAGGCAATGTAATTTGGTGCTTAGCAGTTAGATATCTTAGAACAAAAAATGACTATTCACTGAGTTTTGACGATTTTGCATATCCCAACGAAACGTCAAATTCAGGTTTAAAACTTGCAGATGTGATAGGTGAAGATGACGAATATTTGGAGCAATATGCCAACAAGGATGAATACGGAGATATTTGGAAATTGTTGGGATATTTCAAGCCGTCTGTTCAATTTTGTTTGATTGCGTATTCTGGCAAATATCTAAAACCAATGACCCAAATTGAAATGGCAAAACTTTTTCACAAAAGCAAACAATACATAAGTTTTACACTTGATTCAGCCTTGGCAGAACTAAAAGTTATGACCCAAAACCCAAATTATATCAACAGACGTGGTTGGACAACTTTCCATAAATTAACCGGAAAAACATCACAAGTAAGACTTCCTTATCACTTGCTTAGCAAAGAAGAATTTTTGGATATTCTCCAAAATGGTCTTGATAGAGAAAAAGAAATGAAGTTATAAAAAAAAATTCCAACAAATGTTGGAATTTTTTTGTTTGAACTATTTCAATTCAACAGTAGCGCCAGCTTCTTTAAGTTTAGCTTCGATTTCTTTTGCTTCATTTGTTGGAGCATTTTCTTTAATCTTAGCGCCAGCAGTTTCAACCAAGTTCTTAGCATCAACAAGGCCAAGACCTGTGATTTCTCTAACGATTTTGATGACAGCAATCTTGTTGGCACCAGCCTCTTTCAAGATAACGTCAAATTCTGTTTTTTCTTCGGCAGCAGCAGCGGCTTCACCAGCTGGAGCAGCAACAACAGCAGCAGCGGCACTAACGCCAAATTCTTCTTCCAAAGCGTGAACAAGGTCACAGATTTCTGTTGCTTTCAATTTTTTGATTTCTTCTACTAATTCTTGTGTAGTCATAATAATTCTCCTTAAATTAAATAATTTTTTTGATAAGTAAATTTTAACTTATATAGTTTTTGGAAACTATAAACCAATGTGCAGACTATTGTTTGTCTGCGATTGCTTGAAGTGCTCTTGCAAGAGCAGATACAGGGGCATTGAGCATAGCAAGTAGGTTTGCAATAAGTTGTTCTTTTGAAGGAATGCTAGCAAGTTTGTCAACAGCAACAGCATCAATAACTTCGCCGTCACAATATCCAGCCTTGATTTCCATCTTGTTGATTGCCTTGATTTGTTTCTTGGCAATTCTTGGAGCAACTGTTTCTTCATCCATACCAAATGCAAATGCGGTTGTGCCTTCCAAGTAACTGTCAAAACCTGTAATTCCAAGTTCTTCACAAGCCTTTTTGAAAAGTCTGTTTTTATAAACTTTGTAAACTACATTGTTTTGTCTAAACTCTTTACGAAGTGCGGTGTCTTCGGCAACCGTAATTCCTCGGTAGTCGATAAGAACGATAGACTTTGCGTTTTGAATATTGTTCTTAATTTCTTCAACAACTACCTTTTTTGCTTCTTGATTAGTTGACATAAATTTTCTCCTATATTGTTACCTTAAATTCAATCGACATTTATTATCTAAGGTTAGGTAAAATAAAAATTCCTTCTGCCTAATAAGACAAAAGGAACTTGAAAAATCTAATTCTTTTAATCTTACCTCAACAAGTATGGCAACCCATTTACGCTAAAAGCACTTGTAGTCTTAGGCAACAAATCTTTATTTACGTGTTTATTATACACCTAGTTTTGTTGATTGTCAACCCTTTTTCAAAACTTTTTTAATTTTTTTGCGGTTGTTTGGGGCGGGGGCAAAAGTAACGGTTGCAAGCAACCGTTTGACTTGTCCGCAAGCGGACAAGGGGGCACGCCTGCGGCGTGCACTTTTGCCCCCAAAGTCCATTAATATACAAAATTTCTTTCAAAAAGACAAATATAATGAAAAAATAATAAATATATATAGATAATATGGAAAATAGTTTAATCAAACAAATACAAATAGAAAAAGAATGCGAAATATTAAAAGAAAAAATATTTTTGGAAGACAAAACCTTTGCAGAAAAGTTGACAAGAATTTTAAACGGTAAAACGTGGGAAATCCAACCGCTTGTAATATACATAAAAAAGCACAAGGGTTTGACCGACCTGCAATACCAATATTTGTTTAGATTGCTAAAAATTGAAAAACTAAAAAATATGGATATGGAAAATAGTAGTGTGTTGGCGATATTAATTCTTTGCCATAAACCATTCGTGCATTTTGTTTTAGAAAGGATAAAGGTCCCTACCAATGTTCATATTGATGAAGTCCAATCTCAAATAGAATTGGGTCTTAGAAAGGCAATAGATGGCTTTGATTATGAACAAAAAAACAAGTTTATGACCTACGCATATGTTATTATGAAAAACGAAGCACTAATGTTTTTAAGATTAAAGCGCCTAATTGTTACAGGCTTTGATGAAAAAGTTAGTTATAAGGACGGCAATGATTTGACTTATGCGGATGTTTTGCAAGACGATGAAGATTTTGTGCAAGAAGTCCAAGAACAAATTGTGGCTCAAAATTATTGGAATATTTTAGGACACTTTAATCCAATAACTCAATTTTGCGTAATGGCTCGTATGGGGAAATATACAGAAAAATATTCTTGCACAAAAATTTCCGAAATCTTAAACTGTTCAAGAAGTGGTGTGTCAAGAATTATTTCTTTTGCATTGAAAGAAATAAGAATAATAGCAAGCGACAATAAATATATAGCCAACAAAAAATATAAAGTAGCAAGTATTGACGGATACAGGTCGCAAGTTCAAGACACATATCACCTTTTGACAGAACAAGAATTTTTTGAAATATTAAATAGTGGACATAATCAACCACATTGTCATA
>CAYQCO010000033.1:0-8357 GCA_964416085.1 uncultured Lachnospiraceae bacterium | reverse complement strand
TTGCCAAAATCAATCTCTTAAAGTCTACCAAAATTGCTTTGACTTTGTTGTTTGAATTGATGTGTATTGATACTCTTCAAGAGATGTAAAAAGGCGGTCGGCAAGTTGGTGTAAGGACTTGCCGGTGCCCTAAATCCAACCTTAATTAAGCCTTCCTAAGTAGGAAGGTGCTTAGCGTTTGATACTAACTTCTCGTTGCGGTGCCTACGCAATGCAACTCGAATTTATATCTGCGCGCCCTCGCAAAAGTGGTAGGTAAGATTGACGGATGATATGGCCAAGTACAACGGAATAATCAATATAGCAAATTTAAAAAAAAGGGCGGTCGCATTGCGTAAACGTGCAATGCGGTCGCCCCTTTTGTTTATTCATTGATATCTATTGCTTGCATAGGGCAAAAATCTTGACAAGCGCCACACTTTTTGCACTTTTTAGGGTCAATTTTTGCTTTGCCGTCTTTAAGGATAATTGCTCCAACAGGACAAATGCTAGCACAAGCCCCACAGCCTATACATTTTTTTTCATCAACCATTTTTAACCTCCAATACATATTATAAAACTTTGTCACAATTTGTCAAACAAATTAATTGTCAATTTTTGTTTTTTCGTCTGTGTTAAATAATACAAATGATACCAAGATATAAAAATGTGTATACATAAAAGCATTGTCACACATTCCAAGCAACAAGAAGTATATAAGTGGCAAATAGTTTATGAACTTAGGTGCTTTTTTGTTTGCTGCGACAATAAATTCTCTAATAACCAACCCAAGCAAAATACATCCACACAATCCAAATTTATACAACAAGAAAATATACAAATTGTGTTGTGCTCTGTCTCGCCCTTGTGCTGCACAATATACATATTTTGACAATGTTCCGTGCCCAAACAAGAAACTGAATGGTGTTGCAAATATTGCTTTGAGATAGTCTTTCCAGATATCCATTCTGCCTGTGGTGAGCGAATTGAATATGTTGGAATTGTCGTATTCTTTAAAAAATCTTTCAAACAATCTCATTACTTTTTCTTTAAATATCAAGAGCAGCAATCCGCCAATTACTCCAAGCAATGCAACTTGCCACCAAGTCCTTTTGAAGTCAATAGATAGATACAAAACAACATTAATAATTGTTATAATACCCAAAATTCCAATTCCCGCTTTTGAAAGAGTGAGAAGAGTTATAATTCCAAGTGCGAGATAGCATCCTAAATATTCAATCAAATAAATGTCTTTGTGGAAGAACAAATATGACATTCCACATATTGCCAAAATAGCAATCATATACAAAGTGTTGGCTGAGCCGAAAAATGCTTTAAATCTAACCTGACTGCCTTCGTGTTTCAAACAATCAAAATTGTAGTGCGGGCTAATTTGAGTGACAAGACTAACAACACTCAAAATAATGATAGAATAACTCAAAATTCTAAATATTTTTTTTAAGTCGTATTCTTTTCTGGTTGCAAAAACCATATAGAAAAATGGAAGATAAAACAAATAACTTATTGAATAGACTGCCATTTTATAAAACAAACTCATTACCAATCCATAACCGGTAAAAATTGCGATCATAATGAGCAAATTTCTGTGCAAATTATATTTTTTGTTTTTTACTCCAATCACAAATTTAATCAACAAGATAGTGATATAAATTGCTTGCGATACAATAGAAATTCTGCTAAACAGCCTTGAAACATACAATAATTGTGAAAAAATGAAAAAATAAAAATCATTTTCCACATCCAAGCAAATATAAGCAAAAATCAAATAGGGGATTAAGGCAATTTCAAAATATTTCCAAAACCCTGCAACAATATATAATAATGTGTAAATGCTTGACAATAATATAAATTTATTTTCAAATAACTTTTTTAATTTAATCATAAACATATATTAGCATATCTTAATGCAAAATGAAAGTAAAAACCCAAAATTTGTTCAATATTATGTCTTGTCCTCAAACTTTGAAAAATCTGGGGTATAGCATTTGTCTGCGCTGGTCATTTCTTGAATGAAACCGTTGTCGAGACCAAGTTTTTCAAGATGTGAGAGCACACGTTTGTATTCAATTTTGTGAAGTTTGCGATTAATTTTTGAGTTTTGAAGTGCTTTGTAGTAAGGTGTGTATTGCGACATCACACTCACAATTTGGTTTGAGCCCAAATTATTTTTTATCCAATCAAGGCAGGAAAAACTATTTTCTACACAATTTGGCAAAACCAAATGACGCACAATCACACCCTTTTGCATAATTCCATTAATAATTATGTCTTTTGGTTGATTTTGTTTCATTGTAAGAATTGCTTTGGTTGCGATTTGTGGATAATCTGGGGCATTAGAAAATTCGCTCGCAAGATTTTCATTCATATATTTTAGGTCAACAAGATATATGTCGACCAAATCTTTTAGTTTTTCAATTTGTTCAACTTTTTCATATCCGCTAGAATTCCACACAACTGGGATTTTGGGCTTGTAAACTTGAAGTGCTTCAACAATTTTGTCCGTGTAATGTGTGGGTGTCACAAGGTTGATATTTAGAGCACCCATATTTTCAAGATGTTTTATTTCATCCACAAGGTCTTGTGTAGATAACTTTCGACCTACACAACAATTTGTGATGTCATAGTTTTGGCAATAGATACATTTTAAATTGCAACCAGCAAAAAATATTGCCCCACTGCCAGCATCTTTTTCATTTCCGCTGATTGTTGGTTCTTCCCAGTGATGAAGCATAATTTTTGCGACATAAATATCTTGCGGAGTTGAACAAAAACCGACAGAAGTCGCTCTGTCTATGTTGCAATTTCTTGGACAAATTGTGCATTTCATCAAAAAGATTATACAACATAGATTTTTAGTTGTCAAACAGAAAAAACTTTTGACAAATTTCGACAAAGGGTATTGATTTCTTGGCGTTTTTGCTGTATATTTAGGTATGTCGGTCGCAAAGAAAATTTTGGTTGTAATTTTGCTGGTTGTTGTCACTGTTTTTGTTGGCAGTTTGGTTTTTGACGTGTCAAATTCGATTGACAAAAATGTTTATGCGACCGAAATCAAGATTGTCAATGTGCCAAGAGAAATTGAATTGGTGTTTGGCAATGTTATACTTTTTGAAGAAAATCCGTTCAAAATCACTCCCAATAATTGTGACAGCGAAGTTGAAGTGGATGTGTTGGATTATATGATGAGACCAACAGATATGGCAAACTATTCAAATGGTGTGTTTAGGGCAGACAAAGTTGCGACATTTTTGTTAAAATTTAAAATCAAAAATAAAAATGGCAACTATTTGTATGATTTGTTAAAAATTAAGGTTGTGGACAAGCAAGAAGCATATGGCGGCTGGATAAATGTGGTTGAAAATAGTATTTCTATAAGTTTTGGCGAGCAGGTGGATTTGTCAAACTTGGCAAGCGCGGTCAACACAAATGAGAGTATGGTATATTATCTTGACGGCAAAGAGATTAGTAGTGACTTTGTCCCAACTCGTTTGGGCAATCACAAAATTTATGCAGGTATTAGAGAAGATTGCTATTTAAAATGCGTGGATATTTCTGTCTATGTTAGCGAGATAGTGGATTCTTCTTTGTGTGTCTATGACAAGTTTGATAAACTTATATTGGACAATGAAACCATTGAGGTTAATTTGAAAGACGGATATCTGATGCTTTGCTATGAAGTCTTGGGCAAAAGAAAGCAGTCAATAACAATTTGCTCGGACAACACAAATTGTGTTGAAGTGTTGTCTTGTGATGCTCCAATCATCAATTTAAAATTGAAAAGCATAGGCGAAAGTCGCCTGACCTTGTCTTGTGATGACGCAATGCTAACAATAAAGATTGTTGTCAAATAGTTTTTTGCATAGTGAAAATTAAATAATGATATAAATCATCTGTTTGTTGATAATAGACAAAATTTCAAAATACAAATTAAAAAAACGATGTGTAAGCATCCGTATTTGTGGATGTTGACAATAGGCAAAATCACAAATATTGTTGTCAAATAAAATAATAATATTGATTTTCTTGTAATATAATGTGTTATGAGAAACTTTTTTTTGTCTCTGTTTGACCATTCATTCAATTCTTGCAAACGGCACAAGGTGATTACGATTTGGCTTGTGGTTGCTTTGCTTGTAAGTTTGGTACTTGGAGTGATTGCTGGCATACAAATACACAAAAGTGCTTTTCCGCAAGATTTTTCCAATGTTGGATATGTGAGATATTTGAGAGACAGTGTAGGTTTTTCAGGATTTATTTTTACAGAAATTTTTACTATTTTGGTGTTTGTGTTTGTTGCGATTTTGACTTGCGGAAATGTTTGGAGTTTTGCTCTGGGTGTGCTTTTCTTTATGTATTTTTGCTATGCACAAACAGTCACCATTGTGTCAATTTCTATGGAGTTTGGATTTTTTAACACTATCATTTTGATGATATTTTTGATAATCATCAATTTGATATATTTTTATCTTCTGTTGCTAGTGATTGTTGAGTGCTTTGATTGTGCTGGTATGCCAAATTATTGGGGCGGTTGTTTTATGATAATATTGCCACTATTAATTTCGTTTTTGGTGGTTGCTTTAATCAATGGACTGTTTTTAATGGTGCTAAAAAATTTCGTATTTATTTTGGTCTATAAATAATAAAAAATGGTTTTTAATATTTAAAATCAACATATAAAAAATTAATTCCAAAATTTAAAATTAATATATAAAAATAAAAATTAATTTTCATAATAAAAAATAAAATTAATTCCTATATTTACAATCAACATATAACAATTAATTTTTGCGATTAAATTAATTTAAAAATAAAATTAATTTATCTAAAATAATAAAAAAATAATATGTAAAAATAATTAAAAAAACAACAAAAATTCAATTTTGCGCTCAATTTATATGTTTTTTGCAGTATTTTAAAGATTTGTTGTTTTAAATATAATTTTAAATATTTTATAATTATTTATTATTTTTAAATAATTTTTTAATATTTTTTTATTTTTATTAATATTCAAATTTTGTTGCAAATTTTAAAAAATAATTTTATAATAAAAGAACAAGGAGAAAAATATGATAGAATATAGATATGACACACAACTTCTTATTGAAGGCAAAGGTCTTAATGAAGACGAAATTAGAGAATATTTTTTAAGCAATTTTAAGGGCGATTGTTTGATTGCGGTCGGAGATGAAGAATTGATTAAAATTCATTTCCACACAAACGAACCTTGGGAAGTTTTGCAATATTGCAGAACCCTTGGTGAAATTTATGACATAGTCATAGAAGATATGGACCGCCAAGCCCGTGGACTTCAAGGGTAGGGGTGAAAAGTTTTTAAGATAAAAACTTTTTGAAAAAACTTAAAAAAAATATTTTAAAATAATTGTGAAAATTTTTAAAGTGTGCTATTATAGTGACGTAAAAGGAGGAAATTATGGCAGAGACAAAAACATCCTCAAAAAAGACAACCAAAACCACAAAATCTTCAACTTCTGGCAACAAGTCTACTAGCAGATCATCAAGTCGTAGTGGAACTAGATGGGGACTGAACAAATTGAGTTTTTGGTGCATTGGTGCTATGGCAATTTTGTATTTGGTTGCCAGCATTTTGGCACTTTGCGGTTTGACAATGAAAGTTGTGCTTGCACTTCAAGGATTGGCAACTGCTCTTGCAATTTGTTTGGTTGCTTGCCTAGCGTGGAGATATGTAAGAAACAAACAAACTGTTTGGAAAGTGTTGTATGTTGTGTTCTTGTTGGTTGTAGTCCTTGGAATTATTATCCCATTGGTAAAATAACATCACAATATCAACAAAAAGCCTTTGATTTGACAATTTCAAACCAAAGGTTTTTTTATGGACTTATTCACGAGAGTTTTTTGCAATCTGCCAAAATCCAAGTTTTTGTCTCAATAAAGAAGAGTAGGTGATATGTAAAGTTTTTTGGGTTTTATTTTGTGCTATTCTATCTATTTAATGCTTAATATGTAGAATTTTTTACAAATATATTTATATATCATTTTTGTTAAAAAATATACAAAATAGTATATAAGATAATATATAAGATACTTGACATATTTATGTGAATTGGTTATAATATGGTTATCAAAATGTGTAAGGGGTAAAAATATGAATAATGAATACACTCCACCTTATGAAATTACGGATGAAATGTTGGAATTAGTTGCTCAGATTATGGAAAATTTAGGCAAACTGAATGGTGTTAATGAATTGGAAAAATTGCCAAGGCTTCGTCGGGTAAGTAGGATTAAGTCAATCCACTCTTCACTCGCTATTGAAAACAACACTTTATCTATTGCTCAGGTAACTGCTCTTATTGATGGGAAAAGGGTGTTGGGTCCACAAGAAGATATTTTGGCAGTAAAAAATGCAAACGATGCTTACAAACAATTAGAAAACATAAATCCATATAAAATTGAAGACTTGTTGAAAGTGCACAAAATTATGATGAACGGACTTGTCGATGAAGTGGGGCTAATAAGGACTGGTCAAGTTGGAGTGATTAATTCTTCTGGAAAAGTTGTGCGCCTTGCTCCACCTGCTGAACTTGTTTCAACACAATTAAATCAACTTTTTGATTGGTTAAATTTAAGTTCTGTAAATATGCTTATAAAATCCAGTGTATTTCATTATGAATTTGAATTTATTCATCCATTTAGGGATGGCAATGGCAGAATGGGGAGACTTTGGCAAACTGCTTTGCTTGCTAGTTGGAAGCCAATTTTTGCTTGGATACCGATTGAAAGTATTATAAAAGACAATCAGGAAGAATATTATAGGGCTATAACATATTCCACAAGTCAAGGCAATTCCAATATTTTTATTGTGTTTATGCTTGATATGATCAACAAAGCAATTAGCGATTTGTTGAGCGACACACAAAAGCACTACAATCACATAAACAATCAAATCAGTGCATTGCTTGAAGTTGTGGAGAGTTATCCGCAATCAGCAGTCGAACTTATGCAAAAATTAAATCTCAAATCTCGTCTAGGTTTTAGGAATAACTATCTAAAACCAGCAATTGATATGGGGCTTATAAAAATGACAGAGCCAATCAAACCGACAAGCAAAAATCAAAGATATTTTAGAGTTTAAAAGTTAGTTATTCCATAGATTTTTCATCAATATCATAGAAAAAATCTCACATTTAGTCTAGCACTTTTGAAACTAGTGTAATAATTAGAGAATTAGAAATACTCTAGTTCTCTTTTTTCTTGGCTACTTTATGCCGTGAAAGGTGCTTGACAAGAGAAGAAATGAAAACACAAAATCTAAAGGCAGAGAAATGACCAAGGCGAAGCCATAAGCACAAATATCGTTTCTCTGTCTTAACCAGCAAAAGGAAAATTCATTTCAGAGACTCTTGTCAAGCACACCATGGAATAAATTAGCCATTATACGGAACAACAAAAAGCGAAAGTGTGTTACGTTCACCAACGCTTTCGCTTTTTGTCTGCTTTAATTTAGTTTATTGACGTGTACTTGTCTGTCGGAGCGAAGCGAGAACACTTGTATATGACAAGCACACGTCTAACTGCCAATTATAAAAATATTATTGTATTTCAACCTTTATTGGTAAATGGTCAGAAAATTTTAACCATTCATTTTCTTTTAACACATCAAAATTTGTTATTATTTGTGGATTTGCAAAACAATAATCAATGTGATATGGTTTATCAATATGTCTATATAAATAAAATGTTGGTTGTTTTTCTTTTCCCATTTCTTCTTTGTTAAACAAGTGATAAGCTGAAACAATATTTATTTTCTTCAACTCATTTACAACTATTGAGTGATTTCTTTTACCATGTTTCTTATCCCATATTGCATTACTATTAAAATCACCTATTAAAATTGTATTTTCAGCATATTTATCAATATTTATAGATTGATAAACATAGTATTCTTCAATATAAGGAGAACAAGCCCAAATTGCAACTAAATCATACTTATTGTTTATATTTAATGATACAAAGTTGCGAAGACAATAAGATGGCCAATGGTTGTTATTTATAGTAATGTTTTTCTTGGCAAAAATTGCCAATCCCTTATTTTTATTTTCCCCAAACCACTCATAAGTATAAGGAATACCTTCAAATTCTTTACCATAGAATATTGGATTTTCACATTCTTGTATAACATAAATATCAGCATCTTCCTGCATAATTAGTTTATACTTTTCCCTAAACTTACCATTACAATTCCAACTTATAATTTTCATAATTTTACCTTAAATTTATAAATTTTTCGCTAGTTTCAAATCTCCTAGCCCTTAATGTGAGTTTTTTTCTTTATCCTTTTGTATGAGATTTGATGAGATATTCGTCAATAAATGGGG
>CAYQCO010000032.1:3859-8696 GCA_964416085.1 uncultured Lachnospiraceae bacterium | reverse complement strand
AAATATTATTTTATTAGGAGAAAAATATGAAGAGAGAAGAACAAGACAAAAAATATCAATGGGATTTGTCGTCTTATATCAAAGACGAAAAAATGTTGAACGAAGAATTTGAATGGTTAAAAGCCAACTATCCAAAGTTTAAAAATTATTATGGCAAATTTGCGGATGAAAAAATGCTATTGGATTATTTCAAGTTTAGTGACGAGTTTGAAATACGTGAAGACCGCCTTGCGTCATACCTATATCACAGCCTTGACCAAGACACCAGCAACACCAAGTTTTTGGCGCTTACAAGCAAGTTTTCTTATCTTGCCAATGAGATAAGCGAGACTTGTGCATTTATCACCCCACAATTGTTGTCACTTGATGAAGAATATTTAAACAATTTAATCAAAAAACAAGAATTTAAGGTCTATCGCCGAACACTAGAAAGCATTTTAAGAAACAAATCGCATCAAATTAGTGAGCACGACAACGAACTTATCTCAAAAATGGGGTTGTTTTTGGGCGGAGCAAGCGAAATTTTTGGTGCACTCACAACTGGTGAAATGAATTTTGACGATGTGACAGTTGACGGACAAACTTTTAAGGTTGATGAAGCCAATTATTCAAAACTTATGAACAACAAAAATAGGGATGTTAGACGTTTGGCACTCAAATCTTTGATGAGTGGTTATGGTGGAAAAATAAAAACTATTGCCAGTATGTATCTAAATTCTGTGGAAGAGAGTATTTTCTTTGCCAAACTTACAAATTTCAATTCTGTGAGAGAAGAAGCACTTTTCAATGAAGAAGTTGACAAATCGGTTTATGACCGCTTAATCAAGCAAATTAATGAAAATTTGCCTATTTTACACTCAATTATGGAAAAGAGAAGAAAAGCACTAGGCTTAGACAAAATTGCGTATTATGATGCAATGGTGTCATTTGATACGGACAAGCAAATTAGCATAGAAGAAGCCAAAGAACTTGTAAAGTCTGCAACCAAACCATTAGGCGAAGAATATCAAAAATTGGTGAGCCAAAAGTTTGAAGAAAAGTGCATTGATTATCTTCCAAATGACAACAAAGAAACTGGCGCATATTCAAGTGGTGCATATGCTTGCCCAAGTGTAATTTTGATGAATTATGTGGGCGATTTGAAGAGTGTATACACCCTTGCACACGAAATGGGACACACAATGCACAGTGAGTTTAGCAATCGCACTCAGCCATTTGCAACCAGTCAATACAAAATTTTTGTGGCCGAAGTTGCCAGCACTGTAAACGAGATGTTACTATACAATTATCTCATTAAGGATGCGGACAAGGAACTAAAAAAAGCACTTGTTTTTGACTTGTTTGATGAGTTTAGGTCAACAGTGTTTAGACAAACAATGTTTAGCGAATTTGAAGATTTTGCACATACAGCACTAGAAAGCAAAACTCCATTGACATATGAAGATTTGAACAAATTTTATTATGATTTAAACAAAAAATATTATGGAAAAGATGTTGAATTGCCTGACGAATTAAAATACGAATGGGCAAGAATTCCACATTTTTATAGACCGTTTTATGTGTATAAATATGCAACTGGTTTTATTTCTGCTGTGTGTATCGTGGAAAAAATATTGACCGAAAAAGATTATTTTAAGAAATATATCAACTTTTTGAAGTCTGGCAGTAGCAAGCCAGTTGTTGAATTGCTTAGAGATATTGATGTTGACCTTGCAACTGATAGGCCGTATGAATTGGCATTTAAGTATTTGAAAGAACAACTTGAAAGAGTGTAAGGTCGAGATGTTTAGGGTGACGACTACGAATAAGGGGGCAGAAGCGCGCGCAATTCAAAAGCCCTTGCACCGCTTTTGAATTGCACGCCCCTTGTCCGCCTGCGGCGGACAAGCAAACGGTCGCTAGCGACCGTTGCTTCTGCCCCAATGCGAAATATGTCAAAAAAATACCTTTTATAATAATTAATTTTATTTTGCAAAAAATAAATTAGATGTTATAATAGGAGAAAGATATGCTTGACAAAAAGACGCACACAGTATTGCGAATTTTGGGCAAACTTACAGAAGATTGCGCATACAAAGTGATTACAGTAGAAGAAATATTAAATTCACTGCCCAGCAAGTCTTATGATTTAGACAGCGTAAAGCAAACAATAGATTTTTTGTGCAAACAAGAATACATTGTGATAAAATTTGAAGAAGACTACACTTTTTGTTATAGTTTGCTCCCCAAGGCAAGAATATATCTTGAAACAGAAGCGTCAAAAAACAAACCCCCAAAATCCAAAATCCCATATGCGTGGGTGTTACTATCTGGACTTTTGGCGGGACTTGTGTGTTTTGGCGTAAATTTGATATTTTATTATTTGATAATTTAAAAGGAAAAATATGCTGACACGAAAAGAAAAATACATTATGGAATATGTCTATCAAAAATGCTCTGGGAAGAAAAGTTGTTTGATTACTCCAAGAGAAGTTATTTCTTATGCGGCTGATAGATATGTGATGTTTCCGCAAGAACTTGACAAAATAATGACCAATCTAAGTTATGACAACTATATCGACTTGGTGAAGAGTGACAAAAAAGGTCAAACAATTTTTTGTGTATCGCTAAAAATGAAGGGCGAAGGCTTTCATAGAGAACTTGTCAACAACAAGCGAACTTGGATGTTTTATATAGGCAGAACAGTGCTCCTTGCGGTTATTTCTGTCGCTGTCACATTGCTACTCAAACTAATATTTTCAAAATAGGGAAGAAATTTCCTATTTTTTTTGTAAATTTCAAACATTTGTTTACTTTTTTTAGAAAACTACTTTAAATTTTCAAATATTTATGCTAGAATGAAAGTTGAAAAAGGAATTGGGAAAAATAAGAGTATGGAATATAGAGATTTTGAATTGGTATCAAAATATAAACCTACTGGCGACCAGCCACAAGCAATAGAAAAATTGGTTGAAGGCTTGCAAGACGGTTTGCAAAGTCAGGTTTTGAAAGGTGTCACAGGCAGTGGCAAAACTTTTACTATGGCCAACATTATTGCCAAAGCCAACCGCCCAACCTTAGTGCTTGCTCACAACAAAACTCTTGCCGCCCAATTATGCAATGAGTTTAGAGAGTTTTTCCCAAACAACAGAGTAGAGTTTTTTGTAAGTTATTATGACTATTATCAGCCAGAAGCATATATTGTTTCAAGCGACACGTATATCGAAAAAGATATGAGTGTAAATGACGAAATTGACAAACTCCGACTTTCCGCAACCGCAAGTTTGGCCGAAAGAAGCGACACAATAGTCGTTGCATCAGTGTCTTGTATTTATGGTTTGGGTGAACCAAAAGAATTTTTGGATTTGCAAATTTCAATTAGAGCAGGTCAAAATTTTCCACGAGATGAACTCATAAAAAGACTTATTGCTATTCAATATCAACGAAACGACATAGATTTTCAACGTGCAACGTTTAGAGTTAGGGGCGATGTGATAGATATCTTCCCAGCCAACACAAGCGAGTATGCAATAAGAGTAGATTATTTTGACGATGAAATTGAGAGTATAAGCCAGTTTGACCCAGTGACTGGCAGGGTGATAACCAAACTCCAACATTATGCAATTTTTCCAGCAACACACTATGCTGTCGGTGGCGAAAAATTGAAAATGGCACTAGAAAATATACGAAAAGATGCAGTAGAGCGAGAACAATATTTTTTGAGCGAAAACAAATATATTGAAGCACAAAGAATAAGAGAAAGAACCAACTATGATTTGGAGATGATGGCCGAAATGGGCTATTGCTCAGGGATAGAAAACTATTCAAGATATTTTGACGGCAGACAGCCGGGCGAGGCACCATACACTTTGCTAGATTATTTCCCAAAAGGATTTTTGTTGTTTGTTGACGAAAGTCATATCACTCTTCCGCAAGTTAGGGGAATGTTTAATGGCGACAGAGCAAGAAAAACCAACCTTGTGGATTTTGGATTTAGACTGCCGTCTGCTTATGACAACAGACCACTTAATTTTGATGAATTCAACTCCAAAATCGGCCAAGCAATTTATGTGTCTGCTACTCCAAACCAATATGAAATAGAAAAATCCGGTCAAATGGTTGAACAAGTGATAAGGCCAACATATCTATTGGATCCAGAAATTGAAGTAAGGAAGGCCGACGGCCAAATTGATGATTTGTATAGCGAAATTTTGACCCAAATTGACAAAGGCGGACGTGTGCTGGTTACAACTTTGACCAAGAAAATGGCAGAAGATTTGACAAGTTATTTTGGTGAAATGGGATTAAAAGTCAAATATCTTCATAGCGATATTGACACACTCGAAAGGGTAAAAATTATCAACAGTTTGCGTGCTGGCGAGTTTGATGTGCTGATTGGAATAAATCTTCTTAGAGAAGGATTGGATATGCCAGAGGTAACTTTGGTTGCCATTCTTGATGCTGACAAAGAAGGATTTTTGCGGTCAGCGACTTCGCTTATCCAAACTATTGGTCGTGCTGCTAGAAATAGCGAAGGCAAAGTTATTATGTATGCCGACAATATGACAGACAGTATGAAAATTGCAATAGACGAAACCAACAGACGTAGAGAAATTCAAATGAATTACAACAAAGAGCACAACACAAAACCTATGACAATCAAAAAGGAAATTGTGGATACTCTAAAAATCTCTATTGATGAAGAAAAAACGTATTCAAGCAAACAAGAAATAATCAAACAAATAGAAAACCTAAAAGGCCTTATGAATACAGCCGCAAGTTCGCTTGACTTTGAAACCGCAATAAAAATGCGTGAAGAAATTGCAAAATTAAAAAAGAAATTAAAATAAAAAATAAT
>CAYQCO010000032.1:0-3759 GCA_964416085.1 uncultured Lachnospiraceae bacterium | reverse complement strand
AAACAAAAAATATTTAAATAAAAAATGGTAAAATAAAAAATAAAATAATTAAATGATAAAAATATCAAAAATAATAAAAAATCAAAATAAACAAAAATAAAATAAATAAAAAATTAATAATTCAATAATTAAATAATGAAATTTAATAAAATACAACAAAATGCTATTTTATAGTAAAAAACAATTATTTTAAATTTAATTAAAATATTATTTAATTTTAAAAAATATTAATTAATTTATTTTTAGGAGAAAATATGTTAGAAAACATAACCATAAAAGGTGCAAGCCAAAACAATCTAAAAAATATTGATTTAACAATACCAAAAAACAAATTGGTAGTTTTTTCGGGTGTCAGTGGTTGTGGCAAATCAACCCTTGCATTTGACACAATTTTTGCAGAAGGTCAAAGAAGATATATAGAAAGCCTGTCAAGTTACGCTAGACAATTTTTGGGCCAAATGGACAAGCCAAAAGTTGAGAGTATTGACGGATTGTCGCCAGCAATTTCTATCGACCAAAAATCCACCAACAACAACCCACGAAGTACAGTTGGCACAATCACAGAAATTTATGATTATCTTAGACTTTTGTATGCAAGAGTGGGCAAGCCTTATTGCCCAAAATGTGGCAAAGAAATCAGTGTGCAAACTCTTGACCAAATAGTAGATAGGGTAAAGTCAAATGAAGTAAATGCAAAACTACTCATTATGTCGCCAGTGGTGAGAAATCAAAAAGGTGCACAAGAAAAACTTTTCGACGACCTAAGACGTGACGGATTTGTTCGTGTTATGGTTGACGGCGAAGTTATGATGCTAGAAGACGAAATCAAACTTGACAAAAATAAAAAGCATAACATTTTTGTCGTAGTGGACAGAATAATCAACAAAGACGGAGTTGACAAGCGGCTTACCGAGTCAATCGAAAAAGCGCTTGGCCTTGCCAACGGTCTTTGTGTTGTCAACAATGGCGAGAGCGACACTCTTTATAGCACAAAATACGCTTGTCCAGACTGCAATATCAGTTTGCCAGACATTGAGCCAAGCCTGTTTAGTTTCAACAGTCACGTGGGTGCTTGCCCAAAATGTAGCGGACTTGGTTATGTGGTAAAAATTGGTGAAAATTCTATCGTAAAAAATGATAGATTGACAATAAATGAAGGTGCCTTGAATGTTATGGGTTGGAATTTGGAAAACTCAACAATCACCGCCAAAGCATATCGAAAATTGGGCAAAAAATATGGTTTTAGTTTGGATGTTCCGTATTACACTTTGCCAGTAGAAGTTAGAAGAATTTTGTTGTATGGTGAAGAAGGTGCATTAAAACAAAAAAATCAAACAATCAACTATTTTGCACAAAATTCAGATGCACTATTTTGCGGAATTATCAATGACCTGCTTAGAAAATTCCAAGAGTCATCCAGCCAATATGTAAAAGATGAAATTATGGGTATGATGACAGAAGACACTTGCCCAGAATGTGAAGGCAAAAGGCTAAACAATATCGCCTTGTCGGTAAAAATTGGCAAAAAAAGTATAATAGAAGCAACAGATATGTCGGTTGAACAATTAAGTGAATTTTTGAAGAAAGTTAAATTTTCAAAAACTGAAAGCGTAATTGCTGACGGGATATTAAAAGAAATTTTCGCACGACTTCAATTTTTGCAAGATGTGGGACTAAAATATCTCACTTTGGGTAGAAGTGCTGGAACACTTAGCGGTGGCGAATCTCAAAGAATTAGACTTGCCACTCAAATAGGCAGTGGACTGAGCGGTGTGTTGTATATTCTTGATGAGCCAAGCATTGGACTGCATCAAAGAGATAATGATAGACTTATTGCCACGCTAAAACATTTGCGAGATTTGGGCAACACTTTGATTGTTGTTGAGCACGATGAAGACACGATTAGAAGTGCAGATTATATTGTGGATATTGGACCAAATGCTGGTGTGCACGGCGGTGAAATTGTTGCGCAAGGTAGCGTAGAAGATTTGGAAAAATCTCCACGTTCTATCACTGGCAAATATCTTTCTGGTGAACTAAAAATAGAAACACCAAAAGTTAGACGTCCAATCAACAAGTATATTAGACTTTGTGGTTGCAAAGAACATAATATAAAGGATTTGGATGTAAGCATCCCACTTGGAGTATTCAACTGTGTAACTGGTGTAAGCGGAAGCGGAAAAAGCACGCTTGTCAATGAACTTTTGTATCCAGCGCTAAAAAATGCTATTGACAAAACACAACTTAGATGTAATGTCAAAAATATTGACGGTGCTGACCAAATTGACAAAATTATTGCAATAGACCAAAGTCCTATTGGAAGAACTCCTAGAAGTAATCCGGCGACCTATTGTGGAGTGTTTTCAAAGATTAGAGAACTTTATGCTTCGACTCCTGATGCAAAAGAAAGGGGATATGATATTGGCAAATTTAGTTTTAATGTTGCAGGCGGAAGATGTGAAGCCTGTGCTGGCGATGGTGTAAAAAGACTACGTATGTATTTTATGCCTGATGTATATGTTCCTTGCGAGGTCTGTGAAGGAAAACGATACAATAGAGAAGTTTTGCAAGTGAAATATAAGGGCAAATCTATCTATGATGTTTTGGAAATGACTTGCGATGAAGCATTGGAGTTTTTTGAAAACTTGCCAACAATAAAGAGTAGAATTCAAACCCTTGTTGACGTAGGTCTTGGCTATGTAAAACTTGGACAAAATGCAACAACTCTTTCTGGTGGTGAAGCGCAAAGATTGAAACTCGCAACCGAACTCACCAAACGTGATACTGGCAAAACATTCTATATCTTGGATGAGCCTACAACAGGACTACATTCTTATGATGTGTCAAAACTTATTGACATCTTGCAACGACTTGTCAAAGGTGGCAACACTATGGTTGTGATTGAACATAATTTGGATGTTGTAAAAACCGCCGACTATATTATTGATATGGGTCCAGAAGGCGGGGATGAAGGTGGACAAATTGTAGCAACAGGAACACCAGAACAGGTGGCGGAAAACAAAAAATCTTGGACAGGCAAATATCTAAAAAAGATGTTGAAAAATAATATGTAAATTAATTTTGGCATCAAACTAGATGTAAAAATTTTGCAATTTAAATTGCAAATTGGTTTATTAAAAAAGTTGTAAAATTTGTAGCATTATTAATCTAGTGTAATAAAAATGTAATATTAGAAATATAAATTTGATGAATGAAGTGTGTTGAATTAATAGGGGGGGGCGAAAGCACCTTTTCAAAACACCGTTTTGAAAAGGTCGGACACTGCCAAATGGCAGTGTCCAGCAAACTATGTTTGCGCTTTCGCCCCCATTTTTTTTTATTACAACAAATTTGACAAACTAAACCCAACCGTCTCGTGCAATCCTTCCAAATTATATTTCAAATGCAAAGCATAAGTGATAGCACTTTCTTGGTCGTTGTTGGTTATCGCACTATCCAAAAAATTCAACTGGTCGCTAATCGGTTGCAAATCTTTTCTAGAAATAGAAATAACAAGCACGTTCATTTTGTCTGTCCAATATTCTTTTAAATCCAAAATTTTTGTGCTAACACTTTCATCAGTTATTGGTGTTGTGAGAACGGCCTCATAAATTTTTTCACTCTCACTTTTCATATACTTAAAAACATCTTGTGTAAAAATTAAATCCCAAATACACAAAATATTTACAATAATAGTAATTAATAAAATAGAAAAAAATTGTTTCATATTTTCTCCTTATATAATATTGTCTCAAAAAT
>CAYQCO010000031.1:0-8779 GCA_964416085.1 uncultured Lachnospiraceae bacterium | reverse complement strand
AGCAACCGGCTCATAACCGGTCGGTCCGCGGTTCAAGTCCGTGAAGGCCCACCAAGCCCAAAGGCAAACTAAATATTTGGCCCGGTAGCTCAGTTGGTTAGAGCGCCAGCCTGTCACGCTGGAGGTCGAGAGTTCGAGCCTCTTTTGGGTCGCCAATGCCTCGATAGCTCAGTCGGTAGAGCAAAGGACTGAAAATCCTTGTGTCGTTGGTTCGATTCCGACTCGAGGCACCAATATTTTGGATTTTCAGTTCCAAAATTAAGAACTAATACCGAATAGTTCTACGGGAAGATTGCAGAGCGGCCAAATGCTACGGACTGTAAATCCGTCGTCTTATGACTTCGATGGTTCGAATCCATCTCTTCCCACCAATATGCTGGTGTGGCTCAATGGCAGAGCAGCTGACTTGTAATCAGCAGGTTGGAGGTTCGACTCCTCTCACCAGCTCCAAAGTCCTTGTCTTATGACAGGGATTTTTTGTTATTTGCTTGACAATCATTTTTGAAAAATGATAGGATAAAGTATAAGGTGAAAAAATGTTAAACGAAGAAATCATAGGGGATATTGAAAGCAAAATTCTTGCACTTAATAAAGGCGAAGAATTTAAAATTGGTGTGTTTTTAAAAAATGCTGGTGTTAAAGACAAATTGGATTTGTTCAACTTTTCAATAGCTATTATTGGCAGATTAAAGGGTAAAATAGGTATATCAAAACACTATACGTCACCAATAATTGAAGTGCCATATTTGGCTGTTTTTAGGAGGAGATAAATGGAAGAAATAATGCTTGCGACATTGGTTGACCAGTTGGCGAAATATGATGCAACAAAGTATACGACAAATGACTTTGATGTGGTGCAAAAAACTTATGCAGATGTCACCAATTTTTCTTGTTCCCTTAGCCGCGCAAACGAAGTGATGAATTCACCATTGCCAGAACTATTGTCAAGCGGCAGATTTGATTCACGTGTTACTGCCGGCAGGTCTTTTTATGACAAATTGAGAAGAAAATTTCGCGGAAAAAATCGTGACAATGTATTAGAGAAATACAAAAAAGCACTTGACCTTGCTGAAAAATTTTATCGCCACAGAAATTATGGTCGTGACAAAAATATTCAAGCATTTGATGTCTTGCAAGAAAAAGCGGGCAAAGGATGTTTAAATCACTGGCATCAAATTTATGTCAACAATACTCTCAATCAATTTACACAAATTTCTGTCGAATTGTTGAATGCTGAGACAAATTTTAAGTTGGGGACCAAATCGCAAGAAGACACTTATGAAGAAGTTGCACGTATCAATTTAAAACTTCAATCAATGCAAATTAATGACCCAAAACTTTATACGACTTATGAGAGATTGAGTCAATTTTCAAATAATTATGCAATGATGTTTAAGCAACCGACTGACAAAAATCAAACCGATGACACCCAAAACAAGAGACCTATTCAAGCGACTTTTTATGACAAGGCAAGGGATAGACTTGAAGACAGCGCCAACTTTTTGCACCAAATGATAGCGGATGTTGATAAAATGCAGATTGTAAAAAAGCAACAAGACACATTGTTTGAAAATCATACAAAGGAGTTGTATGAAAAAATGGGGGCTGTAAACAGTTATGTCGAGCACAACCGCAAATATGATGAAGAAGAACTTGAAAAATTGGTGGATGATTTTGAGCAAACCGCGACAAATATTGACAAAGAAAACAGTCTAGACAGCGAGATGAATATGTATAACTCAAAACTCGACAAGTGTATCAACAAGATTGACAATGCGACTGATTCTTTTTTGGACAAATCCGTTGAGTTTTCATATGAAGAAACAACTGATAGAACCAAACAACAAACAGCATTGCTTCATCAAATAAATGTTTTGTTTGCGCATTATAATTTCCCGCCTGAATATGCTGAAATGTTTTATAAGTATTTGGAAGAGTCAAAAAATCTTGAAAATGAGAATATCTTGGAAATTGAACGTATGACAGAAATTAACGAGCGTAAATATCCAGAACTTGTAAATGCTTTGGATAGTTATGCAAAACTGATTAGGGAAAATGGGTTTGAACAAAGTAAACGTGCTGGGCTTAAAAAAGAACTAGAACCAATCAAACCTGAAACGACTCCTGACGGCGAGTCTCCAATAAGTGGATAATAAATTGAAAAAAATTGTTTTTTTGAGTTGACAAAACAAAATTTTGGGTGTAAGATATAAGTATGAATAAGGTATGTTGCTGTCAATAAGAAATTTGTGCGACAAGTCGTGCAATCTTTTTGATTTGCATAAAAATTAGGTCAAGGATTTATGCAAATCCTTGATTTTTTTAAATTATTTTTGACAGAATTCATATATAAGGAGTAATTATGAAAATTTACAACACATTAACAAGGCAAATTGAAGAATTTGTTCCAAGAGACAAAAACAATGTCACAATGTATACTTGTGGGCCAACAGTTTATCATTTTGCTCACATTGGAAATTTGCGCACATATATTATGGAAGATGTTCTGGAACGTGCGCTAAATTTTGTTGGATACAAGGTCAATAGGGTTATGAATATCACTGACGTTGGACATTTGACAAATGACAGTGATGACGGCGATGACAAAATGCTTGAAGGAGCAGAAAGAGAGCACAAAACTGTTATGGAAATAGCGGATTTTTATACAAAAGCATTCAAGTTGGATTGTGAACGTCTAAATATTTTGTGGCCAAAGACTGTTGTTCCTGCCACAAGTTGCATTGACAAGTATATTGAAATTATTGACAAACTCTTGAAAGACGATTATGCCTATATCTCAAATGGCAATGTGTATTTTGATGTCAGCAAGTTGAAAGAATATTACGTTTTGACCAATCATAATCAAGAAGATATGCTTGTTGGTGCACGTGATGGAGTGACTGCTGATGATGGCAAACGCAATCAAGCAGATTTTGCATTGTGGTTCACCAAGTCAAAGTTTGCTGACCAAGAATTGAAGTGGGAGAGCCCTTGGGGATATGGTTATCCGGGCTGGCATATTGAGTGTAGCGGAATTTCCAACAAATATTTGGGCGAATATTTGGATATTCATTGCGGGGGAGTTGACAACAAATTCCCACACCACACCAACGAGATTGCCCAAAGTGAAAGTTATTTGGGGCACAAGTGGTGCAATTATTGGTTCCATAGCGAGCACCTAAATGATGAACGTGGCAAAATGAGTAAGAGTTCAGGCGAGTTTTTGACCGTTGACAACTTGACAAAAAACGGCTATAACCCACTTTCATACAGGTTCTTTTGCTTGATGTCGCACTATCAAAAGCCCCTTGTGTTTAGTTATGATAGGCTTGACGGAGCGGTTGCTAGTTACAACAAAATTTTGGACAAAACAACTTCGCTTTCAAATTCTGGTGACTTGGAAGAAGAGAAATTCAACTATTTTTTCAATAACTTTAAATCCGCAATAGAAAACAACCTCAACACTTCTATGGCAATTACTGTCTTGTTGGATGTGTTAAAAAGTGATGCCAGCGACAAGACGAAATATGCTTTGGTTGAACAATTTGACAAGGTTTTGGGACTTGATTTGCTAAAAAACAAGCAAAGTAGCGTTCCAGACGAAATAAAGGAACTCGCCAGCCGTAGATGGCAAGCTAAGTTAAACAAAAATTGGGCAGAAGCGGACTCTTTGAGAAAAGAAATTTTGGACAAAGGCTGGACAATTTTGGATAGCAAAGATGGTTATGAAATAAAGAAAGCATAGTTTTGACAAAAATCGACAAAAAAGGAGAAGAAAATACACAACTTCTTCTTTTTTTTGTGCCCAAAAGTGCTAAACTGGAACTATCAAGGAGGCAATATGGAGATAAAAACTAGACTATATAACAAAACTTTATACGTCTTGTTGTCTGGTGAATTGGACGAACATTCGGCAACCAATATTAGACGAAGTTTGGACACATTGATTGATACGGAAAAAGACTTTAATCAACTGGTTATGGATTTGAGCGAATTGGAGTTTATGGATAGCACAGGAATTGGTGTTTTGATTGGCAGATACAAAAGGTTGAAGCAATACAACAAACCAATATTTATTACAAATCCAAGTGTGCAAGCAGAAAAAATTTTTAAGTTGTCAGGGCTATATCAAATTATGCCAAAAATTTCTTAGAGGAGTTATTATGAATAATAGAATTGAATTAAAATTTAAGTCAATGCCAGAAAACGAGGCATTTGCGCGCAGTTGTGTGGCATCATTTTGCTTGCAACTAAATCCAACTTTGGATGAAATTAGCGATATAAAAACTGCTGTGAGTGAGGCGGTGACAAATTGTGTTGTGCACGCATATCCAGACAAGGTAGGGGATATTTTACTTTGTATGGAGATAGAAAAAAATGTGTTGAAAATTTCTATCTCGGATTTTGGGGTTGGAATATCCAACATAGAACAAGCACTCACTCCGTTTTTTACTTCCAAACCAGATGAAGAAAGAAGCGGAATGGGGTTCACTGTTATGGATAGTTTTATGGACAGTTTGGTTGTAAAAAACAACAGTTCAAAAGGTGTAACTGTCGAGATGACAAAAGGAATTGCAAAGACAAAAAAATTGGCGGTGTAATATGTTGTCAAATGAAGAAACATCTAGCCTAATTGCCAAAGCAAAAAATGGGGATATTGAATCCAAACAAAAACTGATTGAGGAAAATTCTCCGTTGATAAAAAGCATAATTCGTAGATACAAAAACAAGGGTGTTGAATATGACGATTTGTATCAGTTGGGTAGTCTTGGATTTGTAAAAGCAATCAATAATTATAGCGCGGACTTTGGTGTAAAATTTTCGACATATGCGGTTCCGATGATTGCGGGAGAAGTAAAAAGATTTTTGCGTGATGACGGAAGTATCAAAGTGTCAAGGAGCATAAAACACAATGCAATTATGATAAAAAAATATATTGAAGAAGTGTTTTTAAAAACTGGCAACGAACCTTCGATTGAAGAAATTGCAACTCATTTTGGGATTGAAATGCAAGACGTAATTTGGGCGCTTGATTCCAACACAAATGCGCTATCTATTGACGACAAAGATGATGACGATTTAAGCATTGGAGAACGAATTGCAACAGACTTTAAAGAAGAAAAATTGATTGACAAAATTGCTATACGAGAGATGATAAAAAAATTGAATGCACGTGAAAAACAGGTGATAATTATGCGATATTATCTTGACAAAACTCAAAGTGAAATTGCCAAGACTTTGGGTGTAAGTCAGGTGCAAATTTCTCGAATAGAAAACAAGATTTTGTCAAATTTTAAAAATGATTTAATTGCAAAATAAAGTTAATAATAAATATAAAAATAAAACAAAAAATGAAAAAAATAACAAAAAATATTCTAAATAAAAACAAATACAAAATAATAAAAAATATTTTGAATATATTAAAACAATAAAAATGTTAAAGATAAATTAAAGACTATAAAAATATTAGAAACAAATATAAAAAATAAAAAAATATTTAAAACTAATAAAAAAACAATAGAAATATCTAAAATTAATGAAAAATGATAAAAATAAATAAAAAAATACACTCAAAATGCTAATTCTGGTGTATTTTTTGCTATAAAATGGTGTTTTTGATGAAATTTATTTAATTTTTAATATTTGTTTAAATTTATTTTAATATTTAATAAAATTATTTTTATTTGAATTATTTTTTATTTTTTTAATAAAGTTTTGGAAAATTTATTTCTTTTAATTCTGGTGGATTTTCGTTTGGATTATTTTCATTTTTTATATCAAAAGTAGGGGTCACTTGATTGTCGTCTATCAAATAATTTTCGTCAACAGGTGAGTTGTGTTTGTCAATAAAATTGTCAACATAATTATTGATTTCGCTTTGCGGAATTTGTTCTTTATCGTCATTTTGATTGTCATTTTTTGTGATTGGTTTTTGATTGTTATTTTTATCTTTTTTGAAATGTTTGTTGAACAAATCGCGGACATAATCTGTAACTTTTTTGCCGCCCATTGTGTTTACGTTTCCTTGCATTGTATCATCCAAATATGTGTCAATATTTTTTCCAAATTTAAACTTTTTTTGTTCTTGTGCATCTTGTGTTTCAGTGTCAATTTTTAGGTTGTGATTGTTTGGATTTGTGTGTTCTGTTTCGTTGGTGTTTTGGGTGTCGTTATTGTTTTGTTGGTTGTTATAGTTTGGATTTCTATATCCACCATTTGACCCATTGTGTCCGTTGACTCTTCCGCCAAACATATATGGATTGCTCATATATCCCATACCATAATTCCCCATATAATTTTCACCATTGTAGTCAAACATATTGTCATCAATTAGGGCAGTGTTGAAGAATGTGTCAATGTTGCGGTATTCGGGGCCATAAGTGTCAATATTGCTTGCCCATCTTTTGCGTGCAAATGTGTCAATATTTTTGTCGTTTTGGTTTTTGTTTTCTTCTGTTGCAGGGCTAATATTTTCGATATTATTTTCTGTTTCATTTTTCAAATTTTCTTGTGGATAGGATCTAAAATAATATCCATAAACATTTGAGTAGGGGTTGTTGAAAAATGCAAAATTTCGTGACATAATCATTGCATTTTGGATTGTGTCAATTCGCCTTTGAAGTTGCTCCAAAATTTGCTTTATGTCATCATTATCATCACATTCGCCAGTAATGTTGCACAAAATATTTTGGTTGTTGTCTTGAAGTCGCATAATCAAGGTTTCAAGTTCTTCAAAATTTGCTTCTAATTTGTCTTTTTCTTCATCTGTCAGTTCATTGCAATTTTCGCACTTTTCACTATATTTTTGATTGAGTTCAAGTATTTCTGTCAATTTGTTCTTGACATTTTCATAGCAAGCAAAATAATCCGCATAGTTATATTTGACTTGCTCTGTTTGCTCTGTATTTTCTCCTATTGAGTTTTGATTTTCGTCAGTCGTAGTGTCGTCAAGCAACTCATTTTCTTCGGTTGCATCACTTGTGTCAAGCAGTTGGATGTTGCTTGTATTTTCTTGTGTGGTTTCGTTTTCTGCAAAAGTTGTGCTTTCGCTCGTTGTTTGAGTATTGTCACATTCTGGACAATCTTCGATTTTCATTTGATTGTTGGTAAGTGCAAGAGTTGTAGCAACTCCTGACAATGTCAAAATTTTTAATATATTCATATTTCACCTCGTGGCTAGTTTGTGTAGGATTTTTAAAAATATTTATTGTATAAAAAAATTGTTCAAGGAAAAAATATTGTTGAGGTAAATATGGACAGTCAAAAAAGAAACACAAACTATAATATGTATGTTGATGCAAAAGTTCCCAAAACAAAACTTTGGAGCTCTGTTTTGCGTGCATTTTTGGTGGGGGGAATTATATGTATGATTGGGCAGGGATTTTTTGATTTTTATAGGCACGTTTTTCCCAATTTCAGTGAAGCAAATCATACAGCATTGATGCTCATTACAATTATTGGCATTACGCAGCTTTTGACAGGCATAGGGATTTATGACTGGGTAGGGATGTTTGGCGGTGCTGGCTCAGTCATCCCAATCACAGGTTTTGCCAATTCAATCGCAAGTCCAGCAATAGAGTTTAAAAAAGAAGGCATAATTTATGGGATATGTGTCAAAATGTTTTCTATCGCGGGGCCAGTGATTGTTTGCGGCACTGTGGGTAGCATTGTTGCTGGCACAATATATATGTTGTTTATTTAAGGAGTAGAGATGTTTGAATCAAGCAAAAATCACCAAACAATTTTTTTCAAAAACAAGCCAAGAATTATATCCAATTATTCAATGGTGGGGCCATTGGAAGGCAAAGGGGGTTTGAAAGATTATTTTGATTATATATTAAAAAAAGACACATTTAAGGAAAAAAGTTTTGAATTGGCGGAAAGAAAACTGCTAGAACACGTTATTTTTGGAGCAATTGACAAGGCAAATTTGAAAGTGGAAGATATCGACGCAATGCTTAGCGGAGATTTGCTTAATCAAATTGTGAGTTCGTCTTTTACGGCAAGAAAAATGGGGCTGACTTTTATTGGGCTGTATAGTGCTTGTGCGACTATGGCCGAAAGTCTTGCTCTTGGTGCTTGCCTTGTAGATAGAAAAGTCTTTGACAAGGTAGTTTGTGCAACTGCAAGCCATTTTTCTAGTGCAGAAAGACAATATCGCTTTCCGCTTGAACTTGGCAATCAACGACCACCAACAAGCCAATGGACAGTAACAGGTGGTGGCGCATCAATTTTGTCACTTGAAGGCAAGGGACCGTTTATTAGTTCGGCAACTTTTGGCAGAGTGATTGACTTTGGAATAAAAGACGTCAACAATATGGGCGCGGCTATGGCGCCTGCTGCTATGGATACGATTATGACACATCTAGAAGCCACCAACACAACAGTAGATGATTATGATATGATAGCGACAGGTGATTTGGGGAAACTTGGCAGTGAAATTTTGACCGATTTATTGGAAAGAAAAGGCATCAAACTAAAACAAAATTATAGCGATTGCGGAAACTTGATTTATACAAAGCAGGGCAAGACTTTTATGGGTGGGAGCGGAAGCGGTTGCAGTGCATCTGTTTTTAATTCATATATTATGCACAAACTAAATTCTGGCGAGTTTAAAAAAGTTTTGCTGGTGGCGACTGGGGCATTATTGAGCACAACCACTAGTCAACAAGGGGATTCTATACCCGGTATTGCGCACGCAGTCACTGTTGAAGTGGATGATTTTAAGGAGAAATAAAATGGAACTTGTTTTTTATGACTATTTGATATCTTTTCTTGT
>CAYQCO010000030.1:5519-9520 GCA_964416085.1 uncultured Lachnospiraceae bacterium | reverse complement strand
CCCCAAAAGACCACAAAACCTAAAAATTGCGGAAAAGTCCAAAAAATATTTGAATTAATAACTGCAATATGCTAATATATTAATATAGGTGAAAATATGAAAAAACAAAAAACGTATAATAGTTCAAACATAAAGAGATTCAATCCCGACCTAAACGTTGGATTGACTGACGAGCAAATTGCCGAGCGAATATCTCAAAATCTTGTCAACAACACAGAGACCAAATCAACCAAAAGCGTTGGCAAAATCCTGTTTAAAAACATATTTACATTTTTCAATATGATATGTCTTGCAGTTGCGATTGCTCTTTGGTGTGTAAAGTCATATAGCGACACGATTTTTATGCTGATTGTAGTGGCCAACACTGCTATTAGTATTATTCAAGAAATCAAAGCCAAAAACACAATTGACAAATTGACACTTACCAACTCAAATTTTACCAAAGTGTTAAGAAATGGTGAAGCGCAAGAAATTTACAAAAAAGAAGTGGTATTAGACGACATCTTGTGCCTTGCATCAGGTATGCAAATTGCATCTGACAGTGTGGTAGTAGACGGCAGCATTGAAGTCAACGAAAGTTTGCTAACAGGTGAAAGCCAAGCGATAAAAAAGCAAGTTGGCGACACGTTGATGGCTGGAAGTTTTGTAAGTAGCGGAACCTGTAAAGCCAAAGTTGAAAAAGTGGGTAGCGCCAATTACATTGAAAAACTTTCTAGCAAGGCAAAAAAATATTCCAAGCCAAAAAGCGAACTTTTGATTACTCTAAACTTTATCATTCGCCTTATCGGTATTGCAATTATTCCGCTTGGCGTATTGATGTTTTTCAACAACTATGATGCTTACAACAAAGACCTTTATTCCACAATCACCAAGACCGCCGGAAGCATTATTGGTATGATTCCTGCTGGAATGTTTTTGTTGACATCGGTTGCGCTTGCAGTATCAGTTATTCGTCTTAGCAAAAAGCGAACACTTGTGCAAGAATTGTATTGTATAGAAATGCTCGCACGTGTCAATGTGCTGTGCCTTGACAAAACAGGAACACTTACTGACGGCTCAATGAAAGTTAGAGAATTTGTCAACCTATCCAACAAATATGACGACAAAAACGTAACAAAAATTGTTGCATCCATAGTTGGTGCTTTCCACGAAGCCAATCACACAGCGATTGCATTAAAAACTTTCTTTGGCAAAGGCAGTATGTCGGCCGACAAATCAATCCCATTCTCTTCTGAAAGAAAATTTATGGGTTGCACATTCAATCGTCTTGGGACATTTAAAATTGGTGCTTATGAATATGTTATGCAACCAAACAAAAAGATTGCCCAGCAGGCCGAAGAATATTCTGCACAAGGTTTGAGAGTTCTTCTGCTTGTTGAAAGCGACAAATCTTTCTCAAAAGAAAACTGCACACCTGTTGCATTTATTCTGCTTGAAGACAATATTCGTAAAGATGCTCCGCAAACAATCGGCTGGTTTAAAGACAATGGCGTGGACATAAAAGTTATCTCTGGCGACAATCCAATCACTGTCAGCGAAGTTGCAAGACGTGTAGGAATTGAAACTTATGACAAATACATTTCTCTTCAAGGAATGTCAAAACAAGAAGTTATGGAAATTGCCGACAAATACACAATCTTTGGACGTGTGTCACCAGAACAAAAAGCAGTTCTTGTAAAAGCGCTCAAAAACAAAGGCAAAACCGTTGCTATGACTGGTGATGGTGTAAATGATATTTTGGCTTTGAAAGAAGCGGATTGTTCGGTTGCTATCGCTGCCGGAAGTGATGCTGCTCGAAGTGTGTCTCACCTAGTTTTGTTGGACAGCAATTTTAGTTCTATGCCAAGTGTAGTTCAAGAAGGCCGAAGAGTTGTCAACAACATCCAAAAATCTTCTTCACTATTCTTGATGAAAACAATCTTTACAATCATTGTATCAATTATTGTGCTGATTATGAACAAATCTTATCCATTCAGTCCAGTGCAATTTATGACACTAGAATATTTTGTAATAGGGCTTCCGTCATTCTTCTTGGCACTGCAACCAAACCACAATATTATCAAAGGAAAATTTGCATCCAATTTGCTAAAAAATGCACTGCCAGCAGGAATTACTCTCATTTTGTCAACAATGGCAATGTATGTCTATCAACATTATATGGGTATTTCAAATGCTTTGATGTGCACAATGGCATCAATTGCACTCACCTGCACAGGACTGATTGTTCTATTTAATCTTTGCAAACCATTCAATCCACTCAAAGCAATTTTGGTGGCAAGTATGACGCTCTGCTCATTCTTGGTGATGTATTTCTTGCCAAATATGTTGAGTTTTGTGCACGTGCCAATGCGCGAAATGTTCTTCACCATAATCGTTGTAGAAACATCCTACCCAATCTTTATGGGTCTCACCAAATCCTTTGAACAAATCAAAAGAATTGAGGATTGAGGAGAAAAATATGGAACTTCAACGGGCAGTGGCATTAAGAGTGACAAATTTATTAATTGAAAATAATATGACCAGATATGCGTTGTGCAAAAAAGTTGCAATGCCAGAACAGACACTAAAAAATATAATTGATGAGAGAAACAAAGACATTCAACTATCAACTATTGCAAAAATTGCAGACGGATTTGGTTTGTCTATTGAAGAGTTTTTTAAAGACAAATTGTTTGACAAAAATACGTTGGATATAAATTGAAAGAGCGGACAAAAGTCCGCTCTTTTTTAATCATAAATATTTGAGATTTTGTTGTCCACAATTTCAAATTTTATTGCTTTGGTGATTTCAAAGTTGTTGAGCAAAATATAACAATTTTCAATTTTTAAATAGTCATCATATTCGCCCAAAAATTCTTGCACAGCCAAAACATCAACATCAAGTGACAAACACTCTTTTGCAAGTTTTTGATTGCCAACTTTCACCGCATCCAAAAATTTGATTGCTACGTCATTTGGCGGAATTTTGTTTTTGTATTCCACAGCATATTTTTTTGCAACATTGTTTTCCAAATCAAAGTCAAATACTGTTTTTTCTCCCAAACAATTTATATTGTCATCCAAAATAATTAAATTGTCGTTTATATTAATTTCTTTTAAATAACTGTCGAATAAAATATGTGTATTATTTAAAATAATATAATATTTTTTTATACTATTTTCTAGGCAAATAAATAAAATTAAATTATTTTTTATTTTTTTGTCAAAAATATTTATTTTATATTTATTTTTAATATATTTATTATTTATATTATTTTCATAATTTATATTTAAATTATTTTTACAATTAATATTTGAATTATTTTTTAAATTATTTATTTTATTATTAATTAATTTTTTGTTGATATTTATTTCTTTGTATTGCACACGCAAATTGTCATCAAAAAGACTTACTATGCAGGGCGAATTTTCATACATAAAAATTTGTGATTGTATATTAAAAAAATCGCAATACACTATTGGCAAAAGTTGGATGACAACAAAGTCTTGTTGCTTTAAAACCTTGGTCTTGCCACCAGTCACATTTCCTTCGCAAATTTCAAAAGAATAATTGGCACTATCACAAACATCATCAGCCACAACATCAAATTTTGTCCGCTCAAAAAGTTCAAAAAAATACAGTTGACCAGCAACAAGTTTTTTAATTGTTGGGCCACAACTTATTGTCATATCAAAATTTGGCAAAAGATAATATGTCACAATATTTTATATGAATTTTGACATCATTTTGCAACCAACAAATTTGCACAACCCATATTTGCTTTTCCACAATTCGCAAGGTTTAAAATTTGACGAAAATGTTATCAAATATTTTTTGATTATATCATAGGTCGCAGATTGATTGATATATTTGGACGTTGGGTGAATAAAATTTGTTTGTCTGTCAACAATCACATTATGATAAAATCAAAAAAACAAATCAAACTAATAAAAAACTTTGAAATGGAATACACTCATCAACTTGTTTTGCCAAGTATAATCAAAGACAAAGACATTAGCGC
>CAYQCO010000030.1:0-5419 GCA_964416085.1 uncultured Lachnospiraceae bacterium | reverse complement strand
GTTGTCAAATGTAATTTGGTTGTCCACATTTTTTGCACCAATTGTGACAAATTAGCATTTGTAAAAACAAATTTTTACCTTAATTAAAATCAAAAAAAGATGACCGAAGTCATCTTTTTTTGTTCAACTATTCACTAACCGTTTGTGTAGATGGTTTGCTTATAGAGATGTTGATGCTGGTTACGCTATCATCAATAGTGAAGGTGTAGTTTCCTGTATCATTTGTGGTGATAGCTTGTGTGCCACTATCTTTCACGATTGTGATCGTAACTTCACAGCCTTTTGCTTCCAATTTATATTCGCCTTGGAGCATAGCAATATCAACACCCAATGATGTATTCACGATTGTTCCACTTGTAACGTTGTATATCAATCCACTTTCAACGTGTGTCAATGTTCCAGTTGCATTGCTTACAGTCGATGCAATTTCTGCCTTATTGTTCTTGAATGCTTTTGGAGTCAATCTTGCCACTTCTTCTGAATATTCAGCAGAATATGTATATTCCGTCTCAGTAGAAGTTACATTTGTAAACGTCTCTGTGTCGTTACGGTAAATCATTTTGCCTGTTTCTGTCTCAAATCCAACGAATGTATATCCATCGCCAACAGTAATTTTGATGTTTACGGTTGAATCATTCAAGATATATCTATTGCTTCCGTCTGTGATTTCGTTCTTAGAATCAGTTTCAAGTTTGTAGTCAGCACCCTCCTTTGAACTAGATTCAAGTTTGGTTGCTGTTTGAGTTGTATACACAACTTCATAACTCTTGCCTGCTTCAATTTGGTCTGCAACAGATATTGCCTGAGCCGATACATCGACATTAATTTCGCTTCCTGACAAAATTGTTGTGTTGCCGAATTTTATACCTGTCACTACGTGTGCTGTTCTTTCTGCCTTGTTGGATGTTCCGCCCAATGATACGTAAACATCGCTGTCAGCAAACACACGAGCAGTTGCGAAGTATGTTCCAGTTGATGTTGCGAATGTATAAGCCATTGCTTGATTTAATGCAGTATCTTGTGTTCCAGTCAAAACTTTCATATCACTCATTGCATTGCTGTCGCCAATCAATTTGAAACTCAAAACGATTGTTGGAGCAAAGTAAACTTTGACTGTGGTATTTTCAGTAATATTTGACAAAGTAACTTTCTTTGTTTCAGTTAAGTTGGTGCTTGTTGTATTGAAAATCTTTGTGCCGTTTATTTCATAATAATACCAGCCATAGTTTGCATTTGGAGTGATTGTCAAATCTCTGCTTTCGCCAAATGGAACTTCAAACACATTTGTTCCGTCAGTTGTGTATGTATCATAACTTACTTTGCCTTGCTTTGTTGTTGCAATATTGCCAGATTTGTCAACAACTTGCATTGTAACTTGAATGTTGTTTACAGTTAGGTCAAAGTTTGCAGATACAGCGGTGTGGTTGTTGTCTTCTGGAAGAGTTACAGTAACCGTTCCATTTGCCAATGTCCTTACACCCACAATAGAGATTGTGCTTGTCTTGCTGTTGAATGTGCTTGCAGTGATTGTTGCATATGCGCTCTCCACTCCGCTAGTTGTAACACTGGTTGCAGTGTGTGTTCCGTCATATGTCACTGTCGCGGTGAGTGTCACTGTTTCGCCAATCTTGACAGATATTGAATTTTGACTTAGTTTTATTGTTGAATTTGTTGCTTTTGCAATAGTCCAATCAAGTGTAACATCAGCTGTCTTGCCGTCAGCCCAAGTGTAGTTTGCCTTGTCTTTGAGTGCAACAGTTACAGTGTGTTTGCCAGCATTTGTTTGAGAATTGCCAGTCACAGCCATAGTTGTGTTGTCAAAGTCTTTGAGTGTTGCGGTCAAGATTGCACCTGTGTAAGTATAGGTTCCAGTAATTGATGGTTTTGCAAGTTGTTTTGCAACAATCTTCCAGTCATAACTATCATTTGTTAGGTGATAGTTGAAACTTCTTGTTCCGCTGATTTCAACTTTTGCTGTGTAGTTGCCAACGGCGGTTTTTGAGTTGTTGCTTGATGTAAATGTTACATTTGCACTATCACTATCCACAACACCAGTTGATGTGTAACTTGGCCCTTGTGCCTTTGTGTTGTAGGTATAAGGTCCACCAGCCCAACTGATTGTGATTGCTTTTGTATTAATTACAATACCAGTCTTTGTTGTGTTGGTGATTGTGTAGTTTGTATTGGTTGTATCACTAGTTGTTGCAGTCGCTGTTGCTTTATAAGTTCCTGCATCCTTGAATGTTGTAGATTGTTCATCGAATGTTACATCCATATACACTTTTGTGCCTGCCAAGTTGGTGTAATACGCCTTAACTTCTTGCACACTTCCTGTATAGGTATAACTTGTTGCTGTTTCCCAAACAACTACTTTTGCGATTGGAGTAATCCTTCCGTTCAAGGTGATAGTATTTCCACCAGATGTAAATTCCATATTGGTTGTGTCACTTAATGTAAATGTTGCAGTGATATTGTTTACAGATTGAACATTTGCATTTGCATAACTTGCTGTGTAACTTACATTTGCAAGACTTGATGACACGGAATAATGTGTGCCCTTGGTGAGTGTTGTTGTTACAGTTGTTGAACCGTCATATTCCTTAGAGATATATGTCTTGTTGGTTGCATCTGTTGCATAGTTGCCGTATGCAGACACTGTAACTTGCAATTTTGTGATATTTGCAGTCACGCCAGTTGGTTGAGCAAGGGTGTAGTTTCCAGCATTCTTGCCAGTCAAACTATAACCTGTGAATGCAATTGCCTTGCCAGTTCCAACAGTTGCATCGTTGAATGTTGCTTTTGCACTACTTGTGACAAGTGTTGCTGTGTCACCACTAATCACTCCGCTTACACTTCCGTGGTTAGAAATTGTAGCAGTTGTGTTGCTGTCATAAACTTTGTTTTCAGCCGTAGGTTTTGTAGCCCAAGCAAGTGCTTTTGCAGTTACGCTAGCAGTTGCATTTGATGTCAAACTTCCAGAATAGTTGCCAGTTGCAGTAATCACTATTCTAAATACATTGCCAACAACCTTGTCTACTCCTACATTTTCAGCGGTCAATGTCAATTGTGTTGATGTGCCTTTTGCACAATTTGTCCAAGTTCCAGTTGAACTTGTTGCATATTGCCATTGATAACTATATGTTGCACTTGCAAGACCGTCTGTTACACTTGCTGTTAGTGTTTCACCGTATTGTGTTGTGCCTGTTATAGTTGCTGTCCCTGTAATTGCTTTGTAGATAATATCGTAAGTTGTAACAACACTTCCAGTAAAGTTGCCCTTACCAGTGATTGTCACTGTAACTGTGCCAACATTTGTTGTATCATTTGAATAAGTGTAATCAATTTCTTCACTTGTCAATGTGTGAGACTTGCCATTCAACGTCACTGTAACAGTTGTGGTTTTCTTAATCTCACTGCCTGTATAAGTTTGGTTAGCGATTGGTGTCACATTTGCAACTTTTGAAATATCAAATTTAGCAATTGACCAACTGATTGTCCTTTCTTCAACTGTTCCGTCACTCCACGCATAGTTGTTTGTTGGAGTTGCCTTGGCTGTATATGAGCCTTGGTTGGTTGCTTTAATTGTTCCTGTGATATCAACATTCTTGTAATCAACACCAGTTTGTTCTGCTCCATTGTAAGTCAATGACTTGCCAGTAGCAGACGCTGTGCGTTGTCTCAAAATATTGAATGTCACAGTCTTGGTTCCAGTGAAGTTACCTGTTCCTGTCAAAGTTATTGTTGCTTCTCCAACATTTGTGTTGTTGGTGAATTCAACTGTATAATCAGTGTTCACAGTCAATGTCTTGCTGTTCATTGTTACTGTAAATGCCGGAGTTATAGCATTTCCAGTATATGTTTGGTCAGCAATATCACTCACTGTTGCCTTAGAGATATCGTATTGAGCAATTTTAAATTCAGCAGTCTTGGTGCCAGTAAAGTTACCCTTACCATTTGCTGTAATTGTTGCTGTTCCAACATTTGTGTTGCTTGTGTATGCAACTGTATAATCTGTGTTCAATACAAGAGTTGTTTCTGTTCCGCCAACACTACGTTTTAATGTAATAGTTGGAGTAATTGCACTTCCTGTATATGTATAAGTTGCATTTACACCAGTTATAGTTGCCGCCGACAAATCGAGTGGGTTTTTCTTGATGTTAATCTTCAAGTCAAAGTATGTTGCAGTAGAGTCTACTGAATTGAATGCAAAGTTGGTTGTGTCTTTCAAATCAATTCTTGCTGTTGCAGACACACCTTTTATGCTTCCGTCAGTGTTGTATTGAACATCCTTGCTCAATCCGGCTGAGAAGTTGTTGATAGTGATTTGGTCGCCGTCACTAGGAACAAGTCCTGTTGCTGTGATTGTGTAATGAGTGCCAAGTGTTGCCTTGCTCTTTGCAACGTCAACTTTTCCGTCATAGTCCACTTCAATATATTTGCTTCCGCCTTCACCATAACCAGTTGTTGCAGCGATAGTAATCACTGACTTGGTGATAGTGAGAGTTGTTTCAGCACTTGTTGAAGTGTAGTTACTGTCTGCCGCAACAGTTACTTTTACTGTATATGTTCCAGCATTTGTAGGTGCTGTTGATGTGTATGTTCCGCCCTGAGCCTTGTATTCATAACTCAATGCTCCGCTTGGAGTTGTTCCGCCAGAAACACCAGTTATTTTTACATTTCCACTTGGGAATGCTATTGCCTTGCCACTATACACTGTTGAATATGCAGTAAGTGTAAGTGTAGGAGCAGTTCCGTTGATTGTAATAGTCTTGTGTCCAGTAACAGTTGCATAGTTTGCAAATGTAACTTTGTAATACACATTTGTTGTTCCAGCGACAGTTCTTGAAGGTTGAGTTGTCTCAGTTGCATAACTGTCAGTTGTGTAATACTTGATTGTTCCAAGACTCATTGACTCACCAGTCACAAATCCGCTCAATGAAATTGTGATTGTCTTTGCAGTTCCGTCATATTTTGCTGTAACGTTTGCTGTGTTGTCTGTCAAAGCCTTTTGACTGATTGAAACAGTCAATGTCTTGTCAAGAGTTTTGGTTGTTGTTCCGTCACTAACAGTTGCACGACATACATAAGTTCCGCTGTCTGCAACATTCTTGACAGAATATGTTGTAGAAGTTGCTTTGCTTATCGCATTGGCTGTTGCCACACTACCTTTATACCATTGATAAGTGATAGTGTTGCCACTTCCGTGACTTGCCACAAATTTGATTGTATGGCTTGCACCGTCATATGTGCCAGTGTATCCATTGCTTGATGACTCTGTCAAAGCATCGAATGACCAATTTGCTGTGTAACTCTTGTCACCTGTTGAGCCTTGCTTAATTGTCACACTTGTTTGTGGAGTTTCCCCATTGCTTCCTGTCCAACCTGTGAATGTATATCCAGGTTTGGTTGGATTGTTGAG